>NZ_VOYT01000010.1:0-87746 GCF_013420145.1 Acinetobacter sp. YH12021
TGCTCAATCGATTCAAATCCAATCAGTCAATTCAGACTGATCTTGATTTAGTTAACGCTAAACAATAAAATTCAGACCCAATAGCCAACCTGTTAATAACTCATTTGGAACAAAGTAAGGCATTACATGCAAAAGCAGAGTAACTAAGACCCGAACAAGTCCATAAACAGTTGTGCTGGCGACCATAGCAAGAGTGAACCACCTGATCCCTTCCCGAACTCAGAAGTGAAACCTCTTCGCGCTGATGGTAGTGTGGGGTTACCCATGTGAGAGTAAGTCATCGCCAGCTCATTATTCTAAACACCCTCAACTCACGTTGAGGGTGTTTTTTATGCGGGAAAGAAAATATTAAGAAGAATAATCACATTTTATTGTGTTTAAAATAACAATAAACCCATAATTAATAAAATGTTTTAGACTAATGTTGAATTTTTATTTTTTGTGTTTTGTGTGAAAGTTACACAATCTACTTGAATAGCAAAAGTGGACATGGATGACTGATAAAAATGAAAGTCTTCACTGTAAAAATTGCTATTCAAGCTTACTGAAACACAAACTCACAGGAGGTGAGGAATGGCACATCAAGCAATTAACGTGAATGATGTCATCGATCACGCAAAATTCAAACCATTTCATTTCAATGTCGTGGCATGGTGTCTACTGATCATTTTATTTGATGGCTATGACTTGGCAATTAATGGGGTCGTTTTACCCTTATTGATGGATGAGTGGGGCTTGAGTGCTGTTCAGGCGGGGATGCTCGCGAGTACTGCATTGGCAGGTATGATGTTTGGCGCGATGATTTTTGGTTCTTTGGCCGATAAAATTGGTCGTAAGAAAGTCATCATGATCTGTATCGTTCTGTTTAGTGGTTTAACCTTTGCAGGTGGCTTCGCCTCTAATCCAACTGAGTTTGCGATTTTACGTTTCTTGGCGGGTTTAGGCATTGGTGGTGTAATGCCAAACCTTGTGGCCTTAACTTCTGAATATGCACCTAAAACCATGCGTAGCACCTTAGTGACTACTATGTTTAGTGGTTATGCTGTAGGTGGTGTAATGGCAGCCTTACTTGGCTCATGGTTTACCCCAAGTTTTGGCTGGGAAATCATGTTCTTTATTGCAGGTATCCCATTGTTTTTATTGCCTGTGATTTGGAAATTCTTGCCAGAATCTTTAACCTTTATTGTCAAAGAAAATAAGCAAGATCAAGCCCGTCCAATCGTAGCGCGTTTAGCACCAGATTTAAAAATTACCGAAGACACCACTTTTGAATTGTATCAGGTTGGTGTGCCTGAAGCTGCTAACGTGGTGAGCTTGTTCAAACGCGGTCGTGCAGTGAATACTTTATTGTTCTGGTTAGCGTTCTTTACTTGTCTATTAACCATGTATGCACTCAGCAGTTGGTTGCCAAAACTGATGATGGCGGCAGGCTATTCTATGGACAACAGCTTAATGTTCATGATGGTGATGAACGTAGGTGCAGTCGTTGGTATCGTGGGTGGTGGTATTTTAGCAGACCGTATCCACTTAAAACCTGTATTGATGTTCTTGGGAATCATGGGTGCATTGGTGATGAGCCTCATGGGCTTCCAATCTAATCAATTCTTACTTTACATCTTAGTATTCTTGGCGGGTGCAGCATCTATTGGTTCACAAATGTTGTTGTATAGCTATGTGGCACAATATTACCCACTTGCGGTACGCTCAACAGGTATTGGCTGGTCATCTGCCATTGGTCGTATGGGTGCGATTGTGGGTCCAATCTTAATTGGCGGCTTATTGGGTATGAATTTACCTGCACACTTCAACTTTATGGCAGTAGGTTTGCCAGTGCTGATCACTGCAATTGCGGTTGCTTTGATTATGAGTGAAGATGAAGCTGAGCAAATTAAAGCAGGCAAAGCAGTTGCTGCCAAAGCTTAAACTTGTAATGTGCTAAGTTCAAAAGTCCTCAACCTTGTTTGGGGACTTTTTGATTATGGGGCGTGTAAATAGAAAGTGATGATAGATAAAGTTATATACTCAAGACACAGATAAAAAGAAACCCCATCATCCTGACGGGGTTTCTTTGTATTTCGTGTTTAGGTATAACTCCTGTCGTACCTCACGATCCTGGTGCTCAAACCTATTATTGTTGTTTTCTGTTTGGGAAACATCCTGTCTCCTTATGCTTTAAAGAATACCGTAAGCTCAAAATACTGCCTAGCCTCATTTTGCTTCAGTGCATGTAAGCAAAAACTGACAAAGTGATGAATGATACTGACGCTGATTTTGAGCAAACGATAAAATACCGAGCTTATTTTTGTCCATAAACAGGCGTATACTGATTGCGTGATTGGAGTAAATATGTCTGATTTAGCTGCAGCATCTCATGTTCAGTATGGTACTAAGCCGTTTAAAGCCATTCTTTTTTCGTTGTTTCTAGCGGGTTTCGCTTCTTTTTCGACCTTGTACTGTGTGCAACCGATGATGCCTATTTTGGCCGATTTTTTTACGGTTACACCAACCCAAAGTAGTTTCCCGCTGTCATTTTCTACTGTGGCTTTGGCGATAGGTTTGCTTTTCACAGGCTTTATTTCAGATCGTTTTGGGCGTAAACCTATTATGGTTTTGGCTTTATTTTTAGCTGCCATTTTATTAATTCTGAGTGCCTTACTTCCAATCTGGTCATTCTTTTTAACCACACGAATTTTTATTGGCATTGCTGTGAGCGGTGTTGCTGCGGTCGCCATGACCTATATTGGTGAAGAAATTCGACAGCAAGACATTGGTTTTGCCATGGGGCTGTATATTTCGGGTACGGCCATTGGTGGCATGGGTGGACGTTTAATTGCTGGGGTCTTGGTCGATTTTATATCTTGGCAAGCGGCAACCCTAATTATTGGTGGTTTGAATTTACTAATTGCAATCACCTTTTATATGTTACTTCCTGCATCGAAAAATTTTACAGCGTATCCGATTCGCTTCTCGCGGTTCAGAGATGCTTTTGTTGCCAATTTGGCAGATCGTAAATTAAGAATCCTGTTTTTACAGGGCTTTTTGCTGATGGGCTGTTTCGTCAGTATTTTCAACTACATTAGCTATTATTTACTAGCTAAACCATTTGAACTTTCCCAAGTTTGGATTGGGGTGATTTCAATTGCCTATTTGGCGGGTATTTATAGTTCACCGCGTGCGGCAAGCTGGGGCAATCGTATTGGGCGTGAACGAGTATTGCCTATGGTGATTGTCTTGATGTTGATTGCATTGTGGTTGATGTCGATTGCACATTTGGCCGTTGTATTGGCTGCCTTGGTGTTATTTACCTTTGCCTTCTTTGCTGCACATTCTACCGCCAGTAGTTGGGTGTCGATTCAAGCCCTGCAGTATCGTGCAGTGGGATCATCATTATATTTATTTAGTTACTACATGGGTTCGAGTTTGCTCGGTAGTGGTAGCGGTCTGATTTGGGAACAATGGGGCTGGTCTGGTCTGACATGGGTGATGACTGCAGTCTTGGGTGTGGCGCTTTATGGTGCGTGGCGTTTAAAGATTAAACCAACAGCGCTGCGATAAGCATTCAGGATTATTGCTTTAGGCTTATCCCTTTATGCTTTTCTTATTCAGATACCAACTTAGGATATAAAAATAGTTTGCTGATTTTGTGTGTTTTTTAATCAAGCAAGATGAATGGAATTCATGCTAAAATAGTCGGCTTTCATCTTTGATCGACTTTTGATCTTCCACTTCCCAGCCGAGAATTGCAAGCCATGTCTACTGCTTATACTGCTCAGACCGCACCCAAAGCGTTGTTTGATTACGACAAATATTGGGCGTCATGTTTTGAGCCTGCGCCATTTTTGCCGATGTCACGCGAAGAAATGGATCAGCTTGGTTGGGATGCCTGCGATTTTATTTTGGTTTGTGGTGATGCTTATATTGATCATCCCTCTTTTGTATCGGGCGTGATTGGTCGTGTGCTTGAGGCGCAGGGCTTTCGTGTCGGGATCATCGCCCAACCAGACTGGACCAATGTGGAATCTTTTCGGGTACTAGGGAAGCCGACCATTGCTTGGGGTGTTACCGCGGGCAATATGGACTCGATGATCAACCGCTATACCGCAGACCGTAAAATCCGTTCTGATGATGCTTATTCGCCAGACAATCAGCCGAATAAACGTCCTGACCGTGCAGCTACGGTGTACTGTCAGCGTTGTCGTGAAGCCTTTCCAGATGTGCCTGTTTTACTTGGCGGGATTGAAGGCTCGTTGCGTCGTATTGCACATTATGATTATTGGTCGGATAAAGTTCGTCGCTCAATTTTAATGGATTCTAAAGCCGACTTATTGATGTACGGCAATGGCGAGCGTTCGATTATTGAAGTGATGCACCGTTTGGCCAAAGGTGAAAAAATCCACGAAATTACAGATGTACGTGGTACAGCATTTATTATCAATAAACATAACCGTGCGTCTAAATCCAAATTTGTTGAAATTGCATCTAATGATGTAGATAGCGTGGGCCGTGTCGATCCAATCATCAACCCTTATGTGATGACCGAAGATTTAGACGGTTGTGAGATTGAAAAAGATAAGGGCAACAACCTCGCGCAATATCAAAATTTCCAGAAAGATGTAGTCAGCAATCCAATTGTTCGTGAAGGTGATCAGCTAGATGCAGATACCCAGATTGTGCAATTGCACCCTGCTTCAAAAGCAATTAAACACAAATTACCCCCACGTGAATTGGCAGTGATTCGTTTGCCTTCTTTTGAGGAAGTGGCGAATGATCCTGTGCTGTATGCGCATGCTAACCGTATTTTGCATTTAGAAACTAACCCGGGCAATGCGCGTGCTTTGGTGCAAAAGCATGGTGAACGTGATGTGTGGTTGAATGCACCGCCTATTCCGTTGACTACGGAAGAAATGGACTATGTATTCGATTTACCGTATGCACGTTTGCCGCATCCATCTTATGGCAATGCACGTTTCCCTGCTTTTGATATGATCAAGTTTTCGGTCAATATCATGCGTGGTTGTTTTGGTGGCTGTACTTTCTGTTCGATTACCGAACACGAAGGCCGAATTATCCAAAACCGTTCTGAAGAATCCATTTTGCGTGAAGTGGAAAAAATTCGGGATACTGCACCTGGCTTTACTGGCATTATTTCAGACTTGGGTGGCCCGACTGCAAATATGTACCGTTTGCATTGTAAAGACCCTGAAATTGAAAAGAATTGTCGTAAACCTTCCTGTGTATTTCCGGGCGTCTGTCAAAACTTACACACTGATCATGCACCTTTAACTCAGTTGTATCGTAAAGCGCGTGAACTGAAAGGTATTAAAAAAATTCTGATTGGTTCAGGTTTACGTTATGACTTGGCAGTGTTGAACCCTGAATATGTACGTGAATTAGTGACGCATCATGTGGGCGGTTATTTAAAAATTGCACCTGAGCATACCGAAAAAGGCCCATTATCTAAGATGATGAAACCAGGTATTGGTACGTATGACCGTTTTAAACAAATGTTTGATCGTTTCAGTAAAGAGGCGGGCAAAGAGCAATATCTGATTCCGTACTTTATTGCTGCGCACCCAGGAACGACCGATTACGACATGATGAATTTGGCGTTGTGGCTGAAAAAGAATGGTTTCCGTGCCGATCAGGTACAGACTTTCTATCCATCGCCAATGGCGACCGCTTCGACCATGTATTACACAGGTAAAAACCCACTGGCCAAAGTGGCGCGTTATACTGAAAATGTGGATATTGTCAAAGGCGAAAAACGTCGTCGTTTGCATAAAGCTTTCTTACGTTACCATGATCCAAACAACTGGCCGTTGTTGCGTGAAGCCTTAAAAGAAATGGGACGTGCAGATTTAATCGGGAACTCTAAACAGCACCTGATTCCAACCTATCAGCCGCAAGGCACAGATGGACAGTATCAAACGGCACGTAAGAAAAACTCGACTGTCGCGGGTGATTCACAAAAACGTACGGGGCAAAGTGGTAATCGTGCTCAGAACAGTAATCGTCCGAAGAAAGGGCAGATATTGACTCAGCACACAGGTTTGCCGCCACGTGAAACAGGTGAAAAACGTCCATTTTCACACAAAAAATCTAAGCCAAAATCGAAAGCTTAGTACTTGAAGTTAAGATCCATCAAAAGGCGCTGCAGCGCCTTTTTTGTTTGCTTTTCATTTCATCGGAATTGTCCGACAATCGAATCTGTTAAGCATTGCTTTGTTATTTTTTTGCATGCTATACAGTATTCGTATCTAATGATAAAAACACGCTTAGATGCTACAGCACTTAGACAAAAGGCTGGCTTGTGAAACAAAATTTCTGTTTCTATGATGGTTTTGTCAATGTTTCATGTAGTTTCTTAAATGGAACGTTTAAATATAAAAGCGTGTTATATACTGATTTGATGAAAAAATCGGCATGAAGCCGAAACAACTATAAAAAATGATTTTAAGGATTGAATGATGACCATTTATATTTTGATTGGGGTTTTGATACTGATTTTCTTTCTCTTGATGGCGGTTAAGGGCTTGGAAAATAGAGAAAAACCTCAGGACAGTGCACTAAAGCAACGTGCAATTTTTAACTTAAATGAACAGCTGACGTATACACGTTTGCAGGAAATTTTACCTCAACATATCATCTTGGCGCATGTGTCTTTTGATGCCTTGCTGACCACGAAATTTTCACGTACTCGACATAAATACCGCAATATGATGGCCGATTTTGTGGTGTTGGATGCTAATCATCAGGTCGTTGCAATTGTAGCCTTAGATGATTTGTTGATGCTGAAACGTAGCCGCAATGCGCAATACCAAGATGAATTGCTGCGTTTGGCGGGTTATAAAGTGCTGCGTTATGAAGATGTGCCTGAATATCACGAATTGCGTGAAGCTTTTGGGCAGTCACCGTCATCGTATGCAGACTTAGAAGATTTGGATACAGCCTTAAAAAAGTATGATTTTTTAGCGCATTCTGTACGCCATAAAGTGAAGGTATTGGGCTAAACGCTTGCCGCTAAAGTCACTAGATAGACAATATGAATCAGCATGTCGCCATGACATGCTGATTTTTTTGGGTATGTTCCTGATCCAATCACATCTGTTATACGTTGGGTTGCTCTTCAGGTTTGACTGCAACCACAGTCATCTCAACTAAAACGTCAGGATGATATAACTTGGCTTCTACGCAGGTACGCGGTAAAGCTTGTATATCTGCCACCCAAGCATCCCAAACTTGATTCATTGCGGCATAATCGCGCTCAATGTCTTTTAGAAAAATCATTACCGACATGATGTGGCTTTTATCTGTACCCGCATCTGCCAATAAACGATCAATCAGGGCAAGTGTTTGTTGGGTTTGCCCCTCAATATCTTGTTGTGTGTCTTCTGCCAGTTGCCCTGCCAAATGGACTAAATTTCCCGAAATTGCAATTTCAGAATAACGTTTTTGGATATGTAGACGTTGAACAGCCATTGGGTGTGATCCTCGCGCCAAGCGATTGGGTATAAAAAGCGTGAGGTATTATAGAGGCAGGCAAGCACGTGGAAAATATGCAGGCAGCAGTCTACTTAAAATAAAAAGTAGTTGAATGGAAAATACGAGGAAAAGAGAGACGGTGTATCAAAGCGGCGAAGTGCCAAGCGCAGAGTTGTCCTGTAATCTTCGGATTTGATCGTCACGCCAATCACAGGACAAGTATGCCAAAAGTAATGGTGATTTTTGACATCTCAGCGTATGTACGGATAAATACATCGCGCGCATAGATTACTCTAAAAAGCACAACTGTGAAGGGTAAATTGTCTTATTTTTATTCTTTTGGCTGAAATTTATACAAAAATAGCTTTAGTATTCATCGGTAAGCATTGCTTTGGCAGGCTGTCATGCCGTGCTGCGAGTTTATAGCTTTAATATCCGTGATATTTACGAGTCGTGATATTTACAGTAAAGACAGTTGTGCTTGTTCATCGGCAGAGCTGAGTTGATACAGACCGACCCCAATTAAACGGAATTGATCCTGTGCGGGAATATGCATTTCGTGAAGCAAAAGTTGCAGGACTTTTTCAAGATCGTTTTTGCTCTCAAGTGGCTGTTTAAAACTTTTGCTATGTTGTAAGACCTGAAAATTTTTGAGTTTCAATTTGGCCGATACGCCACGTGCAACATATTGTTTTTTCACTAAACTATGCCAAACCTGATCAATCAAGCTAGACCAGTAAGCTGCACATTCGGCTAAGTTTAAGTCATCATCAAAGGTGATTTCTTTGGAAATTTGCTGGCGCTCACGTTCTGCCTGCACAGGACGTTCATCAATCCCTTGGGCAAATAAAAACAGGCGTTTTCCATATTTGCCAAAATGATGAATCAACAGGTTTTCTTCAATGTGTTGCAAATCGCCTAAGGTATTTAAATTCAAGCTTTTTAATTTTTCCTGCGTGACTTTACCTACGCCTGGAATTTTCTTTAAGGGTAAGTCCTGAATAAACTGCTGCACTTGACTGGGTTTAATCACGCAAATGCCATTGGGTTTATGCCAGTCCGAAGCAATTTTGGCTAAAAATTTATTCGGTGCGACACCTGCCGAGGCCGTTAAACCTGTACTTTGAAAAATATCTGCCCGAATCCGCATTGCGACTTCAGTTGCGCTTGGAATACCTTGTAAATTTTCGGTGACATCTAAATAAGCTTCATCTAAAGACAAGGGTTCAATAAGTGGTGTATAACGCTGAAAAATCTGATGAATTTGTGTGGAAACCTCACGATAGAGTGCAAAATTGGGTTCGAGTACCACCACCTGCGGGCAGCGTTTGCGGGCTTGTGCCATCGACATGGCAGAACGTAAACCAAACTCACGCGCAGGATAGGATGCCGCGGCAATCACAGCACGAGGATGATGCGAAGCAATCACCACAGGTAAATGCTGCAATTCAGGACGACTGCGCAGCTCAACAGAGGCATAAAAGGCATCCATATCAATATGAATGATTTTCCGCATGGCACAAACTAGATGAAGCGTTTAGATTTCAACAGTATCGCATGTTTAGGAAGTCGGTTGTAGCATCGGAGCAAGCGGATAAGGTGTGTTGCTATTCAGCAAAATCACCTGTGTCGATTGCTGTTCTGCATAGTCGATCAAACGCTGTAAACTCCGTGGGCTATGGTCGGCAATGCGGGGCAAAAACTCTAAAGGGCGCGCTAAAGGCTGGAAAAAATTATCCCAATGAATTGGAATCACGACACGAGGGCGCAACGTTCCCACAGTTTCATCTAAATAATGCTGTTGAAAAGCAACCGATTGTTTAGAGAGCTGTGCAATCCCTAAAAATAAAGTATCTACCTGCAAGTGTTGTAATTGTTTAGAAATCGCGCCTGTACTGGCTTTGACTAAAATGTTCTGTTCAGGATGCTGAATGTAATAATCAAAACTGCCGCCTTCTTTAAATTCATAAAAACGGGCAGGTAAGGACAATGGTTGTTGAATTTGTTCACCTAAATCATTATTCACAGCGGTGGCAGGGGTATGCTGTGATGGAATAGCCGTAATCTTAAACTTTCCAATCTGTATTGGTTGGGCAGGATTGACAAGGCTTAATCGAGATTCAGGAATTGCGGCACCACGGGCAATGTTCAAACTACTTTCTGAACCGATGATTTGACTGTGTCTGAGTTGCTGCGCCAAAAATGGCAAATCTAGCGTGTGATCATAATGTGAATGGGTGATCAAAATCGCACGTGTGCGTTGTAATTGATGCTGTTGAATCAACTTGTGCAATAAGGCTAGTTGGCTGTCTAACTTGTTCCACATGACTTGTGCAAGAGAGGGGCGACTAAAAAATCCATCAATCAGAATTTGGTTTTCACCATCATCAAACAACAGGGTAGATACGCCAAAATAATGTACTTTTAAGTTGGCATTTGTGGTTTTTACTGGATATTGCCATGCGGAAAATTGTTCTAGTTTGCCTGCGGGGTGTAATAGGTAAAACAGTGCGAATCCTGCACAAATGCTGAGCGTAAGCGCAGCCCAAAGCAGTCCTTTAATAATTTTCATGACGGTACTTTTTTATTGTGATGCGGCTATCTTGTTATTTTTTTCTGGCTCAGTTCAAGTCTTGCGGGTTGAATCGCGTTGTCTGTTAAAAAATGCTGCCATTGTTTGGTATTGCCATAAAAAACATTTAGGTCGACTGGGGTGTGAATACCTTTTATTTGACCCTGATTGGTATGTTGCCAAAACAACCATTTTGGCTGACCTGCCAGTTGTGGTTTACCCTGATATTCTCTGACCCAAAGGGGTGTTTGCTTGAAACTTTCAGTCAACACCATATTGTAAAAGGCTTTGGATACATAAAAAATCGGTTGTTTTTCATAATGTTGATATAGCATATCATGCATGATTTGAATTTCGCGCAGTAACTGTTCTTTGCTATAGGTATTGATGCAGTTGCTGTCATACTCCAAGTCAATTACAGGTGGCAAACTGTCGGATTTTTTTGGAACAGTCGCAATAAAGTTTTCTGCCTGAATTGCTCCATCACGGCATAAGCGATAAAAATGATAGGCGCCGACCAAAAAGCCATGTTCACGGGCTTTGAGCCAGTTATCCTGAAATTTACGGTCTTTAAAATCGCCCCCTTCGGTGGCTTTTAAATAGACAAAGGCATATTTTTGTGGGGAAATTTTATGCCACTGAACATCGCCTTGATGATGTGACACGTCAAATCCTTGAATCGGATATTCTTCGGTTGCCGCAGGTTGTTGGCGCAACACACCCAAATACAATAAAACCGCCAAAACAGCACTGCCAAGTATCGCAATGGTCATACGATAGTGCGGTGTAAAAGCTGAGTTTTTAGCTTGATTGGACGGTTTGCGCATGTTGAAAAAGCTTCGCGGAGCAAAGTCATATCATAACGTGCAGTGCGGTGTAGCACCATGCGCTTTCGGTAATGGCGTTTTAAACAGCCGTGTGTTTGGGGATATTCCAAAACACTAAAAATGCCAAAATATTTAATACACCCAAACAAATTAAAGTGGCATGAAAGGCACTGACTAACTGTCCTGCGCCGTAATAGGCACTAAACATATTCACCAAAGTACCTGCCAATGCCACGCCAATACTCATCGACAGCATCATAATCATGGATAAAAAACTATTGCCGCTGCTGGCATCTTGTTGAGGTAAATCTTTGAGCGTAAAGGTATTCATAGCTACAAATTGCAATGAATTAAGCACCCCAAATATAAAAAAATGCAAGGCACGTAACCAAGTCGCAGTTTCAGCAGTGGTCAGCGCAAAACTAGCAATACACGCCCCGACCAATAACGTATTGGTCAGTAAAAACTGCCGATAGCCAAAACGTTGAATTAAAGGTCGAATAATTGGTTTAGATACCAAAGAACCGAGCACAGTCGGAATCATCATCAAACCCGTGAGAAACGGTTCAAAACCAAAAGCCACCTGTAGCATGATTGGCATGATAAAAGGCATGGCATTGCCCCCGAAGCGGGCAAAAAAGTTACCTAAAATACCAATCGCATATAAGCGATTTTTAAATAAATCGCTGCGGAATAAGGCATTTTGATGAGTATGGGCATGGCGGGCATAGCATGCTGCGGCAATACCGCCAGCCAAGATTAACGCTAAATTCCAAAGCAGATTATGTTGTGGGTTGGCAAAATTTTCGATGCCTAAAGATAAGCCCGCCATCGCCACAACTAATAGGATAAACCCGAGAAAATCAAAGTTTTTAACTTCAGTTTCAGTCACATTTGGCATGGCTTTGATACAAATCCAACAGCCCAAGATGCCCATCGGAATATTGATCAGGAAAATCCAGTGCCACGTGGCGACTTCGACCAACCAACCGCCCAGCGTTGGGCCAATTAAGGGGCCAATCAACCCTGCCAGACTCATCAGGCTCATGGCAGATAAAAACTGAGTGCGTGGAATAATTTTGAGCATCGCCAAGCGCCCGACAGGCAAGAGCAATGCGCCACCAATACCTTGAATCACCCGATAAAACAGTAATTCATTCAGACTCGCTGCTGCAGCACAACCCAAAGAGGCAAGGGTAAAAATGATAATCGCTGCAAAATAGGTATTGCGTACCCCAAAACGATCTGCCAACCATCCACTTAATGGAATACACGCTGCCACCGAGAGCACATACGCCACCACAACACTGTGCATCCGCAGCGGGTCTTCCTGCAGGCTATGCGCCATTGCAGGGATTGCTGTATTCACAATGGTAGTGTCGAGCGCCTGCATAAAAAAGCCAATTGAAACCAGAAATACCAAAAGACGGTATTCAGGATGCAGGGCTTGATGGGTCGGTGTTTGGTTCATAACTCGGCAAAATGGACATTTGGTCTAGTTTAAACCATTTTGCAATCTAGCGGACTGCATCTATAAAAACATGAAAAGTGTTTAAAAATTCAAGGAAATGCAATGAAATTGTCATCTATTTGTCACCGATTATTCACTTTGAGTTTGTAAGTTGGGTGCATTTAGAAAAATGATGAGTAATTTATGAAAACGCAAATTTCTGCATTAATGTTGGCTTTATTGTCTGTGGGGATGGTGGGATGTAATGATAATAATGATCCTATTCCTGTAAAAGAAGAAGTTGTTGAAGCAACACCTACAACAATTAGTTTGCGGCGTTTAGGGGAATACGATGCACAAGTTTTTGGTGCGAGTGCTGCGGAAATTTCTGCTTATGATGCTGAAAGTAAACGTTTATTTGTAGTCAATGCGAAAAATGGCGTGGTCGATGTACTGGATTTAAGCAACCCAAGTGCACCTGTTAAGCTGAACAGCTTGGATGCCAAGACTCATTTGGCGAATTCTGAAGTCAATAGTGTTGCGGTACATCAAGGTATTGTCGCTTTAGCTGTTCAGGCAACACCTAAAACTGATAAAGGCATCGTGGCATTTTTTAAAGCCAAAGACCTGAGCTTTATCAGCAAAGTTGAAGTCGGTGCATTGCCTGATATGTTGACTTTTACTCCAGATGGCAAAAAAGTCTTGGTTGCCAATGAAGGTGAGCCAAATGAAGGTTATAAGATTGATCCAGAAGGTTCAATCAGTATTATTAATTTGACGGATATTGCTAAGCCTACGGTAAGAACTGCAGATTTTCAGGCATGGAATACACGTAAGCAGGAATTATTAGATGCGGGCGTGCGTATCTTTGGTCCAAATGCGACTGTTGCGCAAGATTTAGAACCTGAATATATCGCTGTGAGTGATGATGGTAAAACTGCTTGGGCAAGCTTACAAGAAAATAATGCGATTGCTGTGATTGATTTGATTCAAGACCAAGTGGTCGATATTTTCCCATTGGGTTATAAAGACTTTGGTTTAGCTGAAAATGCTTTAGATGCTGGTGATCGTGATTGTGTTGTGGGTAAACAAGACTATAACGGTAAAACGATTACAGCCTGTGCTAAAAATGAGGGGATGATTAATATTCAAGCTTGGCCAGGCTTATATGGCATGTATATGCCAGATGCAATTGCGCAATATCAAGCCAATGGACAAAGCTACTTGGTCACTGCCAATGAAGGTGATGCGCGTGAATGGTTGGTTGATGAAGACTTATATTTTGGTACGGATGAAATAACTCAGGGTTATGCAGAAGAAATTCGTGTTAAACACTTATTCAATAATAAAGGCTTCAGTACCAATGGCGATTATGCAGCGCATTTACGTCTATTAAAGTCAGGGGTTAAAGGCGCAAAGCTTGATTCAAACGTATTTAAAGCATGTACCACTACAGATGCCAATGAAGTTTGTGCAGATAATTTAATTAAAGATTCACAATTGGGTCGTTTGACGATTACTTGGACGCAAGGTTACAAGAAAGATACAAATGGTGAGCCTGTGCTAGACAGCGATGGTTTCATGACCTATGACAAACTATATGCTTATGGTGGCCGCTCGTTCAGTATTGTAGATCCTAAAACCAAAAAAATTGTTTGGGACTCAAAAAATGACTTTGAACGTAAAGCTGCTGAATTATTTCCAGAATACTTTAATACCAATCATGAAAAATTAAGTATAGATGATCGTAGTGACAATAAAGGCCCTGAGCCTGAAGGCATTGCTTTAGGTAAAATTGGTCAAAAAACTTTTGCCTTTATTGGGTTGGAGCGTATGGGTGGCATTATGGTGTACGACATTACCCAACCGACACAAGCATCTTTTGTTGAGTATTTTAATGATCGTAAGTTTGGTGAAACCCGTACATCTTTCGATGCAGAAGGTAATGAGGTTACCGTTGAAAATTCAAATCTCGGTCCCGAAGGTTTGATCTTTATTGCAGCCAAAGACTCGCCTAACGGCAAGCCACTGTTAGTTGTGGGTAATGAAGTCAGTGGAACTACTGCTGTGTACCAAATCAAGTTTAACTAACAGCATTGCAAAATTAGAAATCTATTAAAGAGGGCACTTTGGTGTTCTCTTTTTTGTGCTGTAAAAACCAATGAACAGTGAATTAAAAAAAGAGAGTCACCGACTCGCTTTCACTTTCATTTTTATTGCTATTTCATGTAGCTAAAAAAGTTCAACCCACAAAATGACGTGGAGAATCCAAATTCTTCAAGGCATTAATAATTTTATGGGAGTGGTTACACACGATCAGTTTAGCGCGGTGCTGTGGTGGTAAAAAACCTTCGTGCACCGCATGATCTAACTGCTGAATCAGCGCATCATAAAAGCCATTTACATTATATAAAATCATCGGTTTTTGGTGCTGATTCAATTGCCCCCAAGTGGCAATTTCCAAAATCTCTTCAAAAGTACCCAAGCCACCTGGTAACGCCACAAAGGCACTGGCACGATCTGCCATCATCGCCTTACGCTCATGCATGCTTTTTACTACGTGTAATTCGGTTAAATTACTGTGGGCAATTTCATAATCCAGCATAAATTCAGGAATTACTCCCACCGCTTGCCCACCATGTTGCACAACGGTGTCAGCAACCAAACCCATTAATCCAATACTCGCGCCGCCGTAGACCATACCAAAGCCTTGCTCGGCCAGTTTTCTTGCCAGTTGTACTGCTTTTTCCTGATAAATCGGGTTATTGCCAGAGCGCGAACCACAGTACAGTGCCACCAAAGGTTGAGAGGTTTGAGGAGATGGATTATTGATATATTGGGTCATTCTTAATTCGCTATTCATTTATTTTCTTCACCATAGCATGTTCTTTTTGTTGGCTCTAGCTTAGTGCTCAAATATGACAAACCCGTCAGTATGCAGTGTTCAATTTGCAAAGATTTGTGAAAGTGCTGCATTGACGTGGATGATGTCGCAAAAAGGGGATGAATCTGAGCGCAAACTTTCCTATACTCAAAGCTTGTCTGACAACTATAGAATCGTCATGGACAGTGGCAGTAGTCGCACCGAACGAATATTTTTAAATTACATGCTGTGCCAACCAGAGCAAGCAAACTTATCTTTTCAGTGTCATCGCCGTGTGGCACGTTTGACCCATGATATTCAGGAGAAGAGTGCATGATCTTTGAATGGATGTCTGACCCCGCTGCGTGGGTTGGGTTATTGACCCTGATCGTACTCGAAATTGTATTAGGCATTGATAACTTGGTGTTTATTGCCATTTTGGCAGAAAAGTTACCGCCAGAGCAACGCAATACGGCACGGGTGGTGGGCTTGCTTCTCGCCTTGGGGATGCGCCTGATTTTACTCGCCTCTATCGCGTGGGTCGTCACTCTGACCCAACCACTGTTTCATATTTTTGAACATCCTTTCTCTGGACGTGACCTGATTTTACTGTTTGGTGGTGTGTTCCTGTTGTTTAAAGGCACCATGGAACTGCGCGAACGCATTGAAGGCAAACCAGCACTAAAAGAAGAAAACCCTGTGCACGCGACTTTCTGGATGGTGATTGTGCAGATTGTGGTGCTAGATGCGGTGTTCTCACTCGACAGCGTGATTACCGCTGTGGGCATGGTGCAGCATTTATCGGTCATGATGATTGCAGTGATTATCGCCATTGGCATTATGTTGTGGGCCTCTAAAGCGCTCATGGACTTTGTCAATAAGCATCCTACCGTGGTGATTCTATGCCTGTGCTTCCTGATGATGATTGGTTTCTCATTGGTGGTGGAAGGCTTTGGCTATCACATTCCAAAAGGCTATTTATATGCCGCCATCGGCTTCTCGGTGATGATTGAATTCCTGAACCAAACCATCCGCAGAAATCAGGAAAAAACCGTGACCACCACCGATTTACGCTACCGTACTGCTTCGGCTGTGATGCGGATGTTAGGTGGCAAAAGTCAAAATACGACAGAAAGCAGTCATATCAACGAAGATGTTTTGGCTACCCGTGCCTTTGCTGATGAAGTCTTTGACGAAGAAAATGGGGTCTATCATAGTGTGATGGTGCAAGGGGTATTGGGTCTATCTGAACGTCCTGTAAAGTCGGTCATGACGCCACGCCCTGAACTCGAATGGATTGATTTAGACGAAGATGAAGCCTCAATTCGCAGCCAGTTATTAAGCATGACCCATTCA
Source organism: Acinetobacter sp. YH12021 (assembly GCF_013420145.1). Classification (NCBI taxonomy): domain Bacteria; kingdom Pseudomonadati; phylum Pseudomonadota; class Gammaproteobacteria; order Moraxellales; family Moraxellaceae; genus Acinetobacter; species Acinetobacter sp. YH12021. The sequence continues at coordinate 16,551 of NZ_VOYT01000010.1, forward strand.
CGGGTGATTGTGGCACGTGGTGAATTAGACAATATTTCGGGTATTGTCTTAACCCACAAAGTTATGAATCAATACATTGAAACAGGGGTGCTGGATTTTGAAACACATTTGCGTGAACCTGTGATTGTGCATGAAAATGCCCAAGTCTTGATGGTGATGGAGCAATTGCGTCAAGCACCGCTGCAAATGGCAATTGTGTTGAACGAATACGGCTCGATTGAAGGCGTTGCCACACCTATTGATATTTTGGAAGCAATTGCGGGCGAATTCCCTGATGAAGATGCACTCGAAGCCAGTGCTGAAAGTTTGGAAGATGGCACATTATTGCTAGATGGCTCTATCGACATTCGCCACGTATCTTTGTTATTAGGTCGTGATTTGGTGGATGAAAGCGAGCAATATTCAACTTTATCTGGTTATATTTTATTCCATTTGGGACGTTTGCCTGAAAACGGTGAAAAGCTGCTTTCCGATGGTTATGTTTTTGAAATTGTGACCATGGATGGACATAAAATTGAAAAAGTGCATTTGATTCAGCAGGAATCTTCAAGCGCATCATAAACTGAACGCCAAACTGCATTTCAGTCTTGTGCTTCCGCTAAAATAGCCTGCATTGTCAGGCTGTTTTGGGGCTGTTGCCATTGCAAATATAGACGAAGTGTCAACAGACCCTATTATTGATTTAAATTTCTGGAATTTTCTATGCATCACTTGGCATGTCCGTGCGGGCAGGGCGATTATCAACACTGCTGCCAACCTTTACACGTGGGGCAGGCACATGCAGAAACTGCGAGCCAACTCATGCGTTCACGCTATAGTGCTTTTGCTTTGCAACAAATTGATTATATTGTGCAAACTACTGCGCTAGGACAACAGGCAAGTCTGAATGTTGACGCAATTACAGATTGGAGCAAGTCGAATCAATGGTTAAAGCTCGAAGTGCTGAATAGCAATGAAAAGTTAGATAAAAGCCATGCCCAAGTTGAATTTAAAGCCCATTACCATGATGCTAAGCAGGCGCAAATTCACCATGAAATTTCCCATTTTGTGCAACATCAGGCACGCTGGTATTTTCTAGATCCGACCACAGGGCAACAGCCGACCATGAAACAGCCGTGTATTTGTGGTTCGGGTAAAAAATTTAAGCAATGTTGTGCGCAATTTTTATAACTTTATCTTGGTTTTTCGCTTATTATAACGCGCATCTATTGGCCTAGTGAAAGAAGGGCAAGTCCATGTTGTTGTTGGTCATTTACTTAATCGCGATTACCGCAGAAGCGATGACAGGCGCATTGTCTGCAGGGCGTCGCAGCATGGACTGGTTTGGTGTCACCTTAATTGCCTGTGTCACCGCATTGGGCGGTGGTTCGGTGCGAGATGTATTGTTGGGGCATTATCCGCTGACTTGGGTCAAACATCCTGAATATTTGGTGCTGACCTGTATTGCAGCTTTTATCACCATTTTAATTGCCAAATGGATGCGTCATTTACGTTCCATTTTCTTGGTGCTCGATGCTTTAGGCTTAATTGGCTTCACTATTATTGGTTGTCAAATTGCTTTGGAAATGGGGCATGGCTTTGTGGTGTCTGCCGTTGCAGGCGTCTTAACAGGTGTGTCAGGTGGGATTCTGCGTGATATTCTGTGTAACGATGTGCCTTTAGTGTTCCGCCGTGAGCTATATGCCAGTATTTCTTTTGTGTCCGTGATTTGCTATTGGTTGTGTATCGAAATCGGTTTGTCGCTTGAATTGACCGTGATCTCAACACTTGTTTTTGGTTTTACTTTGCGTTTGATTGCGATTTATTTTGGCTTAGAAATGCCTAAATTTATTTATCAGGACGATGATGAACATTCAGCATCCTCTAAAGATGAAACCTAATTGGTTATAAGAATTGTATTGAATATCTAAATAGAAGCGAACCGATCACCAGATCGGTTTTTTAATGCTATCCACATCCTGTCAATTCATAGTATAAAAATACAACAGCAGTTGTGTTTTAGCCCATATCCTTTTAGCCAACTTAAAGAGTGTGTTATGGATTTAGTTTCGCGTGTGCAACGTCTACCCATTGGAAAATTCCACTATAGCCTACTGGTGGTGATTGGTCTGGGCTGGATGTTTGATGCCATGGATACAGGACTGATCTCCTTTATTTTGGCAAAAATGGCAGAAGACTGGAGCATGACCCCTGCCGAAAAAGGCATGGTGGTGTCGATTGGTTTTGTCGGAATGGCCATTGGGGCAGTCTTTTCAGGTGGTCTGGCCGATAAAATTGGACGTAAAACTGTATTTGCCACCACCTTGGTGATTTACAGTCTAGCTACTGCCGCTTGTGCCTTTGCACCGAATTTAACTTGGTTACTGGTCTTTCGCTTTATTGTCGGTTTAGGTTTGGGTGGGCAGCTTCCCGTAGCGGTGACGTTGGTCAGTGAATACATTCCTGCGCATGTGCGTGGGCGCTTTATTGTATTGCTGGAAAGTTTTTGGGGCTTGGGGTGGTTATGTGCGGCATTGGTTTCTTATTTTGTGATTCCAAAATTTGATTGGCATACAGCATTTTTAATCGGTGGTTTGCCTGCCTTATATGCCTTGGTTATCTGGAAAAAAGTCCCTGAATCTATCCCATATCTGATCAATCGTGGTCGCATTGCCGAAGCACACGCACTGGTACAAAAGTTTGAGCGTCAATGTGGAGTTGAGGTCATTGAACAGATTGAAGTTCAGCCTGTTGCCGCCAAACAGCATATTTCTTTTACTCAATTGTGGTCGGGACCATTTGCACGTCGTAGTTTAATGCTGTGGCTGATTTGGTTTGGCATTGTCTATTCCTATTATGGCATTTTCACTTGGTTGCCTAGTCTGTTGGTGCAGCAAGGCTACAGCATCGTACAGTCATTTGAATATGTGTTGGGCATGATTTTGGCGCAATTGCCCGGTTATATTGCAGCTGCTTGGCTGGTCGAAAAATTAGGGCGCAAAGCAACACTAGCTGGTTTTATTGGCATGTGTGCCGTATCGGCTTATTTCTTTGGTCAGGCCGACAGTGTAGCGATGATCATGTTCTGGGGTTGTTTGATGTCGTTCTTCAACTTGGGCGCATGGGGTGTGCTATACACTTATACTCCTGAACAATATCCAACCAATATTCGTGCTTTTGGTTCAGGTTGGGCCTCGGCCATTGGACGCATGGGTGGTATTGTCGCTCCAATGGTGGTCACGCACATGATGGTTATGCAAAATGGCTTTAGTTATGTCTTTATGATGTTTACAGCGGTTTTATTGGCCGTTGCCTTGGTGATTGTGGTGTTGGGTGAAGAAACCAAAGGCAGAACTTTAGAGTCGATAGGTTTGTAAAATAACCACCAGCCATCGTATATTTTGCATTGCTGTTTTTTATAAAATGAATATTTTTACGGCATAAGACACAAATTGTCGCAGAGCATCCTTACTAGCCCTTGTGCAGGATGCTGCTGCGGCATAGCATAAGCCGATTGATACAAAAACAAATGATTTAGGACGACAGGTTTTATGACAAGCCTTGCGCATCATGCAACAGAAAACCGTTCCGTAGCAGAATTTACTGAACGTGCATACCTTAACTATGCCATGTACGTGATTATGGATCGTGCATTACCCCATATCAGCGATGGTTTGAAACCTGTACAGCGCCGTATTGTGTACGCCATGAGTGAGCTTGGGCTCAAGCACAGTGGCAAACCGAAAAAATCGGCCCGTACCGTGGGGGATGTATTGGGTAAATACCATCCACATGGTGATTATGCTTGTTATGAAGCCATGGTGTTGATGGCGCAGCCGTTCAGTTATCGTTACCCATTTATTGAAGGGCAGGGCAACTGGGGGTCACCCGATGATCCTAAATCCTTTGCCGCCATGCGTTATACCGAAGCCAAACTATCGCAATATAGTGAAGTACTTTTGGCGGAATTGGGGCAAGGTACTTGTGATTGGCAAGATAACTTTGATGGCTCATTAAAAGAACCTGTCAATTTGCCTGCGCGTGTACCGAATATTTTGCTTAACGGCACCACAGGTATTGCCGTGGGGATGGCGACCGATATTCCACCGCATAACTTGCGTGAAGTGGTGAAAGGCACAATTGCCCTGATTCGCAACCCAAATTTAACCGATGAAAAAGTCGCAGAATATATTCCTGCACCAGATTTACCTACCAAAGCTGAAATTATTACCCCGCCTGAAGAATTGCTGAAAATGCAAAGTACAGGTCGTGGTAGTTACCGTATGCGTGCGGTGTACAGCATCGAAAAAAATGAAATCGTAATTACCGAATTGCCGTATCAGGTTTCGGGTTCAAAAATCATTACCCAAATTGCCGATCAAATGCAGGCGAAAAAACTGCCGTTGGTGAGCGATGTGCGTGATGAATCCGACCATCAAAACCCAACCCGTTTGGTGATTGTACTGCGTTCCAACCGTATTGATGCCGAAGCGGTGATGAGTCACTTGTTTGCCACGACCGATTTAGAATCGAGCTATCGTGTCAATATGAACATGATTGGCGCAGATGGTCGTCCGCAGGTGAAATCGATTCGTCGTATTTTGCTGGAATGGATTGAGATTCGAAAAAATACCGTCACACGCCGTTTGCAATATCATCTCAATAAAATCGAAAAGCGATTGCACATTTTGGCAGGTTTGCTGATTGCCTATTTAGATATTGATACCGTGATTCGGATTATTCGTGAAGAAGATCATCCTAAAGCCGAGTTGATGGCGCATTTTGGTATTGATGAAATTCAGGCTGAAGCCATTTTGGAATTAAAGCTGCGTCATTTGGCTAAGCTTGAAGAAATGGAAATTCGCCGTGAACAAGAAGAATTAGAAGCACGTGCTGCCATTATTCGTGAACAATTGGCGAATCCTGAATCATTGAAAAATTTAATTATCAGTGAGTTGAAAGAAGACGCGAAAAAGTTTGGTGATGATCGTCGTTCACCAATTGTATTGCGTGCCGAAGCGACTGCGATTAATGAACAAGATATGCTACCTGCCGACCCTGTAACGGTGGTGTTGTCTGAAGCAGGCTGGATTCGTTGTGCCAAAGGGCATGAGGTCGATGCGGAAAATCTAAACTTCCGTGCGGGTGATCAATATCTCAGTCATGCGCAAGGCAAGTCTAATCAGCGCGTTTATATTTTAGATGATACGGGACGCAGTTATGCGTTGCCAATTAATAGCTTGCCTTCGGCACGTGGCTTGGGAGAACCATTAAGTTCAAAACTCGCTCCTGCCAGTGGCGTTGGCTTTAAACAATTGCTGATTGCCGATGATGAAGCTGAAATTTTAGCAGCCAGCAGTAAAGGTTATGGTTTTAAAACACAGGCCAAACAGCTAGATACCAATGCCAAAGCAGGTAAAGCATTCCTGTCTTTGCCTGAACAATCGACAGTGATGAACTTGCAAATGATTGAACACGCGAGTCATGTTGCACTGCTCAGTTCAGCAGGGCGTTTACTGGTGATTGAACTGTCAGAATTGCCAATTTTGAACAAAGGTAAAGGTAATAAATTGATACAACTTGAAGAAAAAGATCAGTTGGTGTCTATGTTACCTTTAAGTTTAGATGAAGCAATTCAAGTATTTGCAGGACAGCAACAACTCAAACTCAAAGGCGACGATTTACTGAAGTATGTGGCGAAGCGCGGCACGAAAGGTCAGCTCTTACCACGCGGTTACCAAAAAGCAAATAAACTGTTAATTCAAAGATAATACTAGCGTTTTTTAAGCAAAATACGTTATATATGGTTTATATTCGTGAAAATGGATGCAATACGGGACATAAACAAGCAAAGAACGACGTCCTGTATTGAGAAAAACAGTTTAAAACTAAGGATTATTGATTGGAGAAATTGGCATTATGGAAAAGATTTGGTTTGCTGAATACCAAAAGACAGGGATTCCAGAAACTGTAGAACTGCCTGCAGAAAATACGTCACTCGTAGACATTTTTGAACGTAATTTCCAAAAATTTGGTTCACGTGATGCCTTTATCTTTATGGATAAGGTTTTAAGCTTTAGTGAACTAGAAGAAGCTAGCCGTAAATTTGCAACTTATTTACAAAGTTTAGGTTTGGCACCTGGCTCGCGTGTTGCGGTGATGATGCCGAACGTACTTCAATATCCTGTGGTTGCACTGGGGGTGTTCCGCGCAGGTTTAGTTTTGGTGAACGTGAATCCACTTTATACTTCGCGTGAGTTAGAGCATCAATTAAATGACTCTGGTTCTGAAGTTTTAGTGATTATTGAAAACTTTGCATCCGTTTATCAGGCGATTATTGGTAAAACCCCTGTGAAGCATGTTGTTGTTGCTTCTGTGGGCGATATGCTAGGTGCATTAAAAGGCACGTTGGTGAATTTTGTTTTACGTTCAGTGCGTAAGCAAATTCCTGCATGGAACATTCCGGGTCACGTTAAATTTAACGCAGCAATGTCTAAAGTAAGCCCAAGCAACTACAAACGCCCAAGCTTAACTTTAAGTGATACGGCTGTGTTGCAATACACGGGTGGTACAACAGGTGTATCTAAGGGTGCAGAATTAACACACCGCAACCTTGTGGCAAACATGCTGCAATGTGATGGTATTTTCCAGAGTAAATTCGGTGCACAAGATGGTCAGCCAGATGACCGTATTTTCTGTGCATTGCCGCTGTATCACATCTTTGCATTCATGGTGTGTGCGCTTTACGGCATGTACAAAGGTCAGGCAAACGTCTTAATTCCAAACCCGCGTGACTTACCTGCGGTGATGAAAGAATTACGCAAATATCAACCAACTTTCTTCCCTGCGGTGAATACTTTATTCAATGCGCTTGTGAACAATGAAGAGTTTAAACAGCTTGATCACAGCAAATTGAAAATGGCGATGGGCGGGGGTATGGCAGTATTACCATCAACTGCTGAAGCATGGAAAAAAGTGACAGGCACTAACATCATTGAAGGTTATGGCTTGTCTGAAACTTCGCCAGTTGCAACGGCAAACCCGCCTGCATCTGAAGAATTCACTGGCACAATTGGTATTCCATTACCATTAACTGAAGTGGCTATTTTGGATGATGACGGCAATGAAGTTGCACTGGGTGAGCAAGGTGAAATTTCAATCCGTGGTCCACAAGTCATGAAAGGCTATTGGAACCGTCCAGATGAAACCGATAAAGTGATGATTAATGGTTTCTTCCGTACAGGTGACATTGGTGTCATGGATTCACGTGGCTATGTGAAAATTGTAGACCGTAAAAAAGACATGATTTTGGTATCAGGCTTTAACGTGTATCCATCTGAAATTGAAGAAGTGATTGCGAAGCATCCGAAAGTATTGGAAGTGGCAGCCATTGGTGTACCAGATGAAAAATCAGGTGAAGTGCCAAAACTGTTTGTGGTGAAAAAAGATCCATCATTAACCACAGAAGAAGTATTAGCATTCGCTAAAGAGAACTTAACTGGCTATAAACGCCCACGTTATGTGGAGTTTATGGATGAATTGCCAAAATCAAACGTAGGTAAAATTTTGCGTAAAGATTTGCGTAAAACTGCGTAATTCATTCTGCTCTGAAATAAAAATGCCCCTGAAAACTCAGGGGCATTTTTTATATGCTATAGAAAATAGATTGTTTCTTGTTCGATAAAGGCAAAAGTATTACTCTTTCATCAGCCAACGGTCAAAGTAACGACGCCCAACACCCACAATACCCAAGAAAATAAACATCGCACCAAATTGGCGGCTAAAACCTGATTGATTAAAACTGCCATAACTTAAAATATTATCAATTAAGCAATACACCACAATCACAATAATCCAGTGCCAGAGCGGTAAGCGCTTAATCCCCACCGCATAAAACGCCACCCAAAGCACAACGAAGGTAAAAATGGTCGACCATACGTTCATGTTGGCGCAAATCACCATCAATAAAAATGCCACAATAGGCAACACAATTTTTAAAACACGATCCACTCGCAGTTGATGTTGGCGCTGCTTTTCAAGTACATCTAACATTTCCTTTTGATCTGGGCTGACCATAATGGATCCTTTATACAATTGCTTAAAACATGCTATTTAACAAAATTTATTCAAGAAATGCCATGTTATGATAAGTTCTCAATACAGTTTATGAGAAAAAATTGATGCAAAGCATAAGTGGAATTGTTTATCTAATTATTATTGCTTGCTTATTGCCGTATGTCTTTGCTGTTGTCGCAAAAATGACAGGCGGCTTTAAACGTGAAGATAACCAAAATCCACGTGAATTTTTAGCCAAAACTACAGGTTTGGCTGCACGTGCCAATGCCGTACAACAAAATAGTTTTGAAAGTTTGCCTTTGTTCATTGCTGCAGTGCTCATGGCGGAATATATGGTCATCCCACAAGTGGTGGTGATGATGTTTGGTATTGCTTATATTGTGCTACGCATTATTTATGGAATTTGTTATTTAGCCAATTGGGCGACGTTGCGTTCAATTGTTTGGATGCTGTCTTTACTTTGCCCAATTTGTATTTTGCTGATGGTGATTAAACTGACCTGATCAAGTCATGTCTGAAAATATGTATTTTTGCCTTGCAGATGTATAATCGCGCAGTAATTCAGGACAGAAAACCGTTATAATTGACGCGGTTTTAAAAAGATTTAACTTGTTTAAGAGTGATGCTATGAGCTACAGCAATATCCCTGCGGGTAAAGATGCACCAAATGACATCTATGTGATCATTGAAATTCCTGCCAATGCAGCGCCAATCAAATACGAAATTGACAAAGATTCTGATGCATTATTTGTAGACCGTTTCATGGGTACAGCAATGTTCTACCCAGCGAACTACGGTTATGTGCCAAATACACTTTCATTGGATGGTGATCCGCTAGACGTATTGGTTGTGACTCCACACCCAGTAGAGCCAGGTTCTGTGATTCGTTGCCGCCCAGTGGGTAAATTGAACATGGAAGATGATGGTGGTATTGATGCGAAATTGGTTGCCGTTCCGCACGAAAAATTAACCCCAATTTATAAAGATGTTCAAGAATATACGGATCTTCCACCATTATTGATCAGCCAAATTGAACACTTCTTCCAGCACTATAAAGACTTAGAGCCAGGCAAATGGGTGAAGTTAAGTGGTTGGGAAGGTGCTGATGTTGCGAAACAAGAAGTATTGAACTCAATTGAAGGCTACAAAGCTGCAAATCCATAATTTGCGCGCAGTCTATTTAGCTTTCACATGAAAGCTAAAATATAAAAAACCTGCACAGAATATGTGCAGGTTTTTTATTGGGTTGGCTATTCCGAGAAATTAGAATAATTTCACAGGAATATCTAACCAGATACGCCATTCATTAGTTGAGCCAATACCTTCGCTGTTATTCACTTTTTGGTTATTGTAGCTACTACTTGAACGCAAGTAAGAGTAGCGTAAGCGTAAGCTCGCATCTTTAAATGCACCAGATTGAACGGTGTATTTCACTTGGTTGAAAAATTCATGTTCTTCAGCTTGATCAATAATTTCAGTTCGATTGTTGCGATCCGCAACATCAATATCCCAACCGTAAACAAATGCACTTGTCCAGTTCAAGCCAGGTAAACCGTGGTTTTTAAAGTTGTAGTTATATTGCAAGCCAACTGATTTTTCATCATTGCCGTTGAAATCAGATAAGTATGAATTTGGTACATAAATACTTTGTAGACCATCTGCATTGTATGCATAGTCGTAACCTGTATTGCCAGCATTATCTTGATAAGCCAGCATTACATTGTGAGCATCTTTATTATAGGTTGCCGAAACTCCCCAAATAGTGTTTTCACGGTCTGCAAGGTTATCTGTAGTATGTGAACCTGTGGCTGCACCAGCTTCCCACTGTGTGTTATAAGCCACAGCATCTAAGGTTACATTTGCATCGTTAGGTACAGCAAAGTTGTAATTTGCATTGGCATAGTGGCGTTCTAATTTATCTTTAACATCTACCCCATAATAAGAGGCATTAACTTGGTCGTTAAATTTGTATTTTGCACCCCAGAAAATAGCACTATCCAAACCTTGTTGGTCTGAGCTGATGTCATTTGACCATTGGTTTTTAGTAAATTTACCACCAATTAACGTCAAGTCTTTAATTTCGTTACTTTCAATATAAAGACCAGTGTAGTATTCAGGTGTTAAGCGTGCTGTATTGCTTGCAATTACTGGTATTTCAGATACTTGCGTACCATATTTAGCTGTTGTATTTGATACGCGTGCTTTTACATAAGCACCACCACGTGCCCAGTGGTCATAAGCAGAACCATCGTTGTGGACTGGAATCATTTGGTTGCCAGTATTTTTGTTTTCACCTAGTTTGAATGAAGCATCACCAATGATACCTGCACCAAAACCAACAATACCTTTAGTAAAGCCAGAATCTAGATTGATAATTGCTGTTTGAGCTGCAGAGCTTGTGTCGTTTGTTAGTCCATCTTTTTTATCACGATTCAAATAACCTGTACGGAATAAAACCGAACCGTTTGCGTCTTCTACAAAGCCTTTAGATTCACTTTGTTCGCTAGCAAATGCAGTTGAAACAAGCGCTGCGTTGATCAGCAACGCAAGTGTTAATTTTTTAGATTGCAGCATTGGGAGATGGCCTCATGCAGTAAATGTGTAGTTGAAACGTAGGCGAATTGTATCGCTATTTATGCGCGAAAATATCACTTTTAAAGCACTTATGACACTAAAGTTAAGCATTTTTTCGATAAACTGTGGGGTCATTAAAAATATCGACTTTTCAAAAGTTGAATAAATATTTTATTTTTTAGTAAAAACATAAACATATTTAAAACTTACTGAGTCACTGAAACATAGCCAAATACAGCGCATCTGCAACTTGTACATTAAAAATACAGTTTGTTCAATTTTTCAACAGCTTGGTGTGTGATCAAAGCGCATAAGGCACAGCATAAATTTTAAAATAGGGTGAAGTTTTTCCTGTGAAATGGTTATCTATGAAGTCGAATTTTGGGCAAGAGATAAGTGGGGAAATAAATTTATGAATCTTTATTTGAATTAAGAGTATAAAAATTACATTTTATTTAAGCTTTGAGTAATAGCTTTTGGCTATTACGGATTTCATGTGAAACATCGGTGTTTAGTTTTGGCATTACGATGAAAACAGAACTGTTTAAGCAGATATTTTATACATAACTTTTATATGGTCGTTGGCTTGCGAAAATTAAAATTGATCTATCGTTTTGGTCATTGAATTATTTTTGATGTGAAGATTGAAGTGTCGCGTCGTATATTGATGTCAAATTTTGGTGCAGAAATCTAGTGCAGTTTAGGACAGGATTTCTGTCTGTTCACTGAGTTTTGATAGTTGACGGCGTAAGGATGAACAGAGGATAGGCATGACTTTCTATTTTTTGATCAGGATAGGCTTGTGATTCTTGACTGCACTTTTTTAGGTATGTGATTTAGCTTTATTGCTATGCAAGGATGCAAAAAATAATCATAGCACTGTGTAAATTCATGTTTAAAGTGCAGTGGTTATAAGACGAGTATTGATGCAAATCAAAATTCATTCCAATCAAAATAAAAAACACACTAAAAATAATTGATGTATAACAATAGTTTAAATTTATATCTATTGCTTTTAAACGTAAAATTGCTGTTCTGAATTTCATCGTTGGCATAGAGTTTGCAATTCCTTCATTGAGTCAAAAAAATAGACAAAGGCATCTCATCCGATGCAGGGGGAATCTAAAATGAAATTCGTACTTCAAACACTTTCTTTGGCGATGTTCGCAGCCACATCAAGTCTCAGCTTTGCTGCAGAAAATGCGACAGGCATGTCGTTTAGCGGGACAGCAGCCTTAACCAGTGATTATCGCTATCGTGGTTTAACTCAAACCTTTAATGATCCCGCAGTGCAAGCAGGTTTTGCTCTCAGCCATGATTCTGGCGTGTATGCAGGCGTGTGGGGTTCCAATGTCGATTTTGGTGGTACGGCACATTTAGAGCTTGACCCTTATATGGGCTATACCACAAGCCTAGATTATTTTGCCAGCAAACCCATTTTGGATGTGGGTTTTTGGTATTACGCCTACCCAAGTGAGAGCGATTTAAACTGGCTCGAAGCTTATGCAAAATTAGGTTTTAGTGATGTTTTGTTTAAAGATGCCAGCTTATTAACAGCCATTAACTACAGTAATGATTTCTTAGGTGGTGACACCGATGCTTGGTATTTCAATGCCACTTATACCGCACCCATTGGAAGTACCGGCTTTTCTGGGGTTGCTGGATTAGGTTACACCCAAGCAGATGACTTTGATTTTGGCGGTGGAAAAGACAGCTATGTAGATTGGAAAGTCGGTGTAAGCTATAACTTTGCTTCAGTTGAAGGTTTATCTGCTGAATTGGCTGCTGTAGGAACTGATATTGATACCGATGGTTTTTCGCATGCGGCAAAGCGTGGTGTTGAAACAGGTGCTGTGTTTACTTTGACCAAAGCATTCTAAGTCCTCTGTATTTAGGATAAATAAGAAGCTCCAATTGGGAGTAACATCCAAAAGAATAACAAGATAACTCGCCCATTGCTTAGACATGGCAATGGGCTGTTTTTATATCTCAATATTTTCGCCTAGGCTGGATTGCCACGATAAGACAATGCTTCACTCAAATGGCCGCTTTGAATCTGTTCACTTTGCGCCAAGTCTGCAATAGTACGTGCAACGCGTAACACCCGATGATAAGCGCGTGCAGACAAATTTAACCGTTGTTGTGCAATGGTTAAAATATCCTGTGCAGTGCCATCTAATAGGGCAAACTGTTCTAATTGTTTTGGGCTGAGCGACATATTTAAGCCCTTTTGTCGTTGCATTTGCAATTCATAAGCTTGAATTACGCGTTTTCGCACCGTTTCGGAATCTTCAACAGGTCTACTGTCTTGTAATTCATGGGCTTGTAGTGGTGGAACATCAATATGTAAATCAATGCGGTCTAACAGTGGCCCTGAAATACGATTTTGATAGCGTTTAATACTTTCTGTAGAGCATTGACAGCGCACGTCCTGATTAAAAGCATAACCACAGGGGCAGGGGTTCATTGCAGCCACCAATTGAAAGTTCGCTGGAAAGGTAATTTGTCGCGATGCCCGAGAAATCACAATTTCTTTAGACTCCAACGGTTGCCGCAATACTTCTAATACTTTCTTATCAAACTCAGGTAATTCATCTAAAAACAACACGCCTAAGTGCGCCAGCGTGATTTCGCCAGGTTTTGGATATGAGCCACCCCCGACCAATGCTACGGCAGAGGCAGTATGGTGTGGGGCACGAAATGGGCGTTGCCCAAAAGTATGCGGTGTGTTGGCGACTGAGTAGATACTCGCAACTTGTAAATTTTCTTGTAAATCTAAGGGCGGTAAAATACTGGCAAGGCGAGAAGCCAACAAGGTTTTACCTGTGCCTGGCGGGCCTTTAAACAACAAGGAGTGTCCACCTGCTGCTGCAATTTCCAAAGCACGTCTTGGGCGTAATTGTCCTTTAACATCGACTAAATCAAATGCGGAATGAGATAACTGTGGCTGGGCAATTGCGGTGACTTTATCTAAAGGCTGGCTTTGTGCCAAATGTTCGCAAACTTGTTTTAAATGTGTGGCGGCAAAGACTTCAAAGTCAGGCAATTGAGCAGCTTCTTGTGCATTTTGTTCAGGTAAAACCAAACAATGCTGTGCCTGTTGGCAGGCAATCGCAATACTGAGTGTACCTGTGGTAGGGCGCAATTGACCATCTAAAGCCAATTCTCCAATAAACTCTAAACCTTCAGTGCTTTGTTCGGGCAATTGTCTCGAAGCAATTAAAATGCCCAAAGCAATGGCTAAGTCCAAACGTGAACCATCTTTGGGTAAGTCGGCAGGTGCTAAATTAATGGTCAGACGTTTGGTTGGAAATTGAAAACCACTGTTAATAATGGCAGAGCGTACCCGATCTTTACTCTCACGCACGGCAGCTTCGGCTAGACCGACAATGGTTAAAGAAGGTAAGCCTTGACTCAGATGGACTTCGACTTCAATTGCAGGGGCGTGCAAGCCGAGCAGCCCCCGCGTATACACTTTGGCAAAAGACATTTTTATGATGATCCGTTTTGGTGCGTTATTTTTATAATGTTTGGTTTTTGTATTTATGCACTCAATTGGTGCTTATTTTTGGAGTTGAATTTTCTGTTCCAGTGCTTCAACCTGTTTTAACAATTCATTTAAACGTAAGTTGGCATTATTGAGCGCAGTACGTTGGCGGTCTAGCTCATCTTGCGAGACCAAATCCATTTTGGTGACCGCCTCATTGAGCAAAGCACGTAAATTATGTTCTAAATCTTTTTTAGGTTGTTCAACTTGTTCCAAAATGGCTTGTAATAAAGTTTCAATCATTGTTGTTTCCACAAAGATGGAGAAAATGGAGGCAGTGTAGCACTGGTCTTGAATAGACTATAGCATTTCAGACGAAATATGGATTTATTCGATGAGTAAAATCGTAAATCTTCTAGTAAATATGTCTATTTTTTGAAGATCACAACCATATAAATGTATAAAATAAGGTATAAAGAAAACTCATGTCACGGTTTCTAATTTCCCCCGACCTTAGAACTTTGGCATGGAATTTGAACATAAAACCTTACTGGTGAATTAAGCCGAAGGAAAACACACATGAAGCTCGTAACTGCAATTGTAAAACCCTTTAAATTAGATGATGTGCGTGAAGCATTATCTGAAATTGGTGTTCAAGGGATCACCGTAACAGAAGTCAAAGGCTTCGGTCGCCAAAAAGGTCACACCGAACTTTATCGTGGCGCTGAATACGTCGTTGACTTCTTGCCTAAAGTTAAAATTGAAATCGCAATTAGCGATGAAATGGTGGATTCGGTGATTGAGTCAATCACTCGTGTTGCTAGTACAGGCAAGATTGGTGATGGCAAAATCTTTGTTACTAACCTCGAACAAGTCATCCGTATTCGTACAGGTGAAACGGGTGCAGACGCTGTTTAAGAAAATGGCACGAAGTTTGCTGAGTACCTAATAACTCACAAAAACAAAGGTCGGGGGACACAAATGAAAAAAATGCTACTCGCGCTGAGTCTATCAGGCGCACTTCTTGGTGGTTCTGTTGCTTGGGCTGAAGAAGCCGTAACAGCCACCGCACCAACTTCAGATGTTGCAGTGCTTGAAACTGCCGAAACATCTCCTATCGAAACACCAAATGCAACAGAAGTTGCAGCTGTAGCAGAAGTCAGCACGCCCGAAGCTGCTGAACCAGAAGCTGTATTAGATACAGGCGATACCGCTTGGATTTTAGTTTCGACTGCTTTAGTTTTACTCATGACCATTCCTGGTTTGGCACTGTTTTATGGCGGTATGGTACGCAAGAAAAACGTACTCAATACTATGGCCTATAGCTTTGTAGCAGCAGCCGTGGTCAGTATTGCCTGGGTGGCAGTGGGCTATAGTTTGGCTTTTGGTGAAGGTAATGCCTTTATTGGTGGTCTAGACAAAGTCATGCTGGCGGGCATTGGTACCGATGCGCTCAGTGGCAGTATTCCTGAAATTCTATTTGTGATATTCCAAATGACCTTTGCCATCATTACTGTGGCAATTATCAGTGGTTCAATTGCAGAACGAATGAAGTTTGGTGCCTTTGTTGCTTTTATCGCGATCTGGGTGGTCGTGGTCTATGCACCAATTACCCACTGGGTATGGGGTGGTGGTTGGTTAGGCAATGATGGTGCACTTGATTTTGCTGGCGGTACTGTTGTTCATATTAACTCGGGTGTTGCAGGTTTGGTTGCTGCATACATGTTGGGCAAACGTATGGGCTTGGGCCGTGAATCTATGGCTCCGCACAACCTGACTTTGACTGTACTGGGTGCAAGTTTACTCTGGGTGGGCTGGTTTGGTTTCAACGGTGGTTCTGCTTTAGGTGCCAATGGTGCAGCGGGTTATGCCTTAGTTGTGACTCAAGTGGCAGCCGCAGCCGCAGCAATTGCATGGCTTGTAGCAGAAAAACTGGTACGTGGTAAAGGTTCTGTATTAGGTGCTGCATCGGGTGCTGTAGCAGGTTTGGTGGTGATTACTCCAGCAGCAGGTTTTGTGACTGTTGGTGGTGCATTAGCGATGGGTTTAATTGGTGGTGTGGTATGTTTCTGGGGTATTACTGCCTTAAAACGCGCCCTGAAAGCTGATGACTCTCTAGATGCCTTTGGACTACATGGTGTAGGTGGTATTGTTGGTGCAATTTTAACAGCCTTCTTTGCCAGCGAGTTTATTATGGGCGATGCTGCACCAAGCAACTTGATGAGCCAACTTTGGGTGCAAGTTGAAGGTGTGTTAGCGACCATTGCTTACTCTGCTGTACTGACTTTCATCATCTTAAAAGTAATTGATCTAACCATTGGTATTCGTGTGGCTGCAGAAGATGAGCGTATGGGACTCGACTTAAGCCAACATGGTGAACGTGTAGAATAATCTAGACAGTACATAATCAATATATTGTGTAAAACAGCCCTTCGGGGCTGTTTTTTTTCTATATGTTGCGTAAAACTCTACAAAGTTTGGAAATTTTGCTACACTGCATTTTCATTTAAATTTGTGCAATTAAACCGCTATGCATTGTCCATTTTGCAACACTGCAGACAGTAAAGTGATTGACTCACGTTTGGCGGCAGAAGGCTGCCAAATTCGCCGACGTCGTGAGTGTATTGGCTGTGGTGAACGCTTTACCACCTTTGAAAGTTATGAAGTGGTCATGCCTCGGGTAATTAAATCCGATGGTAAAAGTGAGCCTTTCGATGAAGCCAAGTTGCGTCGTTCGTTAATGCATGCTTTGCAAAAACGTCCTGTGACCCAAGAGCAAATTGAAACGGTACTTAGTGACATCCAACTGCAAATTCGCCGTTTGGGAGAGCGTGATGTGAAATCGCGTACCATTGGTGAGGTTGTTATGCAGGCTTTATTTGCATTGGATCATGTCGCTTATGTACGTTTTGCCTCGGTGTATCAAGACTTTCAGGATGTTGAAGCCTTCCGTCGCCAAATTGAACAAATGCAGTCGCGTGAGCAATAAAGCACAATGCCAGCATCTATTCCACAGCATCCATCCATGACTGAACTCAATACTGACGCGCAACCTGATGATCTTTTTTGGATGCGTCGTGCCATTGAACTGGCACGTTTGGGGCAATACAGCACTAAGCCAAATCCGAACGTGGGCTGCGTTATTGTTAAAGATGCCCAATTATTGGGCGAAGGTTTCCATCCGCGTGCAGGACAGCCACATGCCGAAGTCTTTGCTTTGCGTCAGGCCGCTGAACAAGCGCAGGGTGCAACCGCCTATGTGACCTTGGAACCTTGTGCACACTATGGGCGCACACCACCATGTGCCAAAGCCTTGGTCGATGCAGGCGTGGTCAAAGTGGTAGTCGCTTGTCCAGATCCAAATCCATTGGTGGCAGGTAAGGGCGTTCAGATTTTAAAGGATGCAGGCATTCAGGTGGATGTCGGTGTGGCAGAAGCCGAAGCGCGTCAGTTAAATTTAGGCTTTTTAAAAGCCATGGCTACGGGCATGCCCTATGTGCGTTTAAAAGTAGCTTCAAGTTTGGATGGTCGCACGGCAATGGCTTCGGGTGAATCCAAATGGATCACAGGCACGTCTGCACGTGCCGATGTGCAACATTGGCGGGCAATTTCTGCTGCAGTCTTAACGGGGATCGACACGGTACTGGCCGATGACTGTCTGCTTAATGTACGCCACTTAGAGGGTGTAGATGATATTCACAGCGTAGTACAACCCAAACGGATTATTTTAGATCGCCAAGGTCGTTTGCCTTTGAGCGCACAAATTTTGCAGCAGCCTGAAACGGTGATGGTGATGGGACCGTATCGTGCAGAGTTGGCCGCTTTGGGCGTGTTACAATTGGAATCGCAACCTTTAGCCACCTTACTTGCCCAATTGGTACAGCAATATCAAATTTATGATGTATTGGTTGAAGCGGGAGCAACCTTATCGACTGCTTTCTTACAGGAAGGTTGGGTCGATGAAGTGATCAGCTATGTGGCACCTACATTGTTAGGGCGCTCGGCTCGTGCCATGTTTAATGCAGAATTTGAACAGATGGCAGAGCAACTTCGATTTAAACTTTGCGATGTCACTCAATTGGGTGATGACGTGCGCCTTAGGTTAATTCCTTCTCAAGAGACACTATGAGTTCAGAGTCAACGGTTTATCACAAACGTCGTCATGCGGCACGCACCACTGATGAATACTTATTCCATCAGTTAGTGCCTTATTTGGGCAATAAACGCCGTTTACTGCATCTGATTTTAGAAGCACTTGAACAGACAGGAACGCTACATCCTAAAAATGGTCGTGCACCAATTTTTGCCGATTTTTTTGCAGGTTCAGGAGTGGTATCACGTTTGGCGCGTCAAAATGGTTATCGGGTGATTGCCAATGACTGGGAACCGTACAGCCATGCCTTAAACCATGCGATTTTGGCCTGCACTGAAGCACCTGCGTTTAAAGAATTAGGCGGCTATCAAAAAGCCATTGATTATTTGAACCGTTTGCCTGAAGTCAAAGGCTGGGTGACGCATAATTTGTGTCCGCGCAATGACGAAATTTATGACCCAAGTCGTGACCGTTTATTCTTTAAACGTCGTAACGGTATGCGCATAGATGCGATTCGTCAGCAAATTGCTACGTGGCAAGCGCAGGGTGCCATTGATGATGTTGAGATGTCGGCATTGTTGGCGCCGTTGTTGTACTCTGCCAGTTTTGTCAGTAATACCAGTGGGGTGTTTAAAAGCTTCCACCACGGCTGGGGTGGCAAAACTCAAACTGCACTCGAACGAATAGAATCATTATTGTGGCTCACGCCAAGTCGTTTTTGTGACATTGGTGAACCAAATAAACCTGCTGCAGAAATGTGGTGTGTCGATGCACAGCATCTTGCCAATCAAATGAGTGGTTTTGAGGTGGATGTGGCTTATTTAGACCCACCGTATAATCAACATGCTTATAGCAGTAACTATCATGTCTTAAATGCCTTAACCTTGTGGGATCAGGTCGATTTACCAACCCCAGACACCAAAGGCTTTAAAAGTGGTATTGACCGTGCATGGCGCAAAGAACGTCCAAGTCCATACAACTCATCTAAGTACGCCAAAGAGGCGTATGAAACCTTATTGGACACCATTAATGCACGTTTTATTCTGACCAGTTATTCTACCGATGGTAATATTAGTGCCACAGACTTGTTGCAAGCCAATTTAAAACGCGGTCGAGTGACGTTATTGACGCAAGATGTTCCGCGTTATCGCGTGAGTAAACAGCGTCAGTCCGAGCGTGCGCGCGTGCTGGAATTTATTGTGATTACCGATACGCATGCCAAGTCAGGCCCACCTATTCGCCAGTTGTTAGGGCAACTTTACCATTTTGCAGAATTGGGTGGTGTAGATACCTCAGGTGTGAGTACCCAATTGGCGTTGTGGTAAATCCACAAATCCTCAGTGAATGAGAGAAAAGATTATGTTTACAGGCATTATTGAAAGTTTAGGTAAAGTAGAAAGCCTGCAAAGTGTGGGCGGTGATGTACGTTTGCGTATTCAGACAGATTTAGATATGTCAGATGTGCATTTGGGGGATTCAATTGCCACCAATGGTATTTGCCTGACTGTGATCGAGTGGGGCGACAATTGGTATGCCGCAGATGTGTCCCGTGAAAGTTTGAACCGTACCACTTTAGGCACATGGAAAGTGGGTCAGCCTGTCAATGTCGAAAAAGCCATGTTGCCGACCACACGTTTTGGTGGACATATCGTAAGTGGCCATGTTGATGCAGTCGGTGAAATTACGCTGGTACGTGAAGATGCACGTTCAATTTACTATGAAGTGACTGCACCTGCAGAAATTGCCAAATATTTGGCAGAAAAAGGTTCGGTGACCGTCGATGGCATCAGCCTGACCATTAACCATTTACGCGGCAGTGTTATCAGTCTGAATTTAATTCCACACACGGCAGAGCGTACCAATATTGGCACATGGAAAGTTGGCAGCAAGGTCAATTTAGAAGTGGATGTCTTGGCGCGTTATATTGAGCGTTTGCTCTTGGGTGATAAAGCTGCAGAAACTACGCAGCAATCTAAAATTAGCATGGAATTCTTGGCTGAAAATGGCTTTTTAAAATAAGCACAGAGCCGAATGAAATTTAAACAGTCTGATTGAAAAATTAGACTGTTTTTTTGTTTTTAGGGATAATTAAAAAGATAAAGATGTTTTTTTCATCATAAACACCCCTTTGGTTTAATGTAGATGATTGATTTTTTAATGAATTTGGAACACTGGCTGCCATTATTACTCGATAATTATGGTCTGTGGATCTATGCCATTTTGTTTCTGATTATTTTTGCAGAAACAGGTTCTGTGTTCATGTTCTTTTTACCAGGCGATAGTTTGCTGATCGCAATTGGTGCCTTGTGTTCCACCACCGATGTGGTGCATTTGCACTATATGGGGATTTTACTTTTTGTCGCTGCGGTCTTGGGATATAGCGTCAACTATTACACTGGACGAATTCTAGGGGTGAAGTATTTTCATCAACATTCACGTTATTTCAAACCTGAATATATTGTCAAAACCAACCATTATTTTATGAAACATGGTGGCAAAACTATTTTAATGGCGCGTTTTATACCGTTTGTTCGTTCATTTGCACCATTTGCTGCAGGGTCAGGGCACATGCCTTTGGCGACCTTTAGTTTTTATAATGTGGTGGGTGCTGCCGTATGGATTTTTTCTTTAATGGCAATAGGTTATGGCTTGGGTAATATTTTGTCTTGGTTGGGTGATTGGATTTAAATTCCTCATTTTTCTATTTTCTTCTTCTAAATCCACCGCGATAACTAAAAAAGTGGATTGATGGCCACAAAAAAAGCCCACCGTGTGGACTTTTGATATTGTTCAGTTTTAGTGTTTGGTGACAATTAATTCTGTGCCACCCAAGCGCGGGCTAAAAGTATCGTTACTTTGAATTGAAAACTCACCCTTTTCCGCTTCTTTAGACAAGTACATGCTTAATGATTGGAAATCTGCACGACTGATCCATAAATCCTGAGCACGAATACTCCACTGTTCGCCCGCATTAAGATGGTCGATTTTGCCTGAAATTTTCGTCAAGATATCCATTTGAAACCCATGATTACAAAAGTCATTTAAAGGAGATAAAAGTTGAGAATTCAACTTTTTCTGGATGATTATCATGTGACAAAATTATTTCATTTTGATGACATTGGGTTTAAGACTTTGGGCTAATTGGGGATAAAAAGTAAAATTATTCTTTAGAAAAATTTGAATTTTTTAAGATATAGTCAATTTCTTCTTGGGCTGCAGCATGTAGTCGCGCACGAAAGATCGTTACCGCCTGCTCAATTTGAGTTTCGGCTTCTAGCTCTAAACGCAAACGTACACTTTCAAGTTCAGAAACAATTTGATCATCACTTACCGCAGTTGCGGCTTGATTAAAAGTCACTGCAGGTAATTCAGGATTTTGCTCATAACGTGCAGTATAGTTTGAAATTTCCTGATCCAGACTTTGACGCATCAACTCAAGTGCTTGAGTTTGTTCTGCAAAGCGTTGCGCTTCATCTTGCTGTAGCTGTGCAGCATAAGCGGCTTGTTCTGCACGTTGCTGTTCTAATTTGAGTTCGAGTGCCAATTGGCGACGTTGCCGTGCTTCTTCAATCAAACGTGCTTTCAGGTCAGCATAGGCTTGTTCAATTTTTTCCTGTGATTGTTGCTGAGCGCGCTGATCTTCTGCAATCCAGTTGTGTAATTGCGTTTCAGGTTGCAAGACCTCACAAATTCGATGCAGATCATCCATAAATGTCTGGCGCACAGCCTGAGGCGCGGTTAACCAGCGCTGTTTAAAATCTGAGCCGACATTTAAAGTCACCGCATCTCTCCTTATTTTGAGCAGTATTTTTAAAAAAACGTTTTAAAATTAAAGCTTAAACGTCTGTGGTTCTATGCCCAAACGTCGATATTGTTTAAATTTTTCACGTCCAAGCACTTTAGCTGCTTCGTGATTTTCAATAATCTCAATAATGTGACTAAATTTTGCATAGGCTTCAAGTGCCTGACTGTTAAAATTAAACACAATCCAGTCCGATTGCTGCGGTAATTCGGCAGAAATACATACGCTGGCCTGTGTTTGGTTAATGCCATGTGGAATAAAGCTGCTGGCATCAAAACTCCACAGACGCTCATCCAATATTTGCTGTAACTCTGGATCAGGGCAATGCAGCCAAATGCGTGCCTGCTGCCGCAAAATTTTGCGGCATAAACGGCAAGTGCTTTCCACTTGCCGTTCAGGACTTTTTTCAAACAAATAAAAGCTAACTTTAGCCATTATTGCTTGCACGTTGTGCGAGGAACTGCATCAATAACGGTACAGGACGACCTGTTGCGCCTTTATTGCTGCCTGAATTCCATGCAGTGCCTGCAATGTCTAGATGCGCCCAGCGATAGTCACGGGTAAAGCGTTGCAAGAAGCATGCTGCAGTAACTGAACCTGCTTTAGGCCCACCAATATTGCCAATATCGGCAAATGGTGAATCCAGTTGTTCTTGGTAATCGTCAATCACGGGCATACGCCATACACGGTCAAATGCAGTGTGTCCCGCAGCATCCAATTCCGCCGCAAGTTCATCATCTGGGGTAAACATGCCTGTCAGTACCGAACCGAGTGCAACCACGCAAGCGCCTGTTAAAGTCGCAATATCAATCACCAAAGCAGGGTTGAAGCGTTTCACATAGGTTAGGGTATCGCACAGCACCAAACGACCTTCGGCATCGGTATTTAAAATTTCGATGGTTTGGCCGCTCATACTGGTCACAATATCACCCGGGCGAGTGGCTTTGCCTGACGGCATATTTTCTGCAGCGGCAATCGTGCCGACCACATGGATAGGTAAACGTGCTTCACACAGCGCGCGCATGGTGCCTAAAACTGAAGCAGAACCACACATATCAAATTTCATTTCATCCATCCCTAAGCCGGGTTTGAGTGAAATGCCGCCTGTATCAAAGGTGATGCCTTTACCAACCAATACCACAGGTGCTTCATCACGCTGTGCTTGGTATTCGAGGCTAATGATGCGTCCTGGACGGTCTGAACCCTGACTGACTGCAAGGAAAGCACCCATGCCCAATTCCGCTATTTCTGCTTCATCTAAAATGGTGACTTTGAGTAGGTCTGGATATTCTGCCGCAAGTGCTTGGGCTTGTTCTGCCAAATATTCAGGGAAACAAATGTTGCCCGGACGGTTGCCCAAGTCGCGTGCCATGTTTTGCCCCGATTGCATGGCTTCAATCAATTGAAGTTGATCTGCGCTGAGTGGGCTGTTATTGGCAATGAAATGGATTTGTTCAAGCTGAAATTCATTCTTTTTGCTTTTGTATTCATCAAAAGCATAGGCTGCTTGGGTCAGGCTGAGTGCAAATACATAATGCAGCTCGCTAGGCAGGGCAGACAAGTCAATGCTGATCTGTTTAAATTTTTTTTGTGAAGATTTGATAATGCTTTGTGCAATTTTTGCCAGCTTTGCGGCTGGTAATTCTTCGGTTTTACCCAAACCGATCAGGTTGCTATTGGCGCATTCAGCAACGCTAGCCACCAAACTTAAACTTTCATTAAAGCCTGCTTTAAATTGTGTCGCTTGAATAATGCTGTCTAAATCCTTGATTTGATAAGCAGCAGTTGCCTGTGGCACCTGTTCTGCAGCCACTAAAATTGACAAAGATTCACTCGCGCTGTGTTCTTGGAATGCGGGACTTAAGCTAAATTTAATCACTGGATTTTATGCCTATCTAAATGTGCAAACTATGCAACCATTGAAACATTTTTATGCGTCGAGTTTCAATGTATAACAAGGCGATAGGTTTTATATTTTCAACATTCAGGTAAACTAACGCGAATTGGATTCCCTCACATTTTGGAAGAAATAATTTGATTATTCGGCGTTATTTGGTCAAGCAAGTTGTGTCGACATCCTTGGTTGTGATTGCCTTACTGACCTTGATCATGATGGGTGGTCGACTGATCAAGTATTTTGGCGTAGCCGCGCAAGGGCGTTTGGATGCGAGTATTTTATTCAGCATCATTGGCTATCGCTTGCCTGAATTTTTGACGCTGATTTTACCTTTAGGTTTCTTTATTGGTCTGATGCTGGTCTTTGGTCGTTTATATGTCGATCATGAAATGGCAGTGCTCAACAGTAGTGGTGTGAGTCGACATCAGTTGGCACGTTTATTGGTACCTATGACGTTGGTGTTTCTGATTGTGCAAGGCTTTTTGATGCTGTGGGCATCGCCTTGGGGGATTCGTCAGTTTGAAGCACTGACCACTAGTCAGGCGGTGCGTACAGGTTTTGATTTGGTGCGACCCAAAGAATTTATTTCTTCGGGGCCATACACCATTTATGCAGGCGATTTATCTGAAGACCGTAAAAACCTGAAAGATATTTTCTTCTATCAACGGGCTGAAAAAGCAGGCCGCCCAGATGTGATGATTTTAGCCAAAGAGGCCACACGGGTAGAACTGGAAAATGATCCTGCCAATGTGGTGGATTTGGTTGAAGGTCGCCGTTATGAAATATTCCCAGGCACAGCCAAATATTCCCAGGCAGAATTCCAAAGTTATCGTTTACGTTTAGAAAATGACAAAGAAGCCAAATTTGAAAGTGCTGAAGTCGAAGCTTTAACCACGTCACAACTCTGGGAAAACCGTGAAGACCCTGTGGTGGCCAGTGAGCTAGGTTGGCGTATTTTTGTGCCGTTTGCAATTGTGGTGGCGCTGTTTTTAGCAGTGGCATTATCAGAAGTGAGTCCACGGCAGGGACGTTATTTAAAACTATTTCCAGCTTTGTTAATTTTCGCCAGTTTGATTGTGGCACTGATGGCAGTTAAAACTCGTGTTAGCAAGGAAGAGATGGGCATGATTGCTTATCCGTTGGTGTTGTTGGCTTATGCGATTGCGGCAGCCTTGTTCTCGCGTAAACAAAAATTGGCACCTAAAATTAAGCAGCAAATTCAGCGAGTGAGGTCTTAAGATGTTGGCACGTCGTATAGTTGCAAAACACGTTACCAAGACCACAGCACTGGCTATGTTTGGTGCAACGGCAATTTTGTCTGGTTTGCAGGTGTTGTTTACCTATTTGGGCGAATTGGGTTCACTTAATGAAAACTATAGTGCATGGCAGGCATTGCTGTATGTATTGTGGGGTGCGCCAAATTATCTCTATGAAATTTTGCCGATTTCTGCCTTGATTGGCGCAGTGTTAGGCTTGGGTACGTTGGCATCCAACAGCGAATTGATTGTGATGCGTTCTGCAGGGATTAGCCTGTGGCGTATTGTGGGATGGGTGATTCGTTCCGCCATGGTATTGGTACTGCTGTCTTTTGTGCTCAGTGAATGGGTGATTCCATACACCAATGAACAAGCCAAAAGTGTTAAAAGTCACCGTAGCGTCGCTGAGCTGGGTGAAGTTCGTGGCTATTGGTCGCGCGAAGGCAATCGTTTTATTTATATTGACTACGCCAATGCCCAAGGGCAGCTCAAAAATGTACAAGTGGTCGATTTTGATGATAATTATCGCTTGCGTGGTACATTGTCTGCAGATCAGGGACAGTTTGTTAAAGACGGTAGTTGGTTGCTCAATCAAACTGAACAGATGGATATTTTGCAGGCGGGCAACGCGACTTTAGCTAAAAACAGCGAACAGGCTTTGGCTTTAGCATTGCAACCGAAATATGTGCACATGGTCACCATCGACCCTGAAGATTTATCCCCAAGTCAATTGGTCAGTTTCATGAGTTATATGCATGAATACAGCCAAGTACCCAAAACCTACCAACTGGCGTTCTGGCAAAAACTTGGTGCACCCTTTGCGCTGATTGCTTTGGTGGTGATTGCTTGCTCCTTTATTTTTGGGCCGTTACGTCAGCAATCTATGGGTTTCCGTTTGGTGATTGCTTTATTTGTCGGCTTAACCTTCTTTTATTTACAGGATTTCTTGGGCTATGCCAGCTTGGTCTATGCACCATCGCCTGCGTGGTTCGTATTTATTCCTATTATTCTGATGTTTGTCATCGGCGGTTACTTACTGCATCGTGCGCGTTAAGTGCGGGCCGATGCTGCTGCTTTTTCCGTATGATTGGGTAAACCTATCTGAATCAGTGGCGGAAACCATCTTCTGAACATAGAGTCTTGACGCAAAATTCGTTAAGATAGCATGATTAATTTGTAGACGAAAAAAGAGTATTGATTATGGCGGATGCAACTGCTGGCAAAATCCCTCACGTATTGGTGATTATGGATGGTGTGGGTCATCGCGAAGCGGTCGAAGACAACGCGTTTTTAGCAGCGAAACGACCAAATTTGACTGCTATGCAGGAAAAGCATCCGCATGGTTTGATCTCTGGTTCAGGTGAAGATGTGGGCTTGCCAGATGGTCAAATGGGTAACTCTGAAGTTGGTCACATGAACTTGGGTGCAGGACGTGTGTTGTACCAAGACTTTACCCGTATTACCAAAGACATTCGTACAGGCGCTTTCTTTGAACATGAAGTGTTGGTCGATGCGGTAGAAAAAGCCAAAGCAGCCAACGGTGCAGTGCATCTGCTTGGTTTATTGTCTGAAGGCGGTGTGCATTCGCATGAAGATCATATCGTGGCGATGGCAGAATTGGCATTAAAACGTGGTGCAAAAGTTTATCTACATGCCTTTTTAGATGGCCGTGATACGCCACCAAAAAGCGCGCAGCCTTCTTTGGAAAAACTGGACGCATTATTTGCACAATATCCAAATCAAGGTCGTATTGCCAGCCTGATTGGTCGCTACTATGCGATGGATCGTGACAACCGTTGGGATCGTGTAGAACAAGCCTATCGTCTACTTACCGAAGGTGAGGCAGTACGCACTGCGGCAACTGCGGTTGAAGGCTTGGCAGCGGCTTATGCGGCAGATGAAAGCGACGAGTTTGTTAAAGCCACCCGTATTGGTGAAATTGCCAAAATTCAAGATGGCGACAGCGTGGTGTTTATGAACTTCCGTGCTGACCGTGCACGTGAATTGACCAAAGCCTTTGTGGAACAGGACTTTGCTGGTTTTGAGCGTAAAGTTGTGCCGCAACTGTCTAAATTTGTGATGTTGACCCGTTATCAAGCCAGCATTGCTGCGCCTGTGGCGTATATGCCAGAAGATTTGAAAAATTCAATTGGTGAGTACTTGTCAGACTTGGGTAAAACCCAGTTGCGTATTGCCGAAACTGAAAAATATGCACACGTGACCTTCTTCTTTAGTGGTGGCCGTGAAGATGAATATCCGGGTGAAAAACGCATCCTGATTCCATCGCCAAATGTGGCAACTTATGACTTAAAACCAGAAATGAGTGCTTATGAAGTGACCGATGAACTGGTTGCTGCAATCAATTCAGGTGAGTATGACTTGTTGGTGGTGAACTATGCCAATGGCGATATGGTCGGTCACACAGGCGTCTTTGATGCTGCAGTGAAAGCGGTTGAAGCAGTCGATACCTGCTTGGGTCGTGTCTATGAAGCGGTGATGGCGAAACAGGGTCACATGATTATTACTGCTGACCATGGTAACGTCGAACAAATGCAAGACTATGACAGTGGTCAGGTACACACGCAACATACCACTGAATTGGTGCCATTCATTTATGTAGGCCCAACACAGGCGAGTATTGCAGAAGGTGGTGTGTTGGCAGACGTTGCGCCAACTTTACTGAATTTGATGCAATTGCCTGTCCCTGCAGACATGCAAGGTCGTAACTTAATTTGCCTACAGGCATAACCCCAGACTGGTGATGGAATGACGGCTCACAAAATTTATGCATTGGCATTGACGACATTGCTGTTGTGGACTGGTCATTCCCAGACTTGGGCTGCACCTGATGAATTAGAACTGGATGGGCCAACACAGGCACAGGATTATGTAGATGTGCCTGTCGAGTCGATTCAGGAGTTTGTACAAATTTATGGCATTGTCAAAGACAACTACGTGACTGAAAAAAGTGACGATGCCTTGTTTCAGCAAGCCATTCGTGGCTTGGTGAGCGGTTTAGACCGCTATTCACGCTATTTAACCGCAGAAGAATATAAACAGCTTCTACAATATACCGAAGGCGATTTGGCTTCGGTCGATTTTAATTTACGTTATGAAATGGCCCAGCAGCAATGGGTGATTCAGAACTTAAATACCGATGCAGACTCTGCCAAACAAGGACTGCGTAATGGCGATAGTCTGTTCAAAATTGATGATCAGGAATTAAGAAAACTCACTGCAGAGCAGGTCAATAATTTACTCACAGGTTCAGTAGGTTCAACCTTAAGTGTGCAGCGTGCGGCCAATCAGCCCTCTATGTTATTGGTGCGCAATAAAAAAGTGGAAACTGATATTCAGGCACAAATGCTTCCGAATCAGGTCTTGTTGCTTAAAGTTCGCGTATTTCAGCAAGATACCGCCAACGAAATCAAACGCTTAATTGAAGAACATAGTACACCACGTTTAAGAGCTGTATTGATTGACTTGCGTAATAACCCGGGGGGCTTGTTGTCTGCTGCAGTGGAATCTGCCGATTTATTTCTAAATCAGGGTGTGATTGTATCAACCAAAAGCCGTTCTGAAGGCGATCAGCAATTTCAGGCATTACCAAGTTTTGAATTTCAAAATTTAAAAGTAGGGGTGCTGATTAATCAGCGTTCGGCTTCGGCCGCAGAGGTCTTTACTGCTGCTTTGAAAGATCACGCACGAGCTTGGGTCATGGGTGAAAAAAGCTATGGCAAAGGTGTGGTACAGAAGCTGTTTCCTCTCAGCGATGGTTCAGCCTTGCAAATGACGGTTTCGCATTACTACACCCCACGCGATCAAATGATTGAAGGCGTAGGGATTCAGCCGAATCAGCAATATATCCAAACTGCAGAGATGAAAGAGGATGCCTATTTAGAGCATGTGGCAAACTTGTTGCTCAGTCGCCGTTAATACGATCATTGGTCATTCACAAATTACAACGCATACAGTTTGAAGATGAATAGTGCTTATTCATCTTCAGTATCAAGCCCAAATTTTTTCAAACGATAACGTAAAGAACGGAAAGACATCCCCAGTTTTTTTGCGGCTAAGGTGCGGTTCCAGTGGGTTAGATTCAGGGCATTCAGTAAAATATCTTTTTCCACTTTTTCTAAATAAGCTTCTAAACCTTCTTCTGGCAGTTTACGTCCTGTTGGCATCGCATCTGACATGAGTGCGTTATTTGTGTCTGAGGATAGTGGAGTCTCCGCGCTAGTTTCCATACTAAACTGTCGTAAAGGCGCAGTTTGTAGGTGTTGTAAGTCAATGACAGCATCATCACTCAGGGTCATGGCGCGTTCAATAATATTGCGTAATTCACGCACGTTGCCAGGATAGTATTGTTCCAGTAAAAATTGCTGGGCCCGTGGGGTGAGCTGTTTAGCAGGAATATCCCATTCTTGTGCGACTTTTTGAATGAAGTGATCTGCCAGTAATAAAATATCTTGTTCACGTTCACGCAGGGCAGGCAAAACCAAATCCATCACATGAATACGGAAAAATAAATCCTGACGGAAACGTCCTTGCTGAACCAAACTTTCTAAGTCTTGATGACTGGCACTGATCACACGAAAATCGACATCAATTTCGGTGTCTGAACCGACAGGACGAATCCGTTTTTCCTGAACCGCACGCAGCAGTTTGACTTGCATACTCAGTGGCAACTCGGCTATTTCATCTAAGAACAAGCTGCCACCATGTGCAGATTGAATCAAACCCTGTTTGTCTTGGGTTGCGCCTGTAAAGCTGCCTTTTTTATGCCCAAACAGCTCGCTTTCCATGAGTTCGGTGGGGATTGCACCACAGTTAATTGCAATAAATGGTCCTTCGTTGCGATTACTTAAACGGTGAACCAAATTGGCGACAACTTCTTTCCCCGTACCTGATTCGCCTGTAATAAATACAGGCGCTTGCGAGCGCGCAATTTTTTTGATGGTGCTGCGCAATTGCTGAATAGGCAAAGATTGCCCAATCAACATTTTATATTCAAGCTGATCTTGGCTGTGATGATCGGTGGTGTCGAAAGGTTTATTCAGTGCTTTTTCAAGGAGTTGCTGTAAATGTATTTGATTGACAGGCTTGCTGACAAAGTCAAATGCACCTGCTTTTAAAGCAGCAATCGCAATATCCATATTGCCGTAAGCGGTCAATACGGCAACAGGCACATTCGGATATTGTTCGGAAATCCATTCAACCAGTTGCAAGCCATTGCCATCGGGCAGGTTTAAGTCGGTTAAGCAAGCATCGTACTGATGTTCTGCCAATAACTGCTTGGCTTGCACTAAACGATACGCGACATGGGTTTGAATCCCCATACGTGCCAAAGTCATCTGCATGAGGGTACAAAGGTCTTCTTCGTCATCGACCAATAAAACCAAAGGTTGAACAGCGTGCATATTTTCCCCAAAACCACACAAAATTAAATCAAAACCACAGCAACAAGATTGATCCAATATCAATCGCGTTTATTCAATGGCACGTAGACATTTCATCCTGAAACATGCGCCTTGTTCTTGTTCTATATAGCTCAGCTTGGCTTGATTCGCCTCGCAAAAACTATGCGATAGATACAATCCTAAACCAGTTCCATTGATTTCGGTACTGAAAAATGGCTGGAACAGATAGAGGAGATCTTGACTGGCGACACCTGCACCAAAATCCCGCACATCAATATAAATATAAGTTGTTTGCGGGTAGACCGTAATCTCAATGGGCTGCTGTGCAGCATTGTGTCGAATGGCGTTACGAATCAGGTTAATCAGCACTTGGCGAAACTGTGATTCATCAAACTGGATGCTCAGTGGTTCGGTCAGTGTAAGCTGAATTTGACTCGCTGCATCAGGTAAATCTTCCTGAATGAATTGTGGCAAAAATTGATTGAGCTGAATCGCGACAGGCGTGGTTTGTTTATTTTTGACCATACTCAGCGTGTCGTGAATAATCTTATCAATCCGTGTCGCTTGTTTGCTGATCATGTCCGACAGCAATTGTTGCTGTGCAGCATCACTGCCTGTAAATAAATTGTTGGCTTGTACAATGGCTGCCAACGGGTTGCGAATTTCGTGCGCAATACTGGCAGAGAGTTGTCCTAAGGCGGCTAATTTGAGTTGCTGGACTTGCTGATTGATTTTACGTCCATCCTGCAGCGCCAATAAAGTCAGCGTTTGATGTGGCACTTTGAGTTTTTGTACCTGAATATGCACATGAAAATGACTTAGTTGCGACTCGAATTGAAATTTTTCTCCATCTTGCAATTGATCAAATTTGAACAGATCAAATAAATCGGGCTGAATTTTATACAATGGATAGGTCGCGTGCGCATATTTAGGATGAATCCCCAACAGATGACAGGCTGCAGGGTTGCTGAGGACGACATGGCAATTTTCATCTAAAACCAAATAGCCCATTTCGGTTTGTTCTAAAATATAACGGTTGATATTTTGTAGGCGGTTTAATTCCAAAGATTGCGAAAAATTTAGATTTTCTAAAATTTGGAAACGCCGTACTGCAATACGTCCACTGCCATAAACCACCCAAAATAAAAATGCCAATAGCGCACTTTGACCAATATTATTTAGCGATGAAAAGTCCAGCAAACTCCCAACAAAGTGTTGGTAAATCACCATAATCATCGCGATGAGGGTAATGGCTAAGGCTTTACGCTTTTGCAGCAAGAGAGAGGCTGCAAAAATCGTGATCACAAACAGCAGACTTAAATATAAATTAGGGCCATCACTGGCAAAAGTCAGGCTACTCAGCGCGATAATATCGACTGCAAAAAACAGGGTCAGTTGTTGCGTGCTTTTAAAAGGAATATATTTATAGCTGATCAGTTGCAGGCAGCTAAAAATAAAATAGCAGACCAAGGTATACAGATATAAACCCGGGTGCTGATATTGTGTGCCAAGCTGCTGAAAGGTGAGCAGGGTAATCAGCAGCAAACAAAAGGCAATCAGCAGTCGGTAAGTACCATACCACATGCCAAGATGATACTGATTTAACTCAGAATGTTGTTTTAAATCTGGCATATCGTAAAGGTCTTATTTGTGCATCAACAGCGTTGAAAATTTAGGGTTTAATCAGTCCATAACGAATGGCAAGGTGAGTCAGTTTGACATCACTATCAATATTTAATTTTTCAAAAATACGGTAACGATAGGTATTTACGGTTTTTACACTGACAAACAACTTATCGGCAATTTCCTGTGCGCTAATACAATTCACCACCATCATCGCCACTTGCATTTCACGTTCTGAAAGACTATCAAAAGGCGATTGTTGTGTGTCAGATAAGTATGAACTTGCCAGTTGTTCGGCAATGTCGGCACTGAAGTATTTACCGCCCTGCATGACTTTTTTAATGGCACGTACCATTTCACTGACAGGTGCGCCTTTGGTGATATAGCCTTTTGCACCTGCTTTCAGCAATAAAGAAGGGTAGGGTTCTTCTGCCAAACCACTCACCGCCAAGACCTTAGTGTCTGGTGCAGTTTGCAATAGACGACGTGTGGTTTCTACGCCTCCAATCCCAGGCATGTTCACATCTAACAACACCACATTGGGATGATGCTGACGCACTAAGGTAATCGCTTCTTCACCCGATTCAGCTTGTCCAATCACCTGCACATCGGCATGGTCTTCGAGCATACGGCAAATCCCAGTACGTACCAATTCATGATCGTCGACTACTAAAACTGTGATCACCTACACTCTCCCTTTGAAAAAATCATCTTTTTTGTTACATAAAGCAAAATTAGCTTGCAATGAAACGACAAAATTAGCAATGCTATTCTTAATCTAGAATGAAAAGTTCTGCACAATATGGTGTCAAAAACGATTCATTGTTGTATTTTTAAATGTAAGGCATATTTGAGGTAATACGCAAATGTATCTTACCTCCCTGAGTTGAGTAAGCAGTCGTGAAAAATTCTAAGAAGTCGTTCATGCATGTGCTGGTCGCATCTATGATGTTCAGCCTAAGTTCTGTCAGTTTTGCTGAACTTGTCATCAATCCTTCCTCTGGGAGCGACGGTCAGGCGACCTTAAGTTGGTCTTCGGAGCAAGCCGATCAATTCTTAAATGGTGATCTGGAAAGTACCAGTGCGAGCGCTCAGGCTGCGCCAGAGAGCTATGTTGCTGAACCTACTCCGCCAGGTTCAACGAAAATTACCACTACAGTGCGTAGTAGCAATGGTGTTGCACCTGCTTCCACTGCGCCTAAAACAGTCCGTATTTTAGATACCTCTGCTTATAGCAACCAACCATCAGTTAATGCACGTGCGGCTTTGGTGATGGATGCGCAAACAGGTGAAGTGCTGTATAGCAAAAATACCAATGTGGCATTACCTATTGCATCTGTGACCAAGGTGATGACTGCCGTGGTGACTTCTGATGCACGTTTGAATATGTCTGAACAAATCACTTTGCAATCGATTGATTTTGCAGGTGCAGCAGGTAAAAACTCAAGCTCAACTTTGCGTGTGGGCGACAAGTTAAACCGTGCCGAAGCGTTACTGTTTGCATTAATGAAATCTGAAAATCCTGCAGCAGCAGCGTTGGCACGTACTTATCCAGGTGGGAAAAATGCCTTTGTAGCCGCAATGAATGCTAAAGCGCGTGAATTGGGCATGCATTCTACCCGTTTTACCGAAGCAACAGGCTTAGACCCACGTAATGTATCTTCTGCGCGTGATTTGGGTATTTTGGTCAGCACCGCTTCGCAATATGGTTTGATTCGCCAATTTTCAACCACGCCAACCTATGACTTTAACTTGGGTTATCGTGTTTTAAAATCTAACAATACCAATGCACTGGTACGTAATGGTGGTTGGAATATTAATCTGTCTAAAACAGGCTATATCAATGAAGCAGGGCGTTGTGTGGTGATGCATACCACTTTGAATAACCGTCCTGCAGTGGTGGTGCTTTTGGGTGCAGATACTTCACAAGCACGTACCAATGATGCAACTCGCTTAATGAGTTGGGCAAGTCAGTTACCTAAACGTATTTAAGAGCACATTCAGCTTGGAGCGTTGAGTTATCAATCGTATGACTCAACTTCCGTTAAAGTTGCATGATTCCAAATACAAAAAAACCTGCTAATGCAGGTTTTTTTGATCACGATTCAAAACTTACATGTTTGAAAGGATAGAGTCTTTTACTTGTTGCATTGTAGCATCAATAGAGAGCATCACCGCATCTGCACATTGTTTCATTGCAGTGTCAGGATCTTTCAGACCGTTACCTGTTACGGTACATACAATCACAGAACCTTCTTTGATTTTACCTGCTTTGATGTCGCGCATTGCACCACCAATAGACGCAGCAGATGCAGGCTCAACAAATACGCCTTCATACATTGAAAGCATGCGTTGTGCTTCTAAGATTTCAGCATCAGTTAGCTCATCAAACCAACCTTCTGAATCGCGTACAACGGCTTTGGCATGGTTCCAGCTTTGTGGGTTACCAATACGAATTGCAGTTGCAACAGTTTCAGGGTTTTCTACAGGCGCACCACGTAAGAATGGTGCAGCGCCAGACGCTTGATAACCCACCATGATTGGGCGGCCTTCAGGGTTTGGACCTGTGAATTTGTCCGTTGCTGCGTCATAGACCACTTGCTCGAATTGATCGGCAGATTGGTTGGCAACCGCTTCGGTATAACCCATCCAGTGTGCAGTAATGTTGCCTGCGTTACCTACAGGTAAGCAGTGGTAATCTGGTGCACGACCTAACTCATCTACAATTTCATACGCAATGGTCTTTTGACCTTGTAGGCGGTAAGGGTTGATCGAGTTCACAATGGTCACAGGTGCTTGGTCAGCAACTTCTTTAACTAGACGCATACCATCGTCAAAGTTACCGCGGATTTGCATGGTGATGGCACCGTACATCATCGCTTGTGCCATTTTACCCATGGCAATTTTGCCTTCAGGAATTAAAACGAATGCTTTGATGCCTGCACGTGCAGCATAGGCAGCAGCAGCAGCAGAAGTATTACCTGTAGATGCACAGATAATGGCTTTTGAACCTTCTTCAACTGCTTTAGTAACTGCCATGGTCATACCACGGTCTTTAAATGAACCTGTCGGGTTTAAGCCTTCATACTTCACATAAATTTCAACATCTTTACCAATAATGCGTGGAATATTCTCAAGCTTAATCAGTGGCGTGTTTCCTTCGCCTAGAGAGATTGCACGTGTGGTTGCAGACACTGGTAAACGGTCACGATAACGGTCAACTAAACCAGTATAACGATTGGCATTCGACATGATGATGTTCCAATTGTGTGTAGAGCTTGGCAAGGGGAAATACTCCCCTTCACCCGATTAATTATCAAGCGATTCTAAACGAATTCGTACAATTTCGCCATGAATGGTTGGCAATGCTTGAATTTGTTGTAACGCTTCATCCATTTTTGATTCTAGGACTGGGTCAGTCAGAATCACGATAGGAATAAGGTCTTTTAAGCGTGATTGCTGCATGATGGCATCAATACTGATTCCCGCGCGGCTTAAAATAGTGGTCACATCAGCAAGTACGCCAGTTTGGTCTTCGGCATTAATGCGAATGTAGTAACCCGTGGTCATTTCTTCACGGCTTAAAATTGGCAAGTCGGTTAAGGCTTCAAATGCCAATTGCGGAATTGTACCTGCGCCATCTTCGGTATAAGAAATGTCACGGACAATATCAACGACATCGGCAACTACCGCAGAGGCTGTTGGGCCTGCACCTGCACCTGCGCCATAATAGAGCGTTGGACCAACCGCATTGGCTTGTACCAAGACCGCGTTTTTCACGCCATTAACATTGGCAATCAATTCTTCTTCAGGAATTAAAGTTGGGTGAACACGCAGTTCAATGCCTTTGTCGGTACGACGGGCAATACCCAAGTGTTTGATGCGGAAACCGAGTTCTTCGGCATATTTCACATCTTGCGCGGTCACTTTGCCAATACCTTCGGTAAAGACTTTGTCAAACTGTAGCGGAATACCAAATGCACATGAAGCCAAAATAGTCAGTTTGTGAGCAGCATCAATACCTTCGACGTCAAAAGTCGGATCGGCTTCGGCATAGCCTAATTCTTGTGCTTCTTTCAGTACGTCTTCAAATGCACGACCTTTTTCACGCATTTCACTTAAAATGAAGTTGCCTGTACCGTTGATGATGCCTGCCAACCATTCAATTTTGTTGGCAGCCAAACCTTCACGGATGACTTTAATAATTGGAATACCACCTGCAACCGCAGCTTCATAGGCAATTTGTACGGCATTGTCTTCAGCTGCTTTAAATAGCTCATTGCCGTGTTCTGCAAGTAGGGCTTTGTTGGCTGTCACTACTTGTTTGCCGTGCTTCATGGCTTCCATGATCACGTCATAAGCAGGGTGAATACCGCCCATCACTTCAACCACCACGTCTACATCGGGTTGACGGACAATGTCCATCAAGTCGGAGCTTTGCTTGACCGATTCAGGCAAGTTTAGGTCAGGACGCGGACGACGTGTTCCCACATAAGTGATTTCAATTTCACGACCGGTGCGACGTCTAATCTCAGCAGCATTTTCTTTTAATAGTTTAAGGGCACCACCACCCACAGTACCAAGACCGAGGATTGCCAGACGAACTGGTTTCACGTCACACTCCATATTTTAATAACTTTAAGCAAGCCTAGATCATAGCTAAAAAAACGCGCTGACTCTAGGGCAGATCTCACTTATCTTCACAGTATAAAAAAAAGTAAAATAACGCATAAAAAATCGTTATTTATATTGGCCTCATAGATGCTACGTCTTGGTGTATTGGGATGATGCAGCATCCACAGATCCGCTATTTTTATTTGTCTAAGCGCTTGATCAATTCAGCGGTAGACAGGTAGCCGCCTAAATATACGCCTTCGGCATTATAAATCGCAGGTGTGCCATTGACGCCCATATTTAAGCCCAATTGATACTGAGCACGAACAGGGTTTTTACAGTTGGCAGGTGCAATTTGTGCGCCATTCATGACCTGATTAAAGGCAGCGTGACGATCTTCGCTACACCAAATTGCTTCCATAGCAGGCATGTGCTGTTCACCACGCGGCCAAGCAATGTAACGGACTTCAATGCCTTTACCATTCATTTCATCCATTTGTTCATGTAGACGATGGCAATATGGACAGCTGACATCGGTAAATACATAAATGACGTGTTTGGTTTTGCCTTTGGCAGGGAATACCAATAAATCTTCCTGTTTTAATTCAGCAAAAATTTTCTTGTTCACGCCTGCTTGCAGGTTTTCACTGACGTTATGTAGTTCTTTGTCACCTAAACGGATCACATCGCCCTGAATAATGTATTTGCCATCACTGGTGGCATAGACCGATGACATGCCTTCAAGACTCACCCAAAATAAATTTGGAACTTCAGTGGCTTTAATGTCGGTAATTTTGGCGTTGATACCTGCAGTTTTAAAATGTTGCTGCAAGGTTGTACTTAAACGCTGTTGTGCATTGCGTTCAATTAGGGTTGATGCTTCACCCGTTGCAGGCGCACTGGCGGTGAGTGTGGTTTGCTTTTTATCTTCATTGTTTGCATTTGAACATGCGGTGATTGCAAAAGCACTTGCCAGTGAACAGGCAATCAAAAGTGTCGAGCGGGTAAATGTCATAAACAACCCTTTCTTGTTGGCATAAAAAATAGAGCGTTAGCATAACAAAAAATATTCGTGATCGTTAGGGTCTGTTGCCATTTCATAAATGGCTTACGTTCATAGATGAAGTGTCAACAGACCCTATGCTTCTACGTCGTTTTTGTTTTTTTAAGCCCGTGGATGATGCTGGGCATGCAATTGCTGCATACGGATTTGTGCGACGTGGGTGTAGATTTGTGTGGTGGATAAATCACTGTGCCCGAGCAGCATTTGTACCACGCGTAAATCTGCCCCATGATTGAGTAAGTGTGTGGCAAAGGCATGTCTTAACGTGTGTGGTGATAACTCGGCTTGAATGCCTGCTTGCAGGGCATAGCGTTTAATGGCATACCAAAAATTTTGTCGGCTCATAATGCCGCCATGCACCGTTAAAAATAGATAATCGGTAGCACTTTTATACAGTTGCGGACGCGACTCGGTTAAATATTTTTCTATCCATTCACAAGCGACTTGTCCCATAGGCACCAAACGCTCTTTATTGCCTTTACCTACAATTCGTAAATAGCCTTGTTTCAGGTTGATCAACTCTAAGCGTAAATTCAGCAATTCCGTCACTCGTAAACCGCAAGCATATAAGACTTCAAGCATGGCACGATCTCGTAATCCGAGTGCAGTGTTGATGTCAGGAGCGTGAATTAAGGCTTCAACATCGGCTTCAGATAAATCTTTGGGTAAGGCACGACCTAATTTTGGAGTTTTATGCGCAGCAACAGGGTTGTCAGAACGAAGTTTGTGTTCTCTTAAAAATTTATAAAAAGAACGTAGCGCAGATAGGCAGCGTGCAATAGAGCGGGGGCTTTTTTGTTGTTTGGTGAGTTCGATGAGTACATCTGAAATATCGTCATGATTCCATTCAGGCATGGGTTTGCTGACATAGTCGCTGCATTGAATTAAATCGGACAGATAGGCATTGCGGGTATGCGGGCTGACACTTTGTGCGATTAAATCGTTGCGATAGCCTTCCAAAAAGCTCAAAGCTTCTGGAATCTGTATTGCAGCAGGAATACGAGGTTTTTTGTTCAGCATAGGAATCACAGGCGAAATCACAAAATTAATTGAGAAATTCGATAATAAGCAGCGTTATTTTCTACTCTAATCCAATTCAGCAGGGCTGTCGATGTGATATAAAGCATTTAAATGTAAGTCGACCTTATTTGTTAATTGTTCTCATTTGCATGTTATAATGTGCAAAATGGTATAGGAATTTCACGGTGCGTTTGTCAGAACTTAAAGCAAAACAAACAGCCATCATCCGTCAGGTATTACGTACTGCCGATGGTGCAACATCCCTAAATGATTTGGTTGCGAATCGCTTAGAAACGTTAGGCTTTGTGCCTGGGACGCCTGTGCAGGTGATCACTAAAGGTATTTTTGGTGGAGATCCGATCTTAATTCAAGTGGGATTTACCCGATTTGCCTTGCGCAAAGTAGAAGCTCAACGCATAGAAATTGAGCAAGGAGCATCTGCATGAGCGATGCCTTACGTATCGCACTTGTAGGGAATCCAAACTGCGGTAAAACTTCTTTATTTAACCATTTGACAGGGACGCGTCAGAAAGTTGCAAACTATGCGGGTGTTACCGTAGAGCGCAAGCTTGGGCAGTTCAGCTTGCCTTCAGGGCAAGCGGTGCGGGTTTTAGATTTACCAGGCACTTACAGCTTAGAAGCCACCAGTCCCGACGAAGCCATTACTCGAGATGTGGTACAAGGCAAAATAGCCGAAGAAGGTCAGCAAGATGCCTTTCTTTGTGTCGTGGATGCCACCAACCTGAAATTGCATTTGGGCTTGGTTTTGGAAATGATTGCACTGGGTCGTCCGATTTTGTTGGTACTCAACATGATGGATGAGGCGCGTCGTCGTGGCATGCAAATCAACACGCAAAAATTGTCTGAGCGTTTGGGTGTACCTGTGGTGGAAACCGTGGCAGTGCGTGATTCAGGTATTCAAAACTTAATGCATGCCTTAGATCAGGGCAAATTTGCTGTTCCGCAGACAGAATTGACAGGCTTAACAGGCAGTCAGCATCAACGGATTCAAACCATTTTGCATGATGTGGTGCACTTTGTAGATGAAGAAGACAAACGCTCCGACTTCCTCGATAAAATTTTTTTACATCCTGTATTCGGTTTAGTCAGCCTTGCGGTGATGATGTTTGTTGTCTTCCAAGCGGTATTTGCTTGGGCTGCACCGTTTATGGATGGCATCGAAAGTTTATTTGGCTGGCTAGGTGAAGTGATTGGCGAAAACATTAGCCATCCCTTGCTGAACAGCTTGATTGTGGATGGCATTATTGCGGGCGCAGGCGGTGTGGTGGTGTTCTTG
The DNA here is from genome assembly GCF_013420145.1 of Acinetobacter sp. YH12021. Lineage (NCBI taxonomy): Bacteria > Pseudomonadati > Pseudomonadota > Gammaproteobacteria > Moraxellales > Moraxellaceae > Acinetobacter > Acinetobacter sp. YH12021. The sequence continues at coordinate 56,752 of NZ_VOYT01000010.1, forward strand.
CCGCAAATTTTAATTCTGTTCCTGTTTATTTTAATTTTAGAGGAATCGGGTTATTTGCCACGTGCCGCATTCTTGCTCGATAAGCTGATGTTTAGCGCAGGTTTGAGTGGTCGTGCCTTTATTCCATTGCTGTCTAGTTTTGCCTGTGCAGTGCCAGGCATTATGGCAACACGTAGTATTGCTGACCCACGTGATCGTTTAACCACGATCATGGTTGCGCCATTGATGACTTGTTCCGCACGTTTGCCAGTATATGCCTTATTGATTGCGGCGTTCATTCCAAATCAAACCGTCTGGGGCATGTTTAATTTACAAGGCTTGGTGTTATTTGGTCTGTATATGGCGGGTATTTTAAGTGCCTTGGGCGTATCTTTTGTGCTTAAATTTTTGCAAAAAGATAAATCTGAGCATGTCTTGTTGATGGAACTACCGAGCTACCGTTTTCCAGACCTAAAAAGTGTTTGGATTGGTTTGCTAGATCGCGCCAAAATTTTCTTAAAGCGTGTCGGTGGCATTATTTTTGCACTGTCGATTTTATTGTGGTTCTTGTGTACGTTCCCGCAGCCGCCTGAAGGCGCGACCATGCCTGCAATTGACTATAGTTTTGCAGGGATGCTGGGGCATGTATTACAGCCAATTTTTGCTCCTGTGGGCTTTAACTGGCAGATCGTGATTGCCTTGATTCCTGCGATGGCAGCGCGTGAAGTGGTGGTGGCTGCATTAGGCACAGTCTATGCCTTATCTGCAGTGGATGAAGATGCCATGTCCCAAGGTTTGGCTGCTTTAATTAGTGGTGGTGGTGAACTGGGCTGGTCATTGGCAACGGGTTTATCGTTATTGGTGTGGTTTATTTATGCACCGCATTGTTTGGCAACTTTAGCAACGGTAAAACGCGAAACAGGATCATGGCGTACGGTCAGTATTATGACCTGCTATCTATTTGGTTTGGCTTATTTCATGTCATTCCTGACTTATCAAACGGCATCGTATTTGTTGGGTTAAGGCACATGCCTGACCTACAGGAGTAGATGAACATGGTTGAAATTTTAATTGTTGCTGCATTGGTACTGTGGAGTGCTGTAGTAGTCTTTAAAAAAGTCTTTCCCAAGACTTCTGGCGCAGTTTTTCTAAAACTCTCCAATTTCTGTACTGAAAAAGGCTGGCATGGCTTGGCCAAATGGCTAAAACCTGCAGCCGCGGCAGGCTGTGGCGGCAGTTGTGGTTGTGATTCTCAAGATCAACCCGCAGAAAAGAAAGTTGAAGTTCAAGCGGTGAAGTGGAAATAGGCTTGTTTATTCACTTTAGCAATATTCTTTTTAAAAACCGTCTGCAATATGACGGTTTTTTTACGCACTGACACAAAAAAACTGCAGGAACTGCAAACAGAAAAAGCATTCAAAACAGCAAAGTGCTACTATTTTGTCTGTTTCAAAATTAGCGCACAAAATGGGGCAAAAATGTTAATACAACGTGGTGGATTAAAAGTCGTTGCAGGACTTGGTATTTCTGGTGTTGCAGCCGTTAATTTTTTACATCATCAGGGTTACCGCGTTGCTGTGACAGATTCTCGCCCCACACCTCCAGGGCATGACCAAATTCCTGCCGAAGTAGAAACTCGCTTTGGTCAGTTTGATCAGGATTTATTGCTGTCTGCAGAAGAAATTGTGATTAGCCCAGGGCTAGATCCAAAACTCCCTGAAATTCAGGCTGCGATGGCGCAGGGCATTCCTGTGGTGAGTGAAATTCAGATTTTACGTCGTGCGACCGACAAACCTATTGTGGCAATTACAGGGTCTAATGCGAAAAGTACCGTTACCACACTGATTGGTTTAATGGCAGAGCAGGCAGGCAAAAAAGTCGCGGTAGGTGGCAATTTGGGACGCCCTGCGCTGGATCTGATCAAAGATGATCCTGAACTGTATATTTTAGAACTCTCCAGTTTTCAGCTAGAAACCACCTCGAATTTAAATGCAGAAGTGGCGGTAGTGCTGAACATGAGTGAAGACCATTTAGACCGTCATGGCGATATGTTCGGTTATCACACCGCCAAACATCGTATTTTTCAGGGTGTGAAAAAAGTGGTGTTTAACCGTGATGATGCTTTAAGTCGTCCGTTAGTGCCAGATCAAACCCCTATGCAAAGTTTTGGCTTAAATGCGCCTGACCTAAACCAATACGGCTTATTAAAAGATGATGATGGCAGCATGTGGTTGGCACGTGGGCGTGAGCGTTTATTAAAAAGCACCGAGATGTATATTCAAGGCACACACAATATTGCTAATGCATTAGCGTGTTTGGCATTGGGTGAAGCCATTGGTTTATCTATGCACAGCATGCTGGAAACGCTGAAAACCTTTAAAGGTTTGGAGCATCGTTGTGAATTCGTCAAAGAATTACATGGGGTGCGTTATTATAATGACTCCAAAGGAACCAACATCGGTGCAACTTTGGCAGCTTTAGATGGCTTGGGTGCAGCAATTCAGGCACAAGGCGGTAAGGTTGCGATTATTTTAGGTGGGCAAGGCAAAGGGCAGGACTTCACTGCGCTACGCCAATCATTGCAACAATATGCCAAACTGGCAGTGTTGATTGGTGAGGATGCTACGAAAATTGAAACAGCAGTTGCGGGAACAACCCAACTCTTAACTGCAGATACCTTGCAACAAGCAGTTGAAATCTGCCAACAACATACACAAGCGCATGATGTGGTGTTATTGTCACCTGCATGTGCAAGTTTTGATATGTTCTCGGGCTATCCAGAACGTGGTCACAAGTTCGTTGCTTATGTCAACGCACTGGTATAACAACAATAAGGTGTGAGATATGGCTGGCTTTGCTCAGACAACAATCAATAAACTCAATCAGGTCTATGAGCGCTGGTTACCCAAACTGCCAGCGGAAGTGAATGTACGCAATGTACTGATTTTTAGCGTACTGGCGCTGTTATGTATTGGTTCAATCATGGTGGCATCGGCTTCTATGCCTTATGCCGAGCGCATGCATGAAAATGCCTTTCACTATGTATTGCGTCATGGCATTTCTATTGTGGTGGCATTAATCGCTGCCGTGATTGCCTATAGAGTGCCGCTGAATACCTGGTTTAACAACACCTTCTTTCTGTGGATTGTGACCATTGCCTTGTTGGCTGCAGTGTTGCTGGTGGGTACTGAAGTCAATGGTTCTAAACGCTGGATTCGGGTCGCAGGTTTTACCCTGCAAGCTTCCGAAGTCGCTAAAGTGATGATGGCCATTTTTACTGCTGACTATGTGGTGCGCCGTGCCGAAGAAGTGCGTAATAACATTAAAGGTCTGATTCGTCTTGCAGTGATTATGGCAGTCACGGTAGGTTTGGTGATTGCAGAGCCTGACTTGGGGGCGACCGTGGTGATTGCCTTGACCATGTTAGGGGTCTTCTTTTTAGCTGGTGCGCCATTAATTCAGTTTGGTATTGCCTTTGGCGCGATTATTGCCGCCTTTGTGTTTTTGGTGGTATTTGAGCCTTATCGTTTTGAGCGTTTAATGTCGTTCTCAAACCCGTGGAATGACCCTTTGGGTGTCGGTTATCAGTTGTCTAACGCCTTAATGGCATTTGGACGCGGTGAATGGGCAGGCGTAGGCTTGGGGCATAGTATCCAGAAAATGTCCTATTTACCTGAAGCACATACGGACTTTATGTTGGCTGTCTTAGGTGAAGAGTTTGGCTTTTTAGGCATTTTTGTGGTGTTGAGCTTGTCTTTTGCGATGCTGATTGCCTGCATTAAAATTGGTCATCGCGCCCTGAAAAACCAGTACTTACGTGCAGGATATTTGGCTTATGGCATCAGCATTATCTTCTTATTACAGATTATGGTGAATGCAGGCATGAATATGGGTATGTTGCCTACCAAAGGTTTGACTCTACCTTTTATTAGTTATGGTGGTTCATCGTTAATTATGTGTGCAGTGATGGTGAGTTTGATTCTGAAAATTGAAGCCAGCACGCATGAGATTAACCCTAGCCGTGAAGAATCCAGCTTCTAGAATTTATCCTTCTATTTCGCTTCTGGCTGAGCATGGTGCAAGACCATGCTTGGCATGACTGTTCCGCAGTGTAAGCACTTGACTGTAGTATTTTTTTGTTTAGACATAGGAAACAAGGGAATAAAAAATAAGGAAAAATATTGTCGTTGCTGTCTGAGTTCATAGCTACTGCGAGTGCGGCAAACGGGGCAGCTAAATTGACTTTTCTCGACCACTTTGGTTTTCGGTCCAACACCAAAAATAAAAAACATGACACAACCTCAAATGATCCATTTCAATTTGAGCATAACTGAATTTTAAATTTTATAAATAATAGCCGTGTAAAGCTGTGCCTGCAGGAATACGTGAAAGATCCCATTGCTGAATGGCTTGCGTAAGCATGCGTGCAGGGGTGTCTAATTCGACAGTGGCTTGATTTAAGGCAGTTAAAGCGGCTTGTAGCAGCTTCGGTGCTTGGGCTAAATCTAAAGCTTGTGCCAAGTTCTGTTTAGACAGTTTTTGCCCTTGTGCATTCATGGCTAAAGGCAGGTGCGTGTAGCTGAGTTTAGGGTAGCCTAACAGTTGCCCCAAATAGATTTGCCGTGCGGTGTTGTCGAGTAAATCTGCGCCGCGAACCACATGGGTAATGCCTTGCAAATAATCATCCACCACCACTGCCAGTTGATAATTGATAATGCCATCACGCCGTTTTAGGACAAAATCGCCCAAGTCCTGCGCAAGGTTGGAACATTGTTTGTCTTGCAGGCGGTCTTGAAAGCAAATCTCTTGGTCTGTGACTTTGACTCGAATCGCTTGATTGGCAAAATCTAAACCTAAATTGCGGCAAGTCCCTGCATAAATATGATTGGAGCCAAGCATTTTGCGGGTGCATTGACAGGCATAGACCAAGTCGCGTTGCTGCAATTGTTGCAACACGGCTGCATAGAGATCGAGGCGATCTTTCTGGAAAATAATTTCGGCATCCGGCTCAAATTGAAAGGCATCAATACAACGCAAGATATGATTTTCACTGCCAGGGTAAATGCGTGGGATGTCAGTATCTTCAATACGTACCAGCCAAGTGCCGTGCTGGGCTTTGGCATCGCAATAACTGGCAACGGCAGTAATGAGAGAGCCAAAATGCAAAGGGCCGGTTGGCGATGGCGCAAACCGACCTGAGTAGCGCGTCAGCGAAATATGATCTCGCTGCTGCGCATGGGGAGCATGCTCCGCTAAAGAATTTTCAACAGTCACAATTAACCGTTATTTTGCTTCTCTTTGATCTCTGCCAAAGTTTTGCAGTCAATACATAACGTTGCCGTTGGGCGTGCTTCTAAACGACGCAGACCAATTTCGATACCACAAGTTTCACAGAAACCATAGTCATCGTTTTTAATCGCTTCAATGGATTGTTCAATTTTACGAATCAATTTACGTTCACGGTCACGGGTACGTAATTCAATCGCAAATTCTTCTTCTTGTGTCGCGCGGTCATTCACATCAGGCAAAGCGGTATTTTCGTCTTGCATGGTGTTGAGTGTACGATCTACTTCTGACATTAACTCTTCTTTCCACGCCATTAAAATTTGACGGAAATGTTCGAGTTGTCCTTCAGACATGTATTCTTCATTCTTTTTCGGCTGATAAGGTGCAATACCAAATAAGCTAGCTGTAGAACCACCCTCTAAAGCCTTTGGCTTTGCCTTACGCACGCGTTTTGTAGCTTTTTCTTCTACAAGATCTGTTTGTTCGTCCAAGACTTGATTTTGGTTGTCATTCGCCATGTAGGGCATTCCTCATCATATGCGTAAGATTCATACGCGAAAAATATGGTGATATGCAAGTGTTTTTATCCACTCCCTCAGAAAGAATTCTCTCTTCGGGGGACGTCATCATATAGACTTTTTTTGATTATGGATAGTCTTTGATGTTTGGATGTGTTATCGCATTTTTTCGTTGAAGGCATAAAGTAAAGCAAAAAAAATAAAATGGAAAGTTAATAACCTGAAATTTCAAAATTTATTTGTTGTGTGACATGCTCAACCCGATGCACTTGGGTGCTAAAACTGCCATCTGCATTCAAATGTAACACACGGTAACCCGGTGCCTCAGGCCCAAGCGCAAAGTGCTGGCTATGTGGTTTAAATTGCACGCAGGTCGAAGGCGTAGAGTAAAATTGAATCCCTTGCCATTCATTTAATGAGTCTTGATGCACATGCCCACACAGCACCAATTTGACATTGTTGTGGCGTGCCAATACATCAATTAAGGCTTCGGTATTTTTAAGTTTGTGCTGATCTATCCAGTGCGATTGCATATCAAAAGGATGGTGATGACAGGCAATAATCACCTGCTGCTGCGCATGTTGCTGTAAAAGCTGATCTAACTGCTGTAATTGTGCTGCGTCCATCCAGCCATCAATCCGACCTTTAACCGCAGTATTCAGTAAAATGACACTCCAATTGCCCAACTCAATTGCATGAACTTGATTGGACTGTAAATGGAATGGAAAAACTGCGGCATCATCATGATTGCCCGGAATCTGGAAATGCGGCGTATTCAAAGTCTGCATAAACTGCAAATAACGCTGATAGGTTTCAGCAACAGGGATTTGTGCTAAATCGCCTGTATGGAAAATAGCATCGAGCTGCGGATATTGCTGTTGAATATCGTGCATTACCGCGTGAAAGCTGCGTTCAGGATTCATGTGCACAAACTCTAAATCTTCCTGATTCATGAGGTGCGTATCTGAAATTTGTACAATTGTCCAGCGTTGCTGGTGATTGTTTGAGAATAAAGTCATGCCTGACCCCTTAGACATCCTTCACGGTTTTAATTTGTTGTTGTAACCATTGCAATGCCATGATGACAGGTGCGTTTTTTAGCCGACCATTGGTCAGCAAGTTTGGAATTTCCTGATAATCAAGAATGTGTAATTGAATATTCTCTCCTTCATCTGGCATACCAAACACGCCACCTTCCTGTGGTAACGTGGTGCTCGCACTATATAAGTGGAACAGCTCTGCGCATGCACCTGCAGATGGATAAAAACTGAATAAATGTTGTAATTCTTTTAATTCACAGCCCGATTCTTCCAAAGCTTCACGACGAATGCAGCTTTCAGGTGATTCATTACCATCTAACACGCCTGCAATCACTTCGAGTTGCCAAGGCGAGTCGCAATCATCAATTGCACCAATACGGAATTGTTCAATCAGGGCAAATTTTTGTTGTGGTGCATCATAAATGAGTACCCCAGCCGCTTCAGGGCGTTGAATGAGTTCACGCTGAAGGACTGGGGTATATGTAGTTTGATTAAACAAGCGATGGCTCAGGCTGACTTTTTCAACCTGAATAAAACCACGATACAGGTATTCACGTTGGTGAATCTGTGCATCGTGTTGTCCATAAGTTGCTTGTTGAATAATCTTCATAAATTCTCATCAGGATGAGCAAAGCATAATTTCATCCTAACTGAGATTTTATTGAATACAAACGCTTTTTAAACAAATTAGAGCTTATGGTATAATTTTTGACCATGTTCCTGATAAGCGGTTTTCATGGCTTTGAGACCTGATTCGACCTCTGCATCTACTTGCTCCGTTTTGTTCGCAGCATTTTGATTTTGTGCATAATCTCTCACGTTTTGCGTGATTTTCATCGAACAGAACTTTGGTCCGCACATTGAACAGAAGTGTGCAGATTTATGCGCTTCTTTTGGCATGGTTTCATCATGCATGCTGCGTGCGGTATCTGGGTCAAGGCTCAGGTTAAACTGATCTTCCCAGCGGAATTCAAAACGTGCTTTAGATAAGGCATTGTCACGTGCTTGCGCGCCCGGATGTCCTTTGGCAAGGTCAGCCGCATGTGCTGCAATTTTATAGGTGATGATGCCGTCTTTGACGTCTTTTTTGTTCGGTAAGCCTAAGTGCTCTTTAGGTGTCACATAGCACAACATTGCAGTACCGTACCAACCAATCATCGCTGCACCAATTGCAGAAGTAATATGGTCATAACCTGGTGCAATATCCGTGGTTAATGGGCCGAGTGTATAGAATGGTGCTTCTTTACAGACTTCAAGTTGCAAGTCCATATTTTCTTTGACCATGTGCATTGGTACGTGCCCCGGGCCTTCAATCATCACTTGCACATCATGTTCCCAAGCGCGGTGAGTCAATTCACCCAAAGTTCGCAGTTCGCTGAATTGTGCTTCATCGTTGGCATCTTGAATACAACCCGGACGTAAACCATCACCTAAGCTGAACGATACATCGTAAGCTTTCATGATTTCGCAGATTTCATCAAAGTGTGTGTAAAGGAAGTTTTCTTCATGATGCGCCAAACACCATTGCGCCATGATTGAACCGCCACGCGATACAATACCTGTTAAGCGATTGGCCGTGAGTGGTACATAACGCAATAACACGCCTGCGTGAATGGTGAAGTAATCCACACCTTGTTCAGCTTGTTCAATCAACGTGTCTTTAAAGATTTCCCAAGTGAGGTCTTCGGCAATACCGTTTACTTTTTCTAAAGCTTGATAAATAGGTACAGTACCAATTGGCACAGGCGAGTTACGGATAATCCATTCACGAGTTTCATGGATGTTTTTACCTGTCGATAAATCCATGATGGTATCTGCGCCCCAACGGGTCGCCCAAGTCATTTTTGCGACTTCTTCATCAATACTTGAACCCAGTGCCGAGTTACCAATATTGGCATTGATTTTGACCAAGAAGTTGCGACCAATAATCATTGGCTCACATTCTGGGTGGTTAATGTTGGCAGGAATAATTGCACGGCCTTCAGCCACTTCCTGACGTACAAATTCTGGCGTGATTTCAGTTAAGTTTTTAGCCCCGAAGTTTTGACCTGGGTGCTGACGCATATCAACCCCTTCTCGCTGACGCTGGTTTTCACGAATCGCGATATATTCCATTTCTGGGGTGATGATGCCTTGTTTTGCATAGTGCATTTGGGTTACGTTTTTGCCCGCTTTGGCACGACGTGGCTTTTGAATGTGCGCAAAACGAATTTCAGCGGTGCGAATGTCACGTAAGCGTTCTTGACCAAATGCAGAACTCAGGGTTTCTAGTTTTTCAGTGTCTTGACGTTCTTCAATCCAGCTGTCACGAATGTTTGGCAAGCCTTTGTTCAGATTAATTTCAACATTTGGATCGGTATATACACCTGAAGTGTCATACACCATGAGCGGTGGATTGTGCTCACCGCCTAAACCTGTTGGAGTGTCGGTCAGTTCAATTTCACGCATTGGCACCTGAATGTCTGGGCGTGAGCCTTGAATATAGACTTTTTTCGATGCAGGCAAAATGCGGGTTAAATCTTTGGCATCTTGCTCGTGTTGAGCAGAAATATCAGCAGGGGATAGATTCGTTAATTGGTTCATTGCAATGATCCTGAAGAATGAAATCAACGAATCAAGCACGACCAAAAACAAGGGCAAACTGATCTGTTTTGAACAAGGGAACAATTTGGGTGCTATGTTTTTAGATGGGCTTGATTCCTACGCAGGTTTTAACCTGATCAGGTTCAACGGTACTTGGGTTTAAATCTGTGTTGCAGACCTTTGGGCAAACAACAAAGAATGGACACAATCTCAGCGAGGAATTACTCGCGCTCCGTCAAGCTGTATAAATAGTAGCACGTTGTTGGTATAAAAGCAGGCTTCGCGCGGCTTTTATTCTTTGATGCCTAATGACAAGTATTTGAGCTTTAAGCGACTTTGGATAATTAGCGAGTAATACAAACGGCATCACTAAAACAATCGCGTTTTGCATGGATGGAGATGTTCTTTAAATTTAAATATTGATGCAACTGTGCATGTACTAAAGCATCATCGCCATATTCACGCTGTTCACGTGCAGTGGGCTGTGCTGCAATTTCAGTGAGTCGTTGTTCACTGCTCATGTGTAAAAAGGCAAGGAATTTACGCGCTTGCTGTGCTAAGGGAGATTTTTGCAACTTTGCCAGTTTTTTAATTTCAAATAATACGGCAGGTTGGATACTGTATTCATCGACATAATCCTGAGAAACAGGACTGTTGGCTGTGCCTTTAAACAGCAGCAAGGCATACACTTCGGCTAGGTAACGTGCATCCCGTATAAAGTGACTTTTAGGATAACGCTGCACGTAATCTTCCCAAAATAAGGCGCGTTCTGCCAAATCGGCAGCATCAAGGGTGAGTCCACCATCACGCAAGCTGTGCTGCATATTGTCATTGGCCATTCTTTCAATAAAAATCTGCTCGGCATCGGGCATGTAAGGCGCAAAAATAATGGCTAAGTATTGTGGGCTACGACGATAAACCAACTGTGCTTCACCTGCATCGTATAGCTCTAAATAGGCTTGTCCCTTATGTTTCAATAAATATTGATCACGCAAGGCAAAGTTTTCAAAATGACTTTGCTGAATGGTCGGATGCTGTGCCATATCAAAAGCGTGTTGGTCAAAGGCAGCTTGTTCTGCAGCGCTGCGTTCTACATGCAAAAAGCGTTGATACATTTGGGTCGAAAGATTGAGCAAATTTAATTGCTCATTCAAAGGTAGCAACGGTAGGCAGACTTTTAAATCCTGATTAATTTGTTCTAGCGCAAACGTGGTGCGGGTATTGTCAATTTGCTGCATATTGTGCTGAATATTTTCACACATTTGGGTCAAATCCACAGGCTCGCTGGCACTGGCCTGTACCTTTGGTGGTTCAGCTACGGGAGGTGTATCTGAATTTTGGCAGGCGAGCAAATACAGACAACTGCCAAGCAGTAGGGCAAGTTTACTGGCGCGAAGAAATTTAACCATTACAGCAATTCAACATGAGTATTCATTCATCATCTAGTGCCTTCATTTAGGCACTATGGATTCCAAAAAATCAAAATGAGTCATTCATACCAAAATTCTAAATTTAAAATATCCGCTGTGAGGCACACGGTTTTAGAAGCTTGGGTCGAAGGACGAGGGGAGAGCTTGCATTGTAAAGTCAAAGCCACGGAGTAAATTGTAGTATTCTGCTAGAGTTTGGTTACATGCCTGTGAGTAAGTACCACTTTATGCAGCGATTGTTAGCACGTGTATGGCTTTGCTTAATTATTGCAATGAATTGAAATAATATGAAAAATTATCAAAATTAATGAAAATCATACGAAAAAAATGCAAATTCGCTTTAGTATGGGCGGTGTAAAAATACATTGCAGTAGGATTGACGAAATTACAGAGTGGGTTGATCGAAAAATAATGAAAAAAATGATGTTAGTGACATGCTTATGTTGGATGAGTTCAAGCGCTTTTGCTTTGGATTTAATGCAAGCCTATCAGCGTGCTCAAAATAGCGATCCGACTTGGCGCGCACAGCAATTACAATATCAGGCCGATCAATTAAATTTAGGGCTTGCGCAAGGCAATTTACTGCCAACTGTGACTCTGTCGGGCAATATCACCCGTAAAAGTCAGGAAATGAGTCGAGTCAATATTGCCAGTTCCTCGCCAGAGCTTTTAAGCAGTTCATCTTCAACTTCACGTCAAGTCGCGTTAACAGCACGTCAGCCTTTATTTCGTTGGGATGCTTGGCAAGCCCTGAAACAAGTCAAAACCTCGTTAAGCCTGAGTGAAGTCACCTTACGTTTACAACAACAGCAACATATTTTGAATGTATCAGAAGCGTATTTTAATGTGCTGAGACAGCAGTCTTTAACAACAGCATATTTACAAGAAGAAAAAGCTTTGTTGGAACAGCTCAATATGATGAATGCCAAACTGCGTGAAGGTTTGGTGGCTAAAAGTGAAGTCAGTGAAGCCAATGCGCAATATCAAAATGCACGAGCGAACAGGATTGGAACACATGTGCAGTTGGTTTTGGCACAAGAGCAGTTGGCACAATTGATTGGGCCATATCAAGAAAGTTTGGCAGTTTTGCGAGATGACTTTCAATTTCAAAAACCTGTGCCTGAAAGTTTAGAGGCATGGTCGCAATTGGCACAAACTCAAAATTTGGCTATTCAACAGGCACGTTTGCAGCGACAATATGCCGAAGATGCACGTCGGGTTGAACAAGCAGCACGTTATCCGCAGGTAGAAGCTGTGGGCAGTTATGGTTATGCCAAACAAAGCCCTGAAAGTATCATGTCGCCCGATGGTCAGTTCGACCAGGTCGGGATTGAAATGAACTGGAATGTGTTTAGCGGTGGGCGGGTCAATAAAAATGTGCAAAAAGCAGTGGTTTTGGTACAAAAATCTGAAGCCGAGCTAGATGCAGCAATCCGTAAAGCCAATACCGATGTGAAACAGGCATATTTACAAGTCGAAACTGATCAAGCCAAATTGCAGGCGCGACAGGCTGCAATGAATTCAGCAGATTTAGTGGCACGAGCATCCAAAGCGCAATATCAGGAAGGTTTAAAAACCATGGTGGATGTACTGTTGGCACAGCGTAACGCCTTTTCTGCCAAGCAGGATTATCTCAATGCACAGTATGACTATTTGAAGCATGTGTTACAGTTGAAAGCAGCCGTTGGGCAATTGACTGAACAAGATGTGCAGGAAATGAATGCTTGGTTGATTCGGAAAGCCATATAGGGTCTGTTGACATTTCATAAATGGCTTGCGCTGTAGGCTAAAACTGAGCAGATCAGGCATGAAACGCAGGGAATAGCGAGACTATTGCCAAGTTTCATAACGCAATCTGAGAAAGTTTTAGCCACATGAGCAAGAACAAAGCGTTGCTTTGTTTGCTGCGCAAGGGGGCGAGCATATTTTTGCTACTATTGCTTTATGAGTCAGTCATTTAGAATGACTAAATTTCCTGTCCCATGCCTTATATCAGCTAAAAAATATGCGTTGCCGCAAACATAGACGAAATGTCAACAGACCCAAGTCATTTTGTCATCTGAATGGCTTATGCTGTTTAAAGACAGAAACGATCAGACTTGAGAGTTTGGTGAGAAAATGTCATAAAAACGTCATCATTGCTGTGCTTTAATATTCAATCATTGCGTCAGTCTATCCTTTTGTTGTGGAGTGTATTCCTTGAGTACGAATAATCCTGTGTTAAGTCACCATATTTCTTCTCAGTTCAATGAAGATTTGCAGGATGTAAATACCAAATTTATGGCCATGGGTGGTTTGGTAGAGCAGCAGGTTGCCAACTCGATTCACGCACTCTTGGATACCGATGCAGCCTTGGCGGTAGAAGTTCAGTTCCAAGACAATGTTGTCAATCGCATGGAAACCGAAATTGATGAAGCCTTAACGTTGATTTTGGCGCGTCGTCATCCAGCCGCAATTGATTTGCGTATGGTGATTGCCATGTCTAAAGCCAATACTGACTTAGAGCGTATTGGTGATGAAGCTGCAAAAATTGCCCGTATTGCCCAAAACTTATGTGAAGAAGGTGGTTCGCCACGCGGCTATATGGAAACACGTCATATTGGTAACCAAGTGCGTGTCATGATTCACGATGCACTGGATGCTTTTGCACGTTTAGATGTCGATCAAGCACTGCGTGTTTTACTTGCCGATGCCGATATTGACCGTGAATATCAATCTGCAACACGTACTCTAATGACGTATATGATTGAAGATCCGCGTCATATTTCACGTGTGATTAATGTGATGTGGGTGTTACGTTCGTTAGAGCGTATTGGTGACCACGCACGAAATATTTCAGAACAAGTGATTTATATGGTCAAAGGTTTTGACGTACGTCATACCAGTGTCAAAGAAATTGAAGAAAAAGTACAGGAACGCTAAGTTCAGCTTTTTTGAATATTCAGCCTCATCTAATGATGGGGCTTTTTTTATGGCTTGAAACAGCCGAAATTTTGGATAAAAAAAATCTCAGACTTTGGGGGAAATCTGAGATTGAAATCGGGGATATTTATTATAGTGAGAGATAATTGCTTATCTCCTTGAAAATAAGTATAGGAAAATCACACTCAAGAATCATGTGGTTTATTGTAGTGGAATGTAGCGTTTTATATACAAATGTATTTTTAAATTACATTATTTTTAGTGTGATTATTTTTAAAACTATTCTTTTTGAAATCAATAATTAATCTATTGTTAAGTGTTTTGTTGTGACTATAAAATATACGCTTCAATCGAGAAATAAAAATAGGAAATTAGCTTAATTTTTTGAATCTATTTTCATTTATTTAAAACATTGTTGCGGCAACTCATAATCACAAATGGCATAAAAAAAGAGCCTTCATAAAGACTCTTTTAATTGTAAAATAAACAAGGTTTGAATTTTCCAAAATGAAAAAACAGTACTTGGATTAGTTTTGAGGTTTTAAGCCTTCTGCGACTTCCAAACTGGCATCATTGTTGAGAAACTTCTCACGTTGTTCTTCCAAAAACTTTTTCGCTTCAGGTTCAAACACATTTAAACGCTTTTCATTAATGAGCGTAGTTTGGTGTTTGAGCCATTCCTGCCAAGCCTGTTTAGATACCGTTTCAAGTAATTCTTGACCTTTGGCACCCGGAAAAGGAGCGAAATCCATCGCTTCCATGTCGGTTTGATATTTACGACAAAATACTTGTTTAGACATCTCTCACTTCCTGATTATGCATAAAGTTGAGCAAGACGTGTTTGAGCACGTTCAATTGCCGCTGCAACTTGTGCAGGCGCTGTACCGCCAATATGATCACGTGCATTTACAGAGGCTTCAAGGGTCAGTGCTTTTTCAAATACATCAGCTTGAATTAAATCTGAGAATTGCTGTAATTGTTCTAGGCTAAGTTCAGACAAGTCTTTGCCTTCTTGTACGCCCAATGCTACGGCTTTACCTACAATTTCATGTGCATCGCGGAATGCCACGCCATTTTTTACTAAGTAATCTGCAAGGTCAGTTGCCGTAGAGAAACCACGTAATGCAGCTTCACGCATTTCTGCAATGTTTGGTACTAAAGCAGGAATCATATCGGCAAATGCCATGAGCGAGCCGCGCACGGTATCAATGGCATCAAACAAAGGTTCTTTGTCTTCTTGGTTGTCTTTGTTGTAGGCAAGCGGTTGACCTTTCATCAGGGTCAACAGACTCATTAAATCGCCATAAACACGACCTGTTTTACCGCGCACCAATTCTGGTACGTCTGGGTTTTTCTTCTGCGGCATAATGGATGAGCCAGTGCAGAAACGGTCTGGAATATTCACAAATTTGAACTGTGCCGATGTCCATAAAATCAGTTCTTCAGACATGCGCGACAAGTGCATCATAATTAAAGATGCAGCAGCGTTAAACTCAATCCCGAAATCACGGTCTGATACAGCATCTAACGAGTTTTCAGATACAGCTTCAAAGCCCAACAATTCTGCGGTAAAAGCACGGTCAATTGGGTAAGTGGTACCTGCCAAAGCGGCAGAACCCAAAGGCATACGATTAACACGTTTGCGGCAGTCAATTAAACGCTCAGAGTCACGTACCAACATTTCGAACCATGCCATAAGGTGATGACCAAAAGTCACAGGCTGTGCGGTTTGTAAATGAGTAAAACCAGGCATAATGGTATGCGTGTTTTTGGCTGCCAAGCTTAAAATGCCGTGTTGTAATTTTTTTAATAATTCTAAAATGGCATCAATTTCGTCACGGACATACAAACGAATATCGGTTGCCACCTGGTCGTTACGGCTACGACCTGTATGTAATTTTTTACCTGTAATGCCAATACGTTGAGTAAGGCGTGATTCGATGTTCATGTGGACATCTTCAAGGTCAATACGCCATTCAAATTGACCTGCTTCAATTTCAGCCTGAATGGTATTTAAACCTTGAATAATATCGTCACGCTCTTCAGTCGTAAGTACGCCTACTTTGGCAAGCATCGTTGCATGCGCAATTGAGCCAGCAATATCTTGTTTATAAAAGCGTTGGTCAAATTGAACAGATGCTGTAAATTCAGCAACAAAAGCATCAGTCGCTTCAGAGAAACGACCGCCCCACATACCCGAAGTTTGGGCTTGTGACGGATTTGAGGAATTAGAAGATGTGGTCATATCGGCTCAATAAAGTAAAAAGCGGTGATTTGGACAAGAGTATAACAAATTCAGATTCACTTGCCGAAGAACAAGCCAATCAAACTTATGCTGATACGCAGGCAGAACAAAATTATGTGTATTTTTTTACGAAAATAGGGCGTTGGCAATATCTAATTGAACTATTTATTGGCAGTAATGCTTTGGCAATGGTCTTGGCTTTGGCTGAAGCACAGGGCTGGCAAGGTTTAAGTTTTACTCGGGTGCTACAATATATTTTGTATATCAACTGGGTGGTATTGTGTTTTGCGGCTTTGGTTGAATTTTTTCAGGCACGTTTTTTACGCATGGGCTTGGCGCTATCGTTTATGGTGAGTTTTATCTTGCTGCAAACCATCGTATTGGTCACGACACTCAGTTTAAATACCTTATTGCATTTTGGGCAAAATTTTCATTTACAGCAGTTTAGTCTGGCTGAACTCATGCATGGGATTGGACTGCATTTGAGTTATGGTGTGATTTTGGGTGCGTTTTGTTTTCGTTATATCTATGTCCGAGAACAAGCTATTCAGCAGCGGCATAGCGAATTGCAAGCGCGGGTGCATGCTATGCAGGCCCGTATTCATCCACACTTTTTGTTTAACAGCTTAAATAATGTGATCAGTCTAATTGCAATTGATCCCGATAAAGCCGAGCAAATGTTGCTCAATTTGTCGCGTTTATTTCGTGCCAGTTTGCAGGAATTAAAACTGGTGAGCCTGAAAGATGAGATTGAACTTTGCCAGCGATATTTAGAGATTGAACAAATTCGTTTGGGTGATCGGTTGGCGGTAGAATGGAAAATTGAACAACCGCAACTGCTCAGTCAGGTACAAATTCCGTTATTAACTTTACAACCCTTGCTAGAAAATAGTATTTTTCATGGAGTTGAAAAAGTTTTAGCAAAGAGTACGATAAGTATTTTGATCGAAATATTGCAAAACCAAGTCAATATTGTCATTACAAATCCGTATGTCAGCGATAAAATAAATTTAAGATCTGGACATGGGATTGCACTGCAAAACGTGGAACAGCGCTTAAAAGCGTATTATGGGCGCAGTGTTACTTTCAAAAATTATGCGGGGAATGGTATGTACACCACGGTGCTGCAATACCGTTATAAATAAAATAAGCTGTGATTGCTCTGATTTTTCTAGACTTGATAAAAATAAAGTTATTGACTTAAAAAGGAGGAAAAATGGACATCCTAATTTGTGATGATGAGCCTCTGGCAAGAGAGCGATTATCACGTTTGGTCACTCAATTGGGGCATCATGTGGTGGCAACGGCAGCTCATGGGCAACAGGCGATTGAACTGGCAGATGAACATCAGCCGGATGTCATATTATTAGATATTCAAATGCCGGGAATGGATGGTTTAAGTTGCGCTCAACATTTGCGTGAGCTTGACCCAATGCCAGCCATTGTGTTTTGTACCGCCTACGATGAACATGCACTCGAGGCATTTAAGTCCAATGCGGAAGGCTATTTGTTAAAACCTATTATGCAACAGGAATTGCAACAGGTTTTAGATCATTTAACAAAACTCACGCAAGCGCAGATGAGTCATTTAAAACAAAAAGAAAATATGGACGAATTAAAAATAAAACGTCACCAAATTGCTGCGAAAACTTATCGTGGTGTAGAGTTGGTGCCTATAGAAAATATCTATTATTTTTTAGCCGATCAGAAATATGTCACGGTGCGTCATAAAAATGGCAGTGTCTTGATTGATGAAACGCTGAAAGATTTAGAAACCGAATTTGGTGATCAGTTTATTCGGATTCACCGAAATGCCTTGGTCTCGATTCAGTTTTTGGAGGGGCTAGAAGTGGTCAATTCAGGACAGTATCAGGTACGTTGCCGCGAGCTAGATGAGCGTTTGGCTGTTAGTCGACGACATTTGCCTTTATTGCGAGAACGCATCCAAAAACTCTAATTGATCAGCCTCATCGCAGATGAATACGCAACAGATTGATAAATCGGTAAAGAAATAGACTTGCATTTTTAGGGGATCAGGTTAAGTTTAGATGAACTTATTTATCTTGCTTAGCCACTATGATGAAAACCCTGAAAATTGCAACTCGACAAAGCCCGCTTGCGTTATGGCAGGCTGAACACATTCGTGCCCGCTTAGAGGCGATGCATGCCGATTTAACTGTTGAGTTGGTGACCTTTGTCACGCAGGGCGATAAAATTTTAGATACCCCATTGGCAAAAATTGGGGGGAAGGGCTTATTTGTCAAAGAATTAGAAGCCGCCTTAATGGGTGGTCGTGCCGATTTAGCCGTACACTCTATGAAAGATGTACCCATGGCATTGCCTGAAGGTTTGAGCTTGGCGGTCATTTGTGAGCGTGAAGACCCGCTTGATGCCTTTGTATCGAATCACTATGCCAGTTTTGCAGATTTACCACAGGGCGCTAAAGTTGGAACCTCAAGCTTGCGCCGTAAATGCCAAATTTTAAAAGCACGTCCAGATTTAGAGATTATTGATTTACGTGGCAATGTGGGTACGCGCTTGTCTAAGCTAGATGATGGTCAGTATGACGCGATTATTTTAGCCAGTGCAGGATTAAAGCGTTTGGGCTTGGCAGAGCGTATTCGTCATACCATTCAGCCTGATGTGAGCTTACCTGCCGTTGGGCAAGGGGCTTTGGGTCTGGAATGTCGTAGCCAAGATCAGGCGGTGTTGGATTTAATTTTGCCGTTAATGCATGCCGAAACCAATGTCTGTGTACGTGCCGAACGTGCTTTTAATGCCTACTTGGAAGGCGGTTGTCAGGTGCCAATTGCAGGCTACGCAACTTTGCAGAATGGTCAGTTGCAGATTGAAGGTCGTGTTGGTAGTGTCGATGGGCAAACCATTCTTAAAGCTGTGCAATTTGGCGCACCTGAACAGGCTGAAATGCTAGGTGAAGAATTGGCAAAAGCTTTATTAGCACAGGGTGCGGGCGAATTACTCAAAGCCCTGTATCAATAATTCATATTGCACCAGAAGCCCATGCTCTTCATTAATACCCGACCTCAAGATCGTGCAGAGGCCTTAACTCAGGCTTTGCAACAACAGCATATTGAGGTCATTGATTTGCCCTTGTTGCAGCTTTCTGCACAGCCGTGGTCGGAGCAACTGGCTAATTTATATGCCCAGTTGCCTCACACGCATATTATTGTGGTGGTTAGTCCGACTGCTGTCGATATTGGGATGCAATATTTAGCCCGAAGCCAAATATCATTGCAGGATTTGCAGCATATACGTTGGGTGGCTGTGGGTGAGAAAACAGCAGAAGTTTTACGTGGATATGGTCTTTACAGCGAAGTCCCGCAGGTTGAAACTTCCGAAGGGATGCTGAGTTTGCCGTGTTTGCAAAATTTGAAAGTCGGCACACACATTGCCTTTTGGCGTGGCGAGGGCGGACGGCAATTTATGATGCAAACACTGCTTGATCAGGGGATGCAGATCCATAATTTTGTATTGTATCGGCGGGAGTGTCCTGCCAGTTCTATTGAAAAAATGCAGGCAGTACGCGCACGTTTAATACAATCTTCAGAATTTATCATGATGATCAGCAGTGAAGCCAGTTGGTTAAACTGGCTAAGCTTAATTCAGCGGGATTTCGATCTACTGAACAAAGGTCATTATTGGGTATTGGGTGATCGTTTAGAGAAAATTTTGCTCGATTATCAAACGCAGCATCATACAAAATATAACGTATTCAAGTTGACCCATTTAAAAACAGAATTAATATTGCAGCAAATGATGCGCATGCAAGGAAAACTATGAAAAAACTGGTTGTGATAGTGGTGTTGATCGCTTTGGTCTGGATCGTCAAATTAAGTTTTGATGTGATGCAAATTTCAGCGCAACAACAGCAACTCAGTCAAAGTTTGCATCTTGCAGAAAAAACCAATGCCAATTTAAATGATCAGTTGGTGGCTTTGCAGCGCCGTAATTATACCCAAGATGCGCCAGAACAGTCCGCAGTATCCAGCGCTGTGCAGCAAGAAGATGCGATTCAACCAGTAGATATGGTGGCGCAGCAATTGGACTTGGTGGAATTTTCCTTACAACAACAACAGTTTCACTATGCGACTGAAAAACTGGCAAATTTAGATCGTGAGTTGAACGAATATGCTTTAGCCCCTGCTTTGAAACAAAGTTTGCACCAAGTCATTCAGCAAGATCAGAAACAAATTCAACAATTCATAACAACACGTGATGCGCAATATCAACAAGTAAGTCAGTTGTTGCAACAGTTAGATCAACAATTAAAACAGCAAGCTCAACAGCCTGAGCTGAACCCTGCCGATGTCGATGATCGTTTTTTTTGGCAAAAATGGCTGAGTATTGAATCTGCCAAGCAACCTGCGACACAGTTGATGCAGCGCCAGATTATTTTAAAAGAAGCACAATTGCGTCTATTGCTGGCTCGACAAATCTTTATACAAGGTCAATATGTGCAATATCAACAAGAAGTGAATGACATTATTCAGTTATTACAACAATTGCCTGATCAGAAAGCACAGCAATTGGTTCAGCAATTAGAAAAAATTAAAAATTTAAATATCGTTCCAACGCCAAGTTTAAAAACACGTGCTTTATTGGGGGCGGTATAAATGAAACAGATTTTACTCGCCTATGTGGTGGTCAGTATTGTACTGGTCGCTTTGCTGAGCGTACTGAGTTATGGGCATGGTTCAGGCTATGTTTATGTGTATTGGCGCGAATGGCAATTGCAAACCAATATTTGGTTGTTGTTGTTCTTTTTCTTGTCGATTAGTGTTTCGCTACAAATTTTATGGTTGTTGTTAAAGCGCTATTTTAGCCGTGAACAGCGTAAGGTTGAAACAGTATTTAACTTTAAAAATCTGCATCCATATGAGCAATTGGCGGTCATTTGGTTGCTAGATGCTGCAGAAGATCAACACCAGTTTATTCGACAGGTGTTTGCCCAGTCAGGTTTGCTCAAAGGAGTGATGGAAGCACGTATGCACTCCATCCAACAGCAATATCCGCAAGCGTTGGCTGCCTTAAATCAAAGCAGTGCCATGGCGTTTGAGTTGGCAGAAATACAGCGTATTGAAATTTATTTAGCGCAGCAACAACCTGAACAAGCTTTGACGCATTTAGAGTTTTTGAATCAGCACGAATTATCGCCGTGGTTATTTAAAGTCAAAACGGCTTATCAAAAGCGTCTAATTGCCTTGTGGGGCGAATTTGCCACGCAATATCCTTGGCATTATTTACGTTCGACCAAATACGGGCATTTAGATGCAGACACCAAGCAAAAGTGGCTGACTGAGTTATTAATCCAATTTGAGCAGGCTGATGCAGAAAATTTACAGGCTTTGCAGCAGCGTTATAGTGATTTAAGTGAGCAGATTTTCAGTCAGTCTTATGCCATTCAGGTGTTGTGGTTGAAGTTATTGTCGCGTCTGCCTGATTTGGCCGCACAACATGAACGTCTTGCGGTACAGATGTTGAGTGAACAGTTTAATCAGGAAGTGTTTTATTTATGGTTCCAACAGCAGTTGTTAAAACAACAACCTGATTATGCCAAAATTGAAAAGCAAATAAATCTGTGGGAACAGAAATACCCTGCATTACCTGTATTTAGTTTTGCCAAATGGCATATTTTTACAGCAACAGCGCGTTATTCAGAAGCCGAGCAATTACTGGATTTATATCCTGAACACGTATTAATGAGTTATTTAAGAGTTAAATCTAATTTAAAAGATCAGCCTGAATTATTAAAACAGTTAAATTTAATCTTTGAAAATAATTCTAATTTTGTCGAAATTAAAATTTAAGGGTGAGTTGTGTTAACACTAGCAGATTATCCAATTGTTTTTGAGCAGCGTGTTGCATGGGGAGATATGGATGCTTTTGGGCATGTCAATAATGTGATCTATTACCGTTATATTGAAAGTGCGCGTTTATATTATTTAGACCATTTAAAAATTTTACAGCAAGATGTTTTGACTGTGATTGCCTCAAATCAGTGCAAATATATACGTCCTGTGGTTTATCCTGATATTTTAAAAATTGGCGTTCGGGTAGAAGAATTGCGTAATAGTGCCATGCGTATGCATTATTTAATCCACAGTGAAGCACAGCAAATGGTGGTGGCAGAGGCAGATGCGGTGATTGTATGTGTAGATCGCGTCAATATGCAAAAAACCTTAATCCCTGAAAATGTACGCGCGGGTATTCATAAAATAGAAAAAACCGTACCGCATATTCTTGATTAAATCTTAATAATCAGTTCATAATATGTCCGACTGTTATTTATATGTAGAGTAGTAGATTTTTTATTGACGCTTCGGTTTGATAAAAATAGAATGAATCTGCTTAATTTAATAACTGAATATAAAAAGCATAGTTTTTGGAGTAAGTATGATGCCTGATATTAGCAATTTGTCTGTAGAACAGTTAAAGCGTTTACAAGCTGAAGCGGAAGCATTAATTGCCACGAAAAAAGATCAAGCAATTGAAGATGCCTATAATCAAATTTTAGCGATTGCAGACAATTTGGGTTTAAGCATTGAGCAGATTTTGGAAGTTGGCGAAAGCAAGCGTAAGAAAAGCCCACGTAAAACTGTAGCGCCACGTTATCGTAGCAAAATCAATTCTACAGATACTTGGACTGGTCGTGGTAAAAAACCACGCTGGTTAGTCGCTGAATTAGAAAAAGGTGCAAAACTTGAAGATTTTCTAATCTAAGCTTCATCAATTTGTCATTGATTTGACTTAGAGTTCAAAAACCAAGCAATACGGCTTGGTTTTTTTATCTGTATCAATTGGCGACGCCGAAAAAGTGTGCATAATGTGTGAGTGTTATAAAAAGTCATTCATAGAAAAATTAGTAAGGTTGGTCATGGTGGCATGATAAAGAAACCCAAATACATCACGTGGTGGATTTTCGCCCTCATTGCATTTTTGTTTTTTGTGTTATTACAAATTCCAGCAGCGTGGTTAATTTCAAAATTTTATAAAAATAATCAGACCTTACATAATGTGAGTGGCAATATCTGGAAGGGGCAAGCCGATTGGCATAAGGGACAGTTACGTGGTTCTTTAAGTTGGAATACACGTCCTTTAGATTTAGTTTTATTGCGTGTCGCTGCCGATGTTGAAGTACACAGTGGTAATACTAAACTCGAAGGCATTGTTGGCTATCGTTTTGGTAGCGTCTTGGTGCAATCTTTAGATGGGCAAGTTGCGCCAGAAACCTTAAAAAGTATTGTGGATTGGCAGTGGCCAAGTAATGCGATTCAACTCAAAGACATTCATTTGAATTTTAAAAAACAGCAAGGCTTCACCAAAGCCAAAGGACAACTGCAGTGGGCGGGTGGCGAATTGCTGTATCGTTTTGCTCAGCGCCAAGACCGTATGAATATCCCTGCGTTAAAAGGCAGTTTGTCCGATGAAAATGGCAAACTGTTATTTGATATTCGCGATCAACGTGAACAAAAAATGCTGAATATTGCGCTTGATCAAAGCTTGATGCTAGATGTGCAACTCACGCAACGCTTATTGATGAATATCGCCTCTTATGAAGGCAAAGCGGGCTTAGATACCTATGTGATCAGCACTCGCCAACCTCTATTAAAAGGAGGTTTCTAATGCGTACACTCTCTGAACGATTAGGGAATTTGCACTGGAAGCAGTTTGATCGTGCTGCGCCAGTATTTTTAGCTTTTTTGATTTTGTATCTGTGTTGGAAACTGGTGAGTTTATTTTGGTGGGTTGTTGCGCCGCCCCAAGTCATGCAAATTGATCGGGTGGAGTTGGGTTCACAGCAACCACAAATCCCGAATATTACCTCCTTTGCATTGTTTCAAGAACTTGGGCGCAGCAACACTGCCGATGATCAATTAAATATGACTTTGCAAGGTGTAGTGGTTGGGCAGCCGAGTCAGTTTTCTTCTGCGGTCATTAAAGTGAATGAGGTGGCAGAGCGTTACCGTGTGGGTGATGTGATTGATTTGAGTCAGTACCAATTGGCAGAAGTCTACTGGGATCGGGTGATTTTACGTCATAGCAGTGGCGCGACGCGTGAAGTATTGTTTAAAGGTATTGAAAATGGTTTAAATCAACCTATCGCACCTTTAATTCCAAGTGGTAATCAAGCTCCTGTAACTGCACCTACGCAGTCCGCACAACCGAATAATGCCATTGGACAGGCAGTGCAGCGCATACAGGAAGATCGCGAACAATACTTAAAAGAGATGGGTGTTGAAGCAAATACGGGCAATGGTTATGAAGTGACTACACGTACGCCAGCCGCTTTAAGAAATAAACTGGGTTTACAGCCAGGTGACCGTATTTTGTCTTTAAATGGGCAAAACGTCGGGCAAGGACAAAGCGATGCACAATTGCTTGAACAGGCACGTCGTGAAGGTCAAGTGAAATTAGAAATAAAACGTGGTGATCAAGTGATGACCATACAACAAAATTTTTAAATGGATCGGCATCGTAACTACATGCAGAGACATATTTAGGGTTAGGAAACACAGTAGATTATGGCTTTATTGAATTATGAGCGTCCATTTTGGGCATTACTGGCTGCTGCACCGCTTGTTGCAATGGTGAGTACTGCAAGTCATGCGCAAACCTGGAAAATTAATTTACGTGATGCGGACTTAACTGCATTTATTAATGAAGTGGCCGATATTACGGGCAAGAACTTTGCAGTCGATCCGCGTGTGCGTGGCAATGTCACGGTGATTTCCAACAAAGCCCTGAATAAAAATGAAGTCTATGACCTGTTTTTAGGCGTATTGAATGTGAATGGTGTGGTGGCAATACCATCAGGCAATACCATTCGCCTTGTACCTGACAGCAATGTAAAAAGCTCAGGCATTCCCTATGATGGTCGTCAAAATGCGCGTGGTGACCAAATTGTAACGCGAGTGATTTGGCTAGAAAATACCAATGCCAATGACCTGATTCCTGCTTTACGTCCGCTCATGCCTCAGTTTGCGCATTTGTCTGCGGTCGGGGGCACCAATGCTCTAATCGTGTCTGATCGTGCCAGTAACATTTATCAGTTAGAAAGCATTATTCGTAACCTAGATGGTACGGGGCAAAATGACATTGAAGCGATTAGCCTGCAATCCAGTCAAGCCGAAGAAGTCATTGGCTTGCTTGAGTCGATGAGTTCGACAGGGGCAGCGAAAGATGTTAAAGGTTCGCGTGTGCGTATTGTGGCGGACAACCGTACCAATCGTATTATCATCAAAGGCGATACCGCAACACGTAAACGCATTCGTCAAATGATTGAAATGATGGATGTGCCTGCGGCAGATCGTTTGGGTGGTTTGAAGGTTTTTCGCTTGAAATATGCCAGTGCACAGAATTTAGCAGAAATATTGCAAGGTCTGGTTTCAGGACAGGCGGTGAGCAGCAGCTCTAATGCAAATAGCAACAGTAACAACAGTGCTAGTAATTTAAGCAGCACCAATAACAACACAGGTAATTCATCGACTATTTCCACCCCAAGTATTAATTTGGGTGGCAGCTCGAATAGCAACAATCAAAACAACATCACCAGTTTTAATGGTAATGGTGTCAGTATTATTGCCGATGGCTCGCAAAATGCTTTGGTGGTCAAAGCCGATCCGCAGTTGATGCGTGAAATTGAATCGGCCATTCAGCAACTAGATACCCGTCGTCAACAAGTGTTGATTGAAGCTGCGATTATAGAAGTGGAAGGTACCGATGCCGACCAATTGGGTGTGCAGTGGGCATTGGGCGATTTAAGCAGCGGTATCGGTCTAATTAATTTTGACAATATTGGTGCAAGTTTAAAAAATGTTGCTGCAGGCTATTTAACTGGTGGTGCAGCAGGCGCAGGCAGTGCGATTGGTGCAGGTACGTCATTGGTGTTGGGTGATTATCGTGAAGGTCGTGATGGTTCACGCAAGCTATATGGTGCGATGATTCAGGCCTTGAAGGAAAAAACCAAATCCAATTTATTGTCTACGCCATCTATTGTGACCATGGACAATGAAGAAGCCTATATTGTGGTTGGTGAAAACGTTCCTTTTGTAACAGGTTCATTATCTACCAATGGTGGTGTGGCAAATCCGTATACCACTATTGAACGTAAAGATGTCGGGGTTACTTTAAAAGTCGTGCCACATATTGGTGAAGGCGGAACACTACGCTTGGAAGTTGAACAAGAAGTGTCAGATGTCAAAGCCAATAAAGGTCAGGCGCAGGATTTAGTCACCAGCAAACGCGCAATTAAAACTTCTATTTTGGCCGAGCACGGACAAACCATTGTCTTAGGTGGCTTAATTTCTGATAACTCGGTTTATAGTCGTCAGGCTGTGCCAGGTTTGGGTGCTATTCCAGGGTTGGGGCGTTTATTCCGTTCCGATGGTCAATCTAATCAAAAACGTAATTTATTGATTTTTATTCACCCAACCATTGTGGGAGATAGTCAGGATATTCGCCGTATTTCGCAGCAGCGTTATAGCCAATTGTATAGCCTTCAGTTGGCAATGGATGCCGATGGTAGCTTTGCTAAACTGCCTGAGAATGTTAGCGATGTTTATCAGCAGCGTTTGCCTGTATCTCGAGTTGCGCCGCAAACAGGAACTTATCAAACCTTACCATCAGCAGTGTCTGCAAACCGCACAGCAACGGTGGTGAGCACCCCTGTTGCGATTGAGCCTGCGGTACAGCGCCAAAACGTAGTTTTGCCGCAGCAGGAAGTCAGCAAAACTAAAAATACAGTCACTACGACCACAATTCGCGCTACACCTTAATCGTATCCTGCGCAGATTGTGGTTGAGGGCATGTTATGATGTCGCCAAATCACACGAGAGAAGTTATTTATGACTTGGAAAATACAAGCAATTAGCGGTGAATTTACTGGCCAAGAAATTAGTATCGACCGTGATATGTTGGTGGGGCGTCATCAAAGTGCAGATTTGGTGCTGCAATCGGCAGAAATTTCACGTAAACATGCGGCTTTTTTACTTAAAGAACAAGCGCTGTATGTGCAAGATTTAAATTCTTCCAACGGCACTTTTGTAAATGATTTACGCATTGCCGATGAAACCTTACTTAAAGAAGGTGATATCGTCCAATTTGCCAGCTTAAAGTTTTCAGTATTTGCGCCTGCGGTTGAATTGGAACATGCGGCAGATGTCGCCGAAACTGCTGAAAAAGTCACAGCACAAACAGAAAAAACACCTGCACAGCAAATGAACGAGCAGGGAATGCCTGAATTGAATCAACGTGACAGTTCTGTGCAATTAAACCGTGATGGTATGCCGCAAGGCGTGGCAGTACCAAAACCAGCACCTATTCCAGAAGGCGTGGATATTCATGCAGTTCCAGCAGAGCCAACACCTGTGTCTGTCGAGCAGCCTGTTTCTCGTGTGGAACAAGAGAAAGAACAGCAAAAAAATGCTTCTGTTGGCTTGATTTCACTGATTGTCTTGGTGATTTTGGCAGTTTTGGCTTGGCTATTGTTTAAATAAGCAGCCTTTGCTTTACAATCAAGGCATGCGATCGCATGCCTTTGTTCATTTAGGGGGAAGAATGTCTATTGCTCAGCTTGATACACGTCAAGTCATTTTATTTGATTTAGATGGCACTTTGGTCGATTCTGCGACAGATTTATACCGCGCCATGAACATGAGTTTAAATGCACTGCAACTGCCTTTGGTAACACTGGAACAAGTGCGAACTTGGGTGGGGAAGGGAACTGCGGTATTTTGCAATAGTGTCTTATCGCACTTAATGGGCGAAGTTCATCCTGAACAGCAACAACAGCTACTGAACACCTTCTTAGAAATTTATAATGCCGATCCGTGTATCGACACACAACCATTCCCGGGCATTATTGAATTTTTGGACTGGGCAAAAGCACAACAAAAAACCTTAGTTTGTGTGACCAATAAACCTGAACTACCTGCTCGTGCCATTGTTGAAGCATTAGAGATGCAACACTATTTTGCTGATGTGATTGGTGGAGATCGCTTTGAGGAGCGTAAACCACACCCGCGTCAATTGCTGCATTGTGTTGAACATTATCAAGTGGAGAAGTCTCAAGTCTTGATGATTGGTGATTCTTCTAATGATGTTGAAGCCGCGCGTCGAGCGGGGATTGATTGTATTGTGGTCAGCTACGGCTATAATCATGGTGAGCCGATTGCCAATTGTCAGCCGCAACAAATTGTGGATAATTTAACTGAATTGTTAAATATTTAAGATTCAAAAATCAAATAATTTTACGCTAATTGCTATAAAGGATATCAATATGAGTCAGGCTGTAATGCCCATATTTCGATGGCGACGCTAGTCAATCTACAACCGTCCTTCACTTCGTCTTATCGAAAACATTGCTACATCGAAATATAGAGAGCTTCACATGACCACTCTGACTCAATTTGAACAACTTAAAGCAGCAGGCTACAACCTCATTCCTGTATATCGCCAGCGTTTGGCCGATACCGAAACTCCATTGTCGGTATTTGCACGTTTGAAGCAGCATCAACAAGCCTATTTGTTTGAGTCTGTAGAAGGTGGTGAAAACTGGGCACGTTATTCAATTATTGGTTTGGGTGAATCTACAGTTTTCTCCTGTAATGCGGGTGAACTCACCATCCAACATGCTGACGGTTCAATCGAAAAACAAACTTGTGCACAGCCGTTTCAGTATATCCGCGATTTTCAAGCGCAATTTAAAGTGCCTACGCAAGCTGACTTGCCTGAATTGCCAAGCTTTACAGGTGGTTTGGTGGGTTATTTTGGTTACGATGCAGTGCGTTATATCGAACCGCGTTTAAAAAACGTGCCTGCAGCAGATCCAGTCGGTTTGCCTGATATTTGGATGATGTTGTCTAAAACAGTCATCGTGTTTGATAACTTAAAAGATACCTTGTTCTTAATTGTGCATGCCGATGCAGCGCAGGCAGATGCTTATGACAAGGCACAACAACAACTCGATGCACTAGAAGAAATTTTAGCAACCCCGATTAGTCTAAAAGCAGAAAAACATACGCCACCACATTTTGAATCGCTTACAGGCAAAGAAAAATTCTTGGCGACCATTGATACCGTCAAAGAATACATTCGTGCAGGCGATGTTATGCAAGTGGTGCCTGGACATCGCATGGTGTCAGATTTTGATGGTGAGCCGTTACAGGTTTATCGTGCTTTGCGCCATCTCAACCCATCGCCGTACTTATTCTTGGTACAAGGCAAAACTTTGGGCGATGATCAGCCGTTTCATATTGTCGGCTCATCACCTGAAATTTTATCGCGTTTGGAAAATGGTATTGCCACTGTGCGTCCTTTAGCAGGTACACGCCCGCGCGGTAAAACCAAAGAAGAAGATTTGGCACTTGAGCAAGATTTGTTGTCAGATGAAAAAGAAATTGCCGAACACTTAATGCTGATTGACTTGGGGCGTAATGATGTCGGGCGTATCGCCAAAATTGGTAAAGTACAAGTGACTGATAAAATGGTGATCGAGCGTTATTCGCATGTCATGCATATTGTGTCCAATGTGCAAGGTGAAGTGCGTGACGATGTCGATGCTTTGGATGTTTTTCAGGCAACTTTCCCTGCAGGGACACTTTCGGGTGCACCAAAAATTCGTGCCATGGAAATTATTGATGAAGTTGAGCCTGTAAAACGTGGTGTTTTTGGTGGTGCTGTTGGTTATTTAGGCTGGCATGGCGAAATGGACATGTCGATTGCGATTCGTACCTGTGTTATTCGTCAAAATAAGGTCTATGTGCAGGCAGGCGCAGGTCTAGTTGCGGACTCAAATCCTGAATCTGAATGGAATGAAACCCAAATAAAAGCTCGCGCAGTGATCAAAGCGGTTGAATTATCATCAAATGGATTGATTTTATGAGTTTTTAGCGTTTTTTTTGAAAAAAACACTTGCACGGATTTCAAGTTTTGCTAAACTGCACACCGTTCCGATACGAAACGTACGAAACACTAAGAAACGCCGGCATAGCTCAGTTGGTAGAGCAACTGACTTGTAATCAGTAGGTCCACAGTTCGAATCCGTGTGCCGGCACCATCTTAGGGAGTTTGAGTTGTTAAGTAAAGAACGAACACTGAGTAGGTGTGAAAATGGTGGGATTCCCGAGCGGTCAAAGGGAGCAGACTGTAACTCTGCCGCGTAAGCTTCGAAGGTTCGAATCCTTCTCCCACCACCATTAACTTCGATAGAAGTGGTAATTACCAACATAGATGCGGGAGTAGCTCAGTTGGTAGAGCGGCAGCCTTCCAAGCTGCATGTCGCGAGTTCGATCCTCGTCTCCCGCTCCATCGAAGGATTTGTCGCTCTTATAGCTCAGTGGTAGAGCACTCCCTTGGTAAGGGAGAGGTCTCGAGTTCAAATCTCGATAAGAGCTCCAGATACAGTTTAGCGATTATTCGCACAAGATTTTCAAAAAGCAGGCTTATTAGTCTGCTTTTCAAGTATTAGGTGTCTAGTTTTTTAGGCGATATGTCGGGGCAGAGTTTTACTCAGCATTGTGTTCGACGTAAACGAGGAAGATGAACATGGCTAAGGCTAAGTTTGAACGTAATAAGCCACACGTTAACGTGGGCACAATCGGTCACGTTGACCATGGTAAAACAACTTTAACAGCTGCGATTGCTACAGTATGTGCACGTAAGTTTGGTGGTGAAGCGAAAGATTACGCTGCTATCGACTCTGCACCAGAAGAAAAAGCACGTGGTATTACAATTAATACTTCTCACGTAGAATACGATTCTCCAACTCGTCACTACGCGCACGTAGACTGCCCAGGCCACGCCGACTATGTTAAAAACATGATCACTGGTGCTGCTCAGATGGATGGTGCGATCCTTGTTTGTTCAGCGACTGATGGTCCAATGCCACAAACTCGTGAACACATCCTTCTTTCTCGTCAGGTAGGTGTACCTTACATCATCGTATTCTTAAACAAATGCGATATCGTAGACG
>NZ_VOYT01000011.1:0-83715 GCF_013420145.1 Acinetobacter sp. YH12021
TTGTGCTGGCGACCATAGCAAGAGTGAACCACCTGATCCCTTCCCGAACTCAGAAGTGAAACCTCTTCGCGCTGATGGTAGTGTGGGGTTACCCATGTGAGAGTAAGTCATCGCCAGCTCATTATTCAAACACCCTCAACTAGCGTTGGGGGTGTTTTTTATGTGGGAAAGAAAATATTAAGAAGAAAAGTAGAAAAAGAAAGGAAAATAAAACCATCTGAGGATGGCTTTAATTCAACGGGTATTGGCTACTTTATTAAGCTAGTAAGTCAAAATTAAAGTGCATCTTTTAAGTTTTTTTGGTGCTGTTTGACTTGTTTCGCGTAGCGTTTACCTTGCTTTTTCATTTTTCGATTACTATTGTAGCCAGTAGGTCCCACATTGTAATAGGCCAAAGCTTTAGGCCATTTACCCGACTGATTTTTATAATGATTTAAAATAAATGTACCACAGTTGATATTGGTATGTTCATGGAATAAATCGCCAGGACAAGTCTGCTGCCAATAACGTGGAATAATTTGTGTGAACCCAACTGCACCTGAAGGTGAAACAGCATAGGCACGATAATTCGATTCTTGTCTAATAACTGCAGCGACAAGCAGAGGATCAACATTATGTTGTTCTGCACTTTGTACAATGATTGGTGCTACACGATTTGCTGTATCAGGATGCACAGCATAAGCCTTTTGGATCCCTGTAGAAAGTTTAGCTGAGCGTTTTGCAAGAGAGCCACCTCCTAGTGGAGAGCAGGCTGCTAACGTTAAAACAGTACAACCAATACTGAATATTTTTATAGATGGATATTTTCTAAATGCATTAAAAATCATATTAAAACTATATCTGTCATTTTGGCGTATGTGAGTATATATACTGATTTTGAGGTGAGCGATTGGTTCAGTCAAGTGAACTGAAGATTTGAATTGTATCGTGTCAGCATAATACAGAGGTTTCGTTTTGTTTTATCGAATGATTGGATAAACCAATGGAGTCTGATCTATCCTTAGGTTTTAATAATATGTCAAATTGATGACAAGTTTTTTATTTAATATAAACTATTGGAATAGAACAAATAAACTGCAATTTTAAGATAAAAGTACGTACAATATCGGCTTTTTAGCACTTTGAAAATTGCTTATTGCACAGGGAGTAAGTGTGTTAGAAGTCTTTGTACAATTATGTGGTGGTATTGGCCTATTTTTGATTGGTATGACCATGATGACGGACAGCTTAAAAGATATGGCAGGGGAAACCTTGCGTATTTGGTTGTCTAAGTTCACAGGTTCACCCATTAAAGCTGTGCTTTCAGGCATCGGTTTAACTTTAATTGTACAGTCTTCTATGGCAACAACTTTAGCCACGATTGGTTTTGTTAGTGCGGGGATTCTTACTTTTGCTCAGGCAATTGGTGTCATTATTGGTGCGAATATTGGCACAACCAGTACGGGTTGGATGGTGGCATTTTTAGGTGTTAAATTTTCCATCACCAGTTTTGCATTACCTTTGCTGGGTTTGGGTGCAATGCTCAAATTATTTAGTCAGGGGCGAGTTGCATTATTTGGAATGACATTGGCAGGTTTTAGTCTGATTTTCCTTGGCATTGATATGTTGCAAGTTGCCATGTCAGGTTTTGCTGAACGTGTCGATTTATCAGTATTTTCAAGTAGATCTTTGATTGCGCAACTCAGTTTGGTTTTGGTCGGTATTATCATGACCATTCTGTTGCAATCTTCAAGTGCTGCAATTACCGCGACCTTAGCAGCATTGGCCAGTGGTGCGATTGATTTGCAACAGGCTTTAGGTTTGGTGATTGGACAGAATATTGGTACGGTGGCGACAGCCATTATTGCTGCAATTGGTTCAACTGCAAATGCCAAACGTACTGCAGCGGTTCATGTGATTTTTAACATCATTTCAGCCATTTTTGCTTTTATTATTTTAAAACCGTTATTTCTTGAGCTAACACAAAATCAACGTCTTATGGCAACATGGGACAATGTGGTGATTGTTGCTGCATTTCATACAGCATTCAGTATTTCTGGTACTTTGATTATTTTGCCTTTTATCCGTCAGTTCGAAAAACTGATTATGAAAATTATCCCAGATCAAACTCAATCGGTTTTATGTTATCTCGATCAAGCGAGTTTATCTGTGCCCGCCTTGGCTATTCATGCTGCATCTAAGGTGATTTACCATAGTTTGTATGACGTTTTGGTGATGCTAAAACTGGCTATCCAAGAGGGAAGATTACCTTCAAAAGTACGTTTATTACAGCTAGATGAAGTACTCATTCAAGTCCAACGCTATTTGGAAGAAATGTCGATTTCAGAAAATGAAGCCGATCAACAGCGTTTAATGGCGATGCTTCGTTTGATGGTGTATTTACGTGTTTTACGAAGTGATTTGGAAAATATTACTTTAGCAAAAGAAATACGCACCCAACCTGCAATTTATCAAGTTGGCTTAGATTTTGTACAAATTCTTGATGAACATCTAAAAGAAATGGATGATTTTGATGTGCATAAACATGTACTAAGTCTAAATACCGAATTATCTAATTTGAAAAAATGGACAGAAGATCAACGTGCCGAAAACCGTGAAAAAGTGCTGCAATATATTGCCGTGAATCAGCTCAATGCTGCGACAGGTTTAGAGTTGTTGGCGGCACAACGTTGGTTGGATCGCGTGATTGCGCATGCACAGCGCTTAGCTAACGTGTTGGTTGAAAATTCACGTAAACCAAGTTAATGATTTTAGGCTATTTTTTCGATAGTTACTTTTATATTTAAAAATAGCCTAAGCGAATTCACTTTTAATCTCAATCAAGCGTATAATTTGAGCATCGTTTTTTACAGTATTTTTTCAATGACTCCAGCAGCTAAACTTTTAAAAGCCAAGAAAATTCAATTTTCTATGCATGAATATGAACATGATCATAATGCTAAAAGTTTTGGTTTAGAAGCTGCGGAAAAGTTAGGTTTAGATGTCACAGAAGTATTTAAAACTTTATTGGTTAGTGATGATAAACATTTCTTTGTGGCGATTTTACCTGTCCATCACCAATTAAATCTAAAAAAAGTTGCGGCTGCTTTTCAGTGTAAAAAAGTACACATGGCTGATCCTAAAGATGCTGAGCGTTTGACAGGTTATTTGGTTGGAGGCATTAGTCCAATCGGGCAGAAGAAACAACTGAAAACAGTGATTGATGCATCCGCTCAACAGCTTGCAACTATGTATGTGAGTGGAGGGAAGCGTGGATTAGATATTGGTTTAACACCAAGCGATTTGGCAAAAGTTTTAAATGCTAATTTTGTAGATATCGTAGATGCATGATATGTTGCAATTTACATTGAATGGCGTCCAAATTAAGCAATAAATAGGGTAATTAAAAACTCGTATTGATGATTTTTTAACAAACTAAATTTTATGTTATATTAGTGAAAGTTAAGAAATTCTGAGAGGTGTAGTATGGGTAAGCGTCTTAAAGACTACACAATCGAAGATCGAAAAGCTCGTCCAATGTGTCCAGCTAAACCTATTGACTTTGGTGATGATGAGACTACCAATCGCATTATGTTAGATGCTGCTAAACGTGTAATTCGTCGGCATAAAAAAGAACTTATTGCGCTTGCTCACAAATGAGTCTAATGCCCTCAACTTTTGTCGTTGCTGTCTATTTTGATATATCTTTATTACGTTATGAGGCAGTCATTTAGAATGACTAAATTTTCTGCCTTATGACTTAATATCAGCCAAAAACTTGCGAAATCTCTCTCACATCGCAAACATAGACGAATAGTCAGATGAAGTTTACAAAACTTACAAGAGAATAGTTGAATAATAATTACAATAATATATTATAAAAACATATATTGTTTTGGGTGTTCAAAATGCATGATTATCTGCTGGCATTAATCGGTGGTGGATTGCTTGGTCTTGCAGTCGTGGGCTATTTATATGTTCATGGTCGTATTGCAGGCATTAGTGGTTTACTGGCTCAAGTATTAAATCCGCAAACGCTGTTCAAAACGCCTGCATTGTGGTTTGTGTTAGGTATTTTCATTGTGCCTTTTTTCTATGGCATCGTGGCTCAACCTAAAGTTGAATTGAATGCAAGCCCATTGATGATGATTGTGGCGGGATTGTTGGTTGGTTTCGGTACTCGTTTGGGTTCGGGTTGTACCAGTGGACATGGTATTTGTGGCATGAGTCGTTTATCTAAGCGCTCCATTGCAGCAACAGCTACCTTTATGTTAGCTGGCTTTATTACCGTTTATGTTATCCGCCATATCACAGGAGCATTCTAAATGAAAAATTTCTTAGCCTTTGTTTTCGGTGGTATTTTTTCAGCTGGATTGATTCTTTCTGGTATGTCGAATCCTGAAAAAGTTTTAAACTTCCTCGATCTTTTCGGTACATGGGATGCAAGTCTGGCATTTGTTATGATGGGTGCAATTGCGGTTGCCTTTATTCCATTCCAAAGAATTATGCGCCAAGCTGAACCAAAAACCATTTTAAATGAACCAATTGATTTGCCTAAACAAACTCAAATTGACTCTAAACTGATCACAGGTAGTTTTATTTTTGGTATCGGTTGGGGCGTTGCAGGAATTTGTCCAGCGCCAAGTCTAACCTTGATTGGTTTAGGTTATTATCAAGCAATCTATTTCATTGTTGCAATGTTGGTGGGGATTCTCATTCATCGTAAGGTTGCAGGAGCATAAGATGCACGCAGATATTCAGCATTTTTTTGATGAAAATACTAATACATTCAGTTATGTGGTAAGTGATCCTGTAACGCGTCAATGTGCCATTATTGACAGCGTGTTGGATTATGACCCTGCATCTGCGACTACTTCAACAATTCATGCCGATGAAATCATTGCTTACATCCAAAAAAATGAATTAACGGTTGAATGGATTTTAGAAACGCATGTGCATGCCGATCACCTGACAGCTTCTCAATATTTAAAAGAGCAGTTGGGTGGTAAAATTGCCATGAGCCATAAAATTTCGATTGTGCAAGAAACATTTAGTGCTATCTATAACTTGGATATCAAGTATTTCAATTCACATCAATCATTTGATTATCTGTTTGACGATCATGAAACTTTTACGATTGGTGAATTACAAGCCTATAACATCCCTACACCGGGGCATACGCCTGCTTGTTTAAGCTATGTGATCGGTGATGCTGTATTTGTAGGTGATACTTTGTTTATGCCTGATTATGGTACGGCACGTTGTGATTTCCCGAAAGGCAGTGCAGGGCAGTTGTACGATTCTGTGCAAACGCTATACGCATTGCCTGAAGAAACACGAGTGTTCTTATGCCATGATTATCTACCAGAATCACGTGAACAATATGAACATGAAACACTGCTCAAAACTCAAAAAGAGCAGAATATTCATATTCATACAGGGGTAAGCAAAGCTGAATTTATTGAGATGAGAACTCAGCGTGATGCTACTTTAACGATGCCTAAATTGATTCTGCCATCAATTCAAATCAATATGGACGCAGGTAAGTTCCCACAACCTGAGGCCAACGGCATTCGTTATTTGAAGTTGCCTTTGAATTATTTTAAATAAAATTTTAAGAAAAGTTCATCTTGTATGTTATTGCTTAGGCTCACACAAATAGCCTAAGTGATATTATAAGTTTCACCGTAAAAAGCACATATAAAATTTGATTTATAAACTCAAAACTCATTAAATAGATTAATCATTTGTATTCAAGTTTAGAGTCTATTTTATGTTATTAAATTATCAAATCACGCAAAATCAGCCTGAATCTACGTTGCCATCTTTGGTTTTTATTCATGGTTTATTTGGTAGTTTGAGTAATTTAGGCATGCTCGCACGTGCATTTCAAGAACAGCGCACCGTAATTCAATTAGATGTGCGCAATCATGGTAAGTCTGCGCATTGTGATGACATGAATTATGCAGCAATGGCACAAGATGTTTTAGAAACACTGAACAGCTTGAATATCGAACAGTTTTCTGTGGTTGGGCATTCAATGGGCGGTAAGGTTGCAATGACTTTGGCGCCTTTGGCTGCCGAGCGTTTACAGCAATTGGTTTTATTGGATATCTGTCCTTTTGCTTATCCTGAAAATCGTCACGATCAAATTTTTACAGCTTTGTTTGCTGTGCAAGATGCACAAGTTGAAAGTCGCCAAGCGGCGATGGAAATTATGCGTGAGCATCTTCAAGAAGAAATGGTCGTGCAATTTTTGATGAAGTCATTTAGCAAAGGGCAATGGTTATTTAACTTAAATGCATTACGTGAACATTATGCAGAAATTTTGTCATGGCAGACGGTGCAGAGTAATGTAGATACTTTGTTTATTCGTGGTGGTAATTCGCCTTACATTGAAGCGCCTGAGCATTATGCCGCTATTCAAGCACAGTTTCCTCACGCAAAAGTTGAAACAGTTGCTCATGCAGGGCATTGGTTGCATGCTGAAAAAACCGCAGAAGTATTGGCATTAATGACTGAGTTTTTAGATTAATCTTGTCTAGTATTTTGCATCATTCGATGATCTAAAATGATCTCAGTTTTTAAATCAATTTTTAAACCAATACTCCATTTGGAGTATTGGTTTTTTATTCATACTGATCTGCATAGATTAACGGTTTAGCTTTTATTCTCAACAATAAAAAAGAGCTGACGTTGAATCATCAGCTCTTTATTTTAAACTTAAGCAACCTTAATTACTTATGCTTTTTCTTCTTCATTGCCAGCAAGTTGCTTTAGCAAATGCTTTTCAAGATAGTGAATATCCATTGCTT
This sequence comes from Acinetobacter sp. YH12021, assembly GCF_013420145.1. NCBI lineage: Bacteria > Pseudomonadati > Pseudomonadota > Gammaproteobacteria > Moraxellales > Moraxellaceae > Acinetobacter > Acinetobacter sp. YH12021. The sequence continues at coordinate 6,795 of NZ_VOYT01000011.1, forward strand.
GTTTGCAGAAGTTTTTATCTTGCAGAATCAAGTCTTTGTGCAAAGGAATGTTGGTTTTAATTCCTGTTAAGATAGTTTCATCCAAGGCTTGACGCATACGCGCAATACTGGTTTCACGATCTTTACCATGCACAATCAGTTTAGCAATCATTGAGTCGTAATACGGCGGAATGCTATAACCTTCGTAGATGTGTGAATCTACACGAACACCTGCACCACCTGGGGCATAGAAGTGTTCAATTTTACCCGGTGAAGGTACGAAGGTGGTTGGGTCTTCTGCGTTAATACGACATTCGATTGCGTGACCACGAATTTCAACCTGATCTTGCTCAATGTCTAAACCTAGACCTGCAGCAATACGCAATTGTTGTTCAATGATGTCAATGCCTGTCACCATTTCAGTTACAGGATGCTCAACCTGAACACGTGTATTCATTTCAATGAAGAAGTATTCATCATCTTCAAATAAGAATTCGAAAGTACCTGCACCACGGTATTGCATTAACTTACATGCATTAACACACGCTTCTAAAATATCGGCACGTGCTTGTTCTGGTAAGTTAGGTGCTGGCGCTTCTTCAAGAACTTTTTGGTGACGACGTTGTAAAGAACAGTCGCGGTCATAAAGGTGAATCGCGTGACCATTACCATCAGCCAATACTTGTACTTCTACGTGACGTGGCTTTTGTAAGAAACGTTCCATATAGACCGTGTCATCACCAAACCACATTTCTGCATCACGTTGAGCCGCTTGAACTGATTCAAGCAGGGTGTCTACGCGCTCTACAATACGCATACCACGACCACCACCACCAGCAGCAGCTTTTACAATGAGCGGGAAACCAATTTCTTTGGCTTCAGCTAAAGCATTGTGCGGTGTAACGGCGTGTGCTGAACCTGGTACAGTTGGTACGCCAGCTTTACGCATTGCAGTAATTGCAGAAACTTTGTTACCCATTAAGCGAATATGCTCAGGGCGTGGACCAATGAAAATGAAACCTGAACTTTCTACAATTTCAGCAAATTCGGCATTTTCGGCAAGGAAACCATAACCAGGGTGAATGGCATCTGCACCTGTAATTTCTGCTGCAGTAATAATTGCAGGAATATTCAGGTAACTTTCACTGCTCGCACCCGGACCAATACACACGGCTTCATCACAAAAGCGTAAGTGCATCAGGTCTTTATCGGCATCTGAATAGATACCCACGGTTTTGATCCCTAAAGTTTTGCAAGCTCGGGTGATGCGCAGGGCAATCTCACCACGGTTTGCAATTAAAACTTTTTGCAACATTGTGAATCCCCGAGGTCTTAAGCGCGGTAGCGGAAGAGTGGTTGACCAAATTGAATCACTTCGCCATTTTTAACTAGAATTTCTTCAATCACGCCACTTTGAGTTGCTTCAATTGGGTTCATGATTTTCATTGCTTCGATAATGCCAAGCGTTTCACCAGCAGAAACAGTTTGACCCACTTTAATAAATGGTGCTTCACCTGGGCTTGGTGCTGCATAGAACACGCCAACCATTGGAGAAGTTTCAACAGCACCACGTGGTGAAGATTTAGGTGCAGATGGTACTTCTGCAGAAGGTGCAGGCATTGCAGGAACTGCTGCCGCTACTACTGGACTGCGACGAGTTAATGCAATCGACTGATCGCCTTCTTTAACTTCAATCGCTTGTAAGTCAGATTCAATCATCAAGTCGATGAGTTTCTTGATTTTACGAATATCCATGGACAGTATTCCTAGTTTAAGATTGTGTAGTAGGTTGAATTTTTTCAAGAACAAAGTCGAGTGCTGCGGCATAGCCTTTTGCGCCTAAACCGCAAATCACACCAATGGCTTTGTCTGATAAATATGAATGATGTCTAAACGCCTCACGTGCATGCACATTCGACAAATGGACTTCAAGAAATGGAATAGCGACCCCTAACAAGGCATCACGTACCGCAACAGAGGTATGCGTTAATGCAGCAGGGTTAATAATGATATATTGTGTGCCATCTAACGCGGCTTGATGAATTCGGTCTACAATTGCGCCTTCCCAATTACTTTGGAAAGTATCTATAGAAATTGATGCTTTTTGCGCTTGTGAAATGAGCTGTTGATTTATATCCTCAAGAGTGAGGTAACCATAAACTTCGGGTTCACGCTTTCCTAGCAAATTTAGATTCGGTCCATGAATAACCAAAATGGTCGAACTCATTCCGCTTGCTCCAATAAATAATTGCAATAATACTTTGCAAGATGTCTGCAAAGTTTGCTAATTATGGCATAAAATTCCACATTTTTTTTGTAATTTGTTTAATTTGACGTAGAAAGCGTGTGCCAAAATGAGGCTCTATAATGAAAACTTTGCAGGGAATTCGCAATGTTAAAAAATTACATTTTTAGTTTTTTTTGCTGATTTTTATATTCTAAAACAACTGACCAAATCTATTCATTTGTTTTCTGTAACGACTGATCAAGCGAGTGACTTGAACTGGTTTGATTCGGAATGTCAAAGCCAGAAAACAACCAACATCAATATCGCATTTCTTTATAGCATGATATTTCGTTGCTGTTTATAAAAAATGGCGATTCCATTTTTTCAGTTCATTCAAAGTAGATGACCACACAAACTGCAGTGGATCATCTAATACGTTTTGTGATCATCGTTCAAGTGGTTATGGATTCGATAGAAAGATCATTTCGATAATAAGATATTTTAAAAATTCAACTTTATTTAAATAAAACATGAGCTTAAATGGAATGCTTTGATTGATATATTTATCTATATTTTAGTCTGGAATAGATGCTCCTACGCTGCGTATTATATTTTGAGTGGGGTGCTGTTGGTTTTATGTACACTTTAATTAAGTTGTAGATTGATCACAAGACCAAGCACATGCACGATCTGCACGGATATCTACCTCATTTAAAAATATGACGTGGTATCGAACAAAAAAACGGTGATGAAAGTTTCAGCAATTTTTTTCTAGCCAATGTTCTTCTACTCAATAGCCCGCAGCATCTACATCATAGATAAAATTTTAGAACGCATTGACCTTTTATTTCAAAAATCACCTTAAAAATGGCGTTATCGTAAAGTAGAGCAATATGTTCGGTATTGGCAAAAGTTAAGTGATCTTGTTCTGAATCTTGCTTTATTTGCTGTTAAAGCTCAGAAAAGCTTAATCCGTCTGTTGTTTCTCTGTTGCAGAAGGTGCTGCATCAAAACTGACAATCACTTTTAAACCTTGCGGTTGGTTAGCCTGAAATTGAAGTAGGTAGCCATATTGCTCTAATAATACTTTGACTAGAGTTAGACCTAAGCCATAGCCTTGTTTATGCGCAGATTTACGCCAAAAACGCTGAGTCAGAATGGTAAAATCATCTTCATTCAGGCTTTTGCCTTGGTCTGCAATGATCAATTGCAGGTCTTGCATATAAATTTGAATGTTTGGCGCATCCTCTGCATGCAAATAAGCATTTTGAATCAAGTTTTTCAGTACCATGTGCAACGCAGGCGCTGGAATATTAATGTGTTGTGCTACCAAACTCGCCCAATCAATCTGTAATTTCGCTGATAGATTGGGATATTCCACAGTCAGTTCCGACAAGACTGTTTCTAATACGCTACGCATATCTGCATGGCTATGTGCCGCTTGAATACCTGCTTCAGTTTGACTGAGCAATAACAGTTGTTCCAAAAGTTGTTGATAACGTTGGATGCTGCGTTCTGCGTGTTTTAAATTGTCGATGACTTTGGCTGTATCTTGGGCAGATGCGGTTTGATTCAACATCAATTGGCTCAGTTGCACATGCGTTTTAATAGCCGTTAACGGCGTGCGCAGTTCATGCGCAGCAAATGCACTAAAGTTTTTTTCGTGTTCCAGACTTTTATGTAGGCGTTCAATCAGCATCAATAAGTTATCGACAAAAGGCTGAATTTCTTTAGGAATTTTTTGTGATCTCAGTTCAATTAAATAACGAGAAGCTTCATCTAAAGATTGTTTTTTCTGAATTAAGTGGCGGGTGATGTGATCGAGCGGTAAAAACTCCAGACGGATAATCCACAAAATTAGCAAAATACAAATAATCAAAGTAAGCAGTAAAGGAATCAGTACCGACTGTAAAATTTGTTTAAGTAGGTTTTGCCGTAACTGAATTTTTTCAGCCACCACCACCTGAACTTCACCTTCACGCAGTACATAACTACGCCATTGCAGTCCATTTTCTGTCCATGTGCTGAAACCGACTTGTTGGTTTTTTAAATTTTTCGGTGCGCCTTGAGTGCGTGCAATCACATGCTGTGGTAATGAAACATCGGCACGGAAAATAGAGACTTCACAAGCAATTAAACTATGTAGCAAGCCATTTTCTGATTCGGCATGCAAACTTTCTGTGAGTTGTTCTAGGGGCAGTTGCTGAATCAGGCGGGCGACCATACGGGCTGAGGTAGAAAGTCGTTCATCCAGCGTATTTTGTAAGCGTTGTTCCAAGTCATGGTAGAGCCATGCAAAGACAATCACCCACAGCAAAATAAATGCACAGCTGATGGTCGATACCAAACGCCATTTCAGACTGTAGTTTTTCATGTCAGCAGCTCAGGTTTAAAGATGTAGCCGACACCACGCACCGTTTGAATAAAATCGGGGTGGATTTTATGCCGTAAATGGTAGATATGCACATTTAAGGCATTGCTTTCGATACTGTCTTGAAAGCCATACACTTTATCTATCAGTTCTTCATTTTTTAAGATTTGGTTCGGATGCCGTAAAAAGGTTTCCAATAGGCTATATTCACGGCGTGAAAGCTGAATGTTTTGTGAATGCCAACTGACTTCTTGTGTATCGAGGTTCATGTGTAACTGACCACTTTGCAGTTGGTTCGATGAATAACCACGATGACGGCGGCTTAATGCATATACACGGGCAATCAGTTCATTTAATTCAAAAGGTTTAGTTAGGTAGTCATCTGCTCCTAAGTTGAGCGCCTGTACGCAGTCTTGAGTATGATTCCGCGCGGTTAATACCAATACTGGAATATGAATGGCATCTTTACGCCAGTTTTCGAGTAACTGTAAACCATCTTGGTCAGGCAGACCTAAATCGAGCAGGCACAGATCTACCGCACTATGACGTATGAAGTAATCGGCATCGCGCGCGTTATTCACGTGTTCGACTGAAATACTTAAAAATTCGAGTGCTGCCACAATACTTTGGGCAATATAAGGATCATCTTCCACCAAAACGACGAACATATTTGCTCCTATACCACAGTCAGCCCAATATATGACACATCTCGATCACGCCACAAATTTAGATTAGGCACCTACAATGCTCAAGTTTACAAAGAAAAATCTTTATTAATGTTCTCTTAATCTACACTTACCGATAATACAGTCAGTTTTTTAATTTTTAGTATAAATACATGATTTTTATTCGCGTCATTGCTTATTTTGTGTTGAGTCTGTGTGCGGTGTGGGTCAATGCTGCCAATGAATTTTTAGCGTCCGATCAAGCTTTTAAGTTTCAGGCGACGTCATTGTCTGAACAAACGGTTGAACTGAAATGGGATGTCGTACCGCATTACTATTTATATCACGATCAATTCAAAGTCAGTCAGGCTCAAAAGCCGCTTGCTTTTAAATTGCCTGCAGGGCAGGAAAAAGATGATCCGACTTTCGGGCTGACACGTGTGCATTATGGGCAAGTGACAACACAGATTCAGGTGAAGCCTAATCAGCAATATCAAATTACTTGGCAAGGCTGCGCTGAAGATGGTTTGTGTTATCCCGTACAGCGTAAAACGATTCAAACCGATGCCGATGGTTTATTGCCACAGCATAATTTAAGTGCGGGCAAAGGTAATTTACTTCAGCAACTCAATCAGAATAATCAGGCTGCTTTAAACACTAACTTAAATGATGCAGATAAGCATCAAGCCAATGGTTCTAGTACACAAAAACAAGTTACGACAACTGCAAATACTGTAACGACAAAAGAACTCAAACTTGAACAGCAAACGCTAGAAAACAAAGCACAGCTTGCTGAAAATGCGGTTGCTGTAACACAAGCTGATCCTAAACTTACCCCTGAACCAGTAGAAAACGTTGATTTAGCAAATTCCTTAGAGATTGAAAATACAGATACGGCGTTGACAGACAATACATTCGCTGCATCAGCCAATTCAAGCAATACGGAAACAGCCAGTAGTACGAGTCTGAATCAGCAATGGAACAATGATCAATTTTTCCTGAATTTATTGTCTGGGCAAGGGTTGTTACTGAATGCGTTTATCTTTTTAGGTTTTGGGGTATTACTGGCTTTTTTACCGTGTTCATTGCCGCTGATTCCAATTCTTTCTGGCATTTTGGTGCAGCGCAATACAGGCTATAAAGCTGCAGCAATTGCGATCACCTTTATCGTCAGTATGGCGCTAGTCTATGGCTTGATGGGCGTTGTTGCGTCACACATTGGTTATAGCGTACAGCGTTGGTTCCAAAATCCCGTAGTGATTGCAGTTTTTGCTATGTTGTTTGTGCTCTTTGCTTTAAACCTGTTTGGACTGTATCAGTTGTCATTACCACAAGCAGTGTTACAGCGTTTAGATCGTATTCAGCAATATCAAAAAGGCGGTACTTTATTGGGTGCGGGCGTTATGGGGGTGATTTCTGCACTGATTGTCGGGCCATGTATGAGTGCGCCTTTAGCGGGAGCATTGCTGTACGTCTCACATTTGGATCAAGCAGCATTGGGTGGTTTATATTTGTTCCTGCTTGGTTTAGGTATGGGAATTCCTTTACTTATTGCCAGCGTGTTTGGCGCGAAATATTTGCCAAAGCCAGGTTTGTGGATGGAACGGCTAAAATTTAGCTTTGGTTTTATCATGTTGGCAATGGCTTTGTATTTTGCTCGTCCGCTATTTTCTGTGACTTGGTACTATGTTGCTTTTGCTGTGGTGTTATTTGCCTTCGCTGCATATTTAATTGCAATTTTGCGCCACGTGTTACATCGTCCACAGCGTTTTTCGTTATTGGCTTTGGCGGCAGTAATCGCCAGTAGTGGAATTTGGCATGTCAATCAGAGTATTGCCAGTGTCAATGCGCAGGTACAAGCAGACCAATTACAGCCATGGATCAAAGTACGCACAGAACAAGAGTTGAATGCAGCTTTGGCCGCACATGCTCATCAAAAGATTGTGATTGATGTCTATGCCGATTGGTGTGTGGCGTGTCAGCCGATTGAGCGTGATGTGATTCCTCGTACCGATGTGCAAGATGCTTTAAAGCATGTGGTGCGGATTAAACTCGACTTAACCGAACAGCATCCTTCACAAGATGCCTTATTGAAAAAATGGCAGATTTTAGGGCCGCCAACGTTGTTATTTTTGGCAGATCCACAACGGGAACAACGTGAATTGCGTCTAACAGGTGCTTATAACGCAGCGCAATTGATTCAAAATATTCATCAACTGCAAGAGGCTGCGCCATGATTCAATCCGCAGTCTTGCAGTTAGGCATGTTGATGATTCCATGGCCATTGGTGTTTTTATTGCTAGGACTGATTGTCGTCTTTGCAATGGGTAAATTTTTTCAGCGTCGTTATACATGGAATGCACAGACTTGGACAGGTTATCAGGATGCATTATGGAATGCGCTGTGGATTGGTGCTTTAGTTGGGCGGGCAGTTTTTGTGTTGCAGCATTATGAGCTGTACTTTGCCAACCCGATTGATATTTTAAAAATTCAGGACAAAGGCTTTCATCTGATTGTCGCAGTTATGGCAGGTGTGGCGTGGTTTGTCTGGAAAAATCGCGCTATTCAACGTGTTGTTCTGGCATGGGCAGTTGCGCTCTTTATTACAGTACAAGTTGTAGGTTGGAGTCTTATCCAACCTTTGCAGACGCAGCATGCCTATCCCAATCTAGTATTGCACAACCTAGCGCAACAACCTCAAGATTTAGCTCAATTTTCAGGGCAGCCCACGGTGATTAATCTCTGGGCGACTTGGTGTCCAGTTTGTCATCGTGAAATGCCTGTTATGCAACAAGCACAGCAAGATTTCCCTGAGGTCAATTTTGTATTTGCCAATCAAGGCGAATTTGCAGCAGAGATTCAAGCCTATTTACAGAAACATCGATTTCAGTTTGAACACGTGTTATTAGACCCTGCAGCTCGTTTAGGACAACACTTCAATATGTTCGGTTTGCCAAGTACTTTGTTTTTTAATGCACAAGGAGAATTGGTCGATCATCACATGGGTGAATTGACTAAGCCGATGCTGCAGCATTATCTGAAAAAAATACAAGCGAATCCATAAACGCGCTCTTAACGATTTGAAAGAAAACCCGCCGTGAAGCCAAAATTAAGGACAATCAATATGACATCAAACATCAAAAATAACATGCTGAAACTGGCGATAGGTATGAGTCTTGCCAGTAGTGTGAGTATGCTGCAAGCACAGGACAACCTCAAACAGCACATTGAAAAAGAAGGTTTTAAGTTTGTGCAACAAATTCAAGCACCTGCACAAATGACAGGTTGGGCAGGGCATATTGAACAAAGTCCTGCGACAGTGTTTATTTCCAATGATCAGAAAATACTATATTGTAGGCACTTTGTTTGATGCACAAGGCAATAATTTAACCGTCGATGCTTTAGACCGTTATGTGAAAAAGTCGGTACTTGAAGATGTGTGGCAAAGTCTGGAACACGCTACTTGGATTCAGGATGGGCAAACCAGTGCTGAAAAAATTGTCTACGTGTTTTCAGACCCGAATTGTCCGTATTGCCATACCTTTTGGAAGCAGGCACGTCCGTGGGTAGAATCTGGCAAAGTTCAGTTAAGACATATTATTGTGGCGGTGATCCGACCTGAAAGCAAAGGGCAGGCCGCGACTTTATTAATGGCGAAAAACCCACAGCAGACCTTTAATGCGTTCCATCGTCAATACGGACAAAAAAAGCTGATCGAGCAAAAAACTGTGCCTGTACATGTAGAAAAAACCTTAGAACAGAATCAGGCACTGATGGATAAATACGAGTTCTTTGCCACACCTGTTGTGCTTTGGAAAAATAAACAGGGCGAATTACAGTCGGTACAAGGAATGCCAAAATCTATGAAAGATGTGTTTGAGTGATTTTAAAAATTTCCGAGCAAATATCTAACTGAATATTCAAATCTAAAGCGCAAAAAAGCTTGCTCTAATTGCATTGGAGCAAGCTTTTTGATGTAAAAGATTCAGTCTTTTATTTCTGTATACGAATCGCAAATTGAATGACGTGGGATTTGCCCTGATGCAGTTTGCCTTCTGAGCGTTCTACATCGCCCACAAAGAAATGAATCAGATGATCGTGTTTAAAATGGCTTAAAAACTCGATAGGATCGTACAGCATTTCTACTGCACGTGGGCCGCCCGTTTTATATTCTAGCTGACGAGTAGAATACAGCTCACCAACAAATAAACCACCGTTAACCAAAGTTTCGCGCACGCCATTTAACACTTTTTGCTGTGTTTCAGGGTTAAAGTGACCAAATACGCAAATCACGTTGTCATATTGATTCGCTGGCCAATTCACCTGACTTAAATCTTGCTTTCGTGTATTTAAACTTAAACCACGTTGCTGTGCATAGCCTTGAGCCTTATCTAAAGCAACTTGCGAGTAGTCCCACAAATCTGCTTCAAATGCTTGCTCATTGGCTTGTGCCAAAGCGGCCAAATATAACAAGTTACGACCTTCACCTTCGGCCAAGCCCAAAGTTTTGCCGTGAATAGACAGTTTTTGCGTAATGTCCTGAATGAACGCATTGGCTTGTTCACCATAAATATGGTCATGTTGGCTGTAGCGTTCATCCCATTCATTATGGATATTTGACATAGTTTCGACTCGGTAAATAATTTGATGCTGTTATTCGGCTGTAGATGGAGAAAACTCTTTAAATGCTGCCACGGCGTTTGCGGCATACATGAGTGATGGGCCACCGCCCATATAAACAGCAATACCTAAAATTTCATTCAATTCTTCAAAAGTCATACCCATTTTGACCAAAGTTCTGACGTGAAAACCGATACAACCATCACAGCGTTGTGCCACGCCAATTGCCAGTGCAATAAATTCTTTGGTTTTGGCATCAATTACGCCGTCTTTCATCGCAACTTGTGACAGGGCATTAAAACTTTTAAGTAAATCGGGAGATTGTTCTTTAATGGATTTGATGTTAGACGAAATTTCAGCAGTGAGTTCGGTATATTTCATGTTGTTTCACCATTAAGCAGATTAGAACCTAAAGACAATATAACATATATTTAAATATATTATGTTTGTATATATTAATTAGCAACTTTGCTTAAATTCAGTAAATCTGTATTTATAGCATTATCAATTCACCCAAATCACTTTATAATGTTGCCGCATATTCTGGAGTCGCTGTTAAATAGTTGCGATGACTTCAAACCTCATTTTTTAAGTCTTATTCTCCCTCTTGATTCGGCTTATAAATCAATATTTTATAATTTTGTGTCTGAGTAGGCACATACAATAGGTGCCTGCATGGAAATTAAAGTCAATTATTTAGACAACTTGCGTCTTGAAGCTAAATTTGACGATTTTACCGTCATTGCCGATCAGCCCATCCGTTATAAAGGCGATGGTTCTGCGCCAGGCCCATTTGATTATTTCCTTGCGTCATCTGCATTGTGTGCTGCGTATTTCGTGAAGGTTTATTGCCAATCACGTGATATTCCAACCGATAATATCCGCTTATCTCAAAACAATATTGTCGATCCTGAAAACCGTTATAAACAGATTTTTAAAATTCAGGTGGAATTGCCTGCAGATATTTCTGAAAAAGACCGTCAGGGGATTTTACGTTCTATTGACCGTTGTACCGTAAAGAAAGTCGTGCAAACAGGCCCTGAGTTTGTGATTGAGCAAGTTGAAAGTATTGATGCCGATGCACAAGCTTTGCTGATGCCGAACTTGACTTCATCTCAAGCGACCTTTATTGCAGGTAAAGATTTACCGCTTGAAGAAACCATTGCCAATATGTCAGGTATTTTGGCAGGTTTGGGCATGAAAATTGAGATTGCCTCATGGCGTAATATCGTACCCAATGTCTGGTCATTGCATATTCGTGATGCGCAATCGCCAATGTGTTTTACCAATGGTAAAGGCGCAACTAAAGAAAGTGCATTAGCATCTGCTTTGGGTGAATTCATCGAGCGTTTGAACTGTAACTTCTTCTATAACGATCAGTTCTGGGGCGAAGAGATTGCCAATGCCGAGTTTGTGCATTATCCAAATGAAAAATGGTTTAAACCTGGCCCAAATGGTGAATTGCCTAAAGAAATTTTAGATGAGTATTGCCTAGAAATTTATGATCCTGAAGATGAGTTGCTGGGCACACATTTATATGACACCAACTCAGGCAATACTGAACGTGGTATTTGTTCATTGCCATTTGTGCGTCAATCCGATGGTGAAACGGTATATTTCCCATCAAATTTAATTGAAAACTTATATTTAAGTAACGGGATGAGTGCAGGTAACACGCTTGCAGAAGCTCAAGTGCAGTGTTTATCTGAAATTTTTGAACGTGCAGTGAAGCGTGAAATTATTCAGGAAGAAATGAGCCTGCCTGATGTACCGCAAGAAGTTTTGGCAAAATATCCAAGTATTGTGGCAGGTATTCAGGCTTTAGAAGAACAAGGTTTCCCAGTATTGGTGAAAGATGCGTCTTTAGGCGGTCAATTCCCTGTCATGTGTGTGACCTTAATGAACCCGCGTACAGGCGGTGTTTTTGCTTCGTTTGGTGCACATCCAAACTTTAAAGTCGCTTTAGAGCGCAGCTTAACTGAACTATTGCAAGGGCGTAGTTTTGAAGGTTTAAATGATTTACCACAGCCGACCTTTAGCACGAATGCGGTAACTGAGCCGAATAACTATGTTGAACACTTTATTGATTCTAGTGGTGTAGTGTCTTGGCGTTTCTTTAGCGCGCAGGCAGACCATGAATTTGTAGAGTGGGATTTCACCAACAATGGTCAATATAGCAATGTCGAAGAAGCTGAGGCTTTATTTGCGATTTTAGAAGAAATGGGCAAAGAATCCTATATGGCGATTTATGAACATTTAGGTGCAACTGCTTGCCGAATTTTAGTCCCTGATTATTCAGAAGTGTATTTGGTGGAAGACCTGATTTGGGATAATACCAATAAAGCTTTGCTGTACCGTGAAGACATTTTAAATCTGCACCGTTTGGATGATGTACAACTTGAAGCTTTAGTTGAGCGTTTGGAAGAATGTGAGCTAGATGACTATACTGAAATCAAAACCTTAATTGGCATTGAATTTGATGACAATACCGTTTGGGGACAGCTCACTATCCTTGAATTAAAATTGTTGATTTATTTGGCATTAGAACAGTTTGAAGAAGCTAAAGATTTAGTCGAAGCATTCTTACAATACAACACCAATACCGTAGAACGTGGCTTGTTCTATCAATGTATGAATGTCGTGCTTGAAGTTATTTTAGATGACGAAATGGATATTGCCGATTATGCTGTCAATTTCCGCCGTATGTTTGGCAATGAACGTATGGATGCAGTCATGGGTTCTGTTGAAGGCACAGTACGTTTCTATGGTCTAACCGAAACCAATATGCAGCTTGAAGGTTTAGATCGTCATTTACGTTTAATCGACAGCTACAAAAAACTGCATAAAGCACGTGCCAAGTTTGTTGGGCTGAATAAAGACTAATCTTGCAGAAGTAGAACGCTGTTCTGATTTGAATCACCGTCCAAGAAAAAGACTCGGCTTTAAAAGTCCGAGTCAGGTATTATGGCAACAACATGGTGTTGCATTTCAAATGCTATCTAAGATTTGCTGTTGCTATAGGAAAGGCAAAATAATAACCCTCGTTGTTGAGGGCTATTTCATTTAAGCGAGATGGTCACGAACAAATTGAGGATCTAAAATAAACAATTTAATCAGTGATTGAGCTGCTCCTGAAGGTCTTCTAACACCTTGCTCCCAAGATTCCAATGTACGTTTAGAGATACCTAAAATTTTAGCAAATTGATCTTGAGTGAGTTCAGACTTTCTTCGTGCTAAAGCAACATCTGTTTCATTGATCACAGTTTTTCTTGCTGCGTTATTAGCAAGCATTTGTTTAACGCCTTCTAATAATTCAACATTTAAGTCTCGTTTTGCTTCTCGAGCTTCCAATTCTTTGTCACTTAATAAACGACTCATTTCAGTAACTCCGCTAATTGTCTAAGTGTCTTTTTCTCAAGTTGGGTAATTGTGTCTTTACTATATAAGGTCAATAACCAAATTTCGCCATTTGCTAAACGGTTGTAATAAATTACACGAACACCACCTTGTTTACCTTTACTCTTTCCACCCCATCGAATTTTACGAACGCCGCCAGTACCAGGTTCTACATCTCCTGCTGTAGGGTTCTCGGCAATGAAAATTTTAAAGTCATTGTATTGTTCTTCAGTCCAATAGTAGGGATATTCATTGGTAAAAAAAGTAGTCTCACAGATGGTATACATCAAACACCTTTATACTACTTTGTAGTGTTTAATTGTATACTACTTTGTAGTACTTTTAAGCATTAAATTAGGTCTCATATTGTGAGCTTTTTTAGCCCAATCAAATAACTGCTAATCACCAAGCGCCAATAAACCTTCCCAGCTAAAATAATTCGGGCTTAAATGGCTGCGCTGCATCGCCCAAGTTCGATCTTGCAATTTACATGCTCCAATGGCGAGTTTTTGCACACCAAATTTATTTTTCACGGTATCCAACACTTGCTGTAATTGTTCCTGTTTTTCAATGGCGTCAGTATCTGTAAGCAGGTCGTGAATATAGCTTTGTTTGGGTTCAAGTCCCGTTAAAATCACACCACATTTTTTAAAGGCAATCCCTTCCTGAAATAGCGTTGTCACATGCTTCATCATGGCTTTGTTCATGAGCAAAGCAGAATCTGTTGGCTCATTGAAAGCAATAGTGACCGATTGATTGTAAAAAACTTGGCGCGGATCAAAATGGTTAGATTGCGCAAAAATGATCATACAACCACATAAACTTTTTTCAGCTCTGAGCCTTTGCACAGCAGATTGTAAATAATCGCTCAAAGCTTCTGAAAGCGCATGAATATCTGTTACACGCTGCCCAAAAGAACGTGAGCTGATGATTTGCTGCTTACTTACGGTATTGTGCTCCAGTTCAATACATGCTGTACCTGTGAGTTCAAGAATGGTTTTTTTCATTAAAATTGAAAATTTACGTTGCATTTGCTCAGGATCACTAATTGCTAAATCAAATACAGAATGAATCTTTAAAGCATGCAGTTTTTTGGCAAGTTTTCGACCCACACCCCAGACTTCAGCAACATCAATGTGTTGAAATAAGGCTTCTTTGCTACATAAGTCCATATGGAGTAAATTACACACGCCGTTGAAATAGCTATTTTTCTTGGCGATATGATTGGCCAGTTTGGCTTCAGTTTTACTGTGACCAATACCGACACACACAGGCAGAGCCAGCCATTGCCATAAAGTTGCTTTAATTTCTTGTGCCAATTCATTTAAGTCGGTCTGAGAATATGAACTCAGTTCAATAAAGGTTTCATCAATTGAATAAATTTCAATGTCTTTGGCACTAACAAATTCTTGAATCGTATTATTAAAACGTCTGGACATTTCCGCATAGAGGGCATAGTTACTTGAAAAGACAGCAACATCATGTTGTTGAATCAATTCTTGAACTTGGTAAAAGGGCACAGCCATTTTAATGCCAAGTTGTTTGGCTTCTTCGGAACGTGATACCACGCAACCATCGTTATTGGAGAGCACCACCACAGGACGATTATTCAAATGTGGTTGAAACAGCCGCTCACAGCTCACATAACAATTATTGATGTCAATTAGCGCAAAAATTTGCTTTAAAGGTTTCATGACTATTCTACTTATTCGGCTTTTTTATGCGTTATTGTGGGTTTAAACCATCAGGTTTTTTAAATTCCACGTGACCACAGCAAACACTTCAAAAGTTTGCCCATCTTTCAGGTAAATGCTGTCGTAGTCGGGACTTTCTGCTTTAAGCCAAGCTTCAGGCAAAGTGGCAGGGTCATAGTCTTCACCAAAATGTTCGGCCAATTCACTTTTGGACATTTTGGCTGTAATCATCAGGCGTTTAATAGTCAGGTCTTTTTGGTCAATTAATGCGACCACAATACTGCGGTGTTTGGCTTCTTTGCTGCGATCTACCAGTACAATATCGCCGTATTCAAGCCCAGCATTCACCATAGAGGTGGTGCGTACCACATTTAAAAAGGTCGCATTTTCATTGGAAATGAGATATTCATTCAGATCAATATTTTTATCAATATAGTCTTGAGCAGGCGAAGGAAAACCTGCAGGAATGGATTCTATTGTTACGGGAAGATGCAGTGTTTTTCTTTTAGAAAGTGCTTGAAAATCATGCTGATTCAGCAATTCAATTTGTTCAAGCAGGGCATTCAGGCTAGGGCTGGGTTTACCATCCGCACCCATGATTTTTTGTAATGACGCCCAAGCAGCGTCAGAGAAGTAAATAGGTAACTTCTTAGACATGAGATTACTCCTACGCAACGAGGCGTGTTTGAAGTGAAATTTGATGTGTTGATAGCATAGCTGAAAATATGATTAAGATTCAATCTACGTGGATAATTGATTGCTAGATATAGATCACACTCTACGATTGCATAGCTATACAAACACAAGCCTTTCCGTTAGGATTTTTCTATCGCAGCAGCATATTTAGAGATTGGCATGCATATTGTTGAAGACATTTATTTAACGAAAGAAGAAGTTGAATCTTTACTGTTGGGATTAATTAATTCACAACTTGAACCTGAGTTTTTAATGCAGGATTTCATTAAACATCAGGTTTGGTCTTTGGCTGAATATTTTAAGCAAAATACTGAACATGAAATTGACTTTGCGCAAATCAGTTGCCCGATTAAAGTCAAAGCAGAATATCAAAATCATCGTTTGAAACGTCATTTGCTGGTTGAATTTCATCTGACCACCACACCTTTTTTTAATTATGAGCCAGAAGAAAATAGCGTGGCTTACTCCTACATGATGAAAGATTTTTATCTGACCGATATTATTTTTTATGATGCCTATACGGGTGAAAATTTGCAGGCTTGGATGCAAAGAAGATTCGTGATTTTGCAGGGTGAACGTGAAATAGAAGTGAATTCATTGTCATGGTATGCAGATTACAATTTACCGCAAGTTACGCAAAATATGGTGTCTTTTGTGAGTGAAGCCGCTTATGACACGGGTTTAGATCAGATTGTAGATGAAGTCAATTTACGTTTACGACAAGCCAAAACAGTTAATTAAATAGCTATCATCTATCTAAAAAATGGTTGTTTGAGATAGATGATGGGGAATATACGATTACACAATACTGATCAAGTTAAGGAATATCTAAAATGACCACAATCACACATGATTTAGGTCATGGCATGGGGAATGACTGGGAACATAAAGATTGGGCACATCTGACTGTCTCAGAATTACACAACCTGCAACCGTATTACCCATGTTTGCAAGGGAATATTCAAATTTTGTGGTGCAGTCCGCGCCCATTTTCATCTGCCGCAGTGATTGAAGTCACGCAGGATGCAGCCAGTACAGATAAAATAGGAAGTCGCTCGTATTTCATTAAACGCAGTCATCGTTCATTTCGTAATGCGCAAGATATTTTGCAAGAGCATGCTTTTTTGCGACATTTAGCCAGTAAAAACATTCCTGTTGCGACATTAATTGCCTCGAATTGCGGACTGACCGCTTTAGAAATGGGCGACTGGACTTATGAAGTCTACGAAAAAGCAGCAGGTTTTGACTTATATGTCGATCAGCAATCTTGGACGCCGTTTTTCTATACAGAACATGCTGCAAAAGTGGGAAGTTTGCTTGCCAAATTGCATGTCGCCATGCAGGATTTTCCTGAGTTACATGGCAGATCGGCGCGATATTTAGTATCAAATCAGCAGCTTTTAGAAAGTGAAAATATTGTAACGGCTATTCAGCAACGTATTCAAAATAGCCCTGAATTGAGCCGTTATTTTGCCGATAAAAACTTAGACGCCGTTTTTTTAGAGCGTGTATCTCAGACGCATCATAAAATTAAGCATGTATTGCAGCAGGTCACTAAAATTTGGACGCATAATGATTTGCATGCTTCTAATCTGTTTTGGTCTACGCAAAGTGCCGATGCCAATATTACCGCGGTGATTGATTTTGGCTTATCGGATCGAAATTCAGCGCTTTATGACCTTGCGGTCACGATTGAGCGTAACTTTATAGATTGGCTGGCTTTAGAACATACATCACAAATCAATATTGACGAAGCGGGTTTAAGCGCGTTTTTACAAGCGTATTTTGCAGAGATACATCCACAACAAGACTTTAGCATTTTGCCCGAATTGCTAAAAATTGTGCATTTGGATTTCGCATTTTCAGAGCTTGAATATTTTGTCGGAATTACCCAAAACCTGAAACATGCCGATGCTGCTTATTATGATTGGATTGTTGGGCATGTAAATTGGTTTTTTGCAGAGCAAGGACAGCAATTTACCCAGACTTTTACTCGATTAATTCAACGCGAATTGTCATAATCTGCACAGCTAAATGCAGGGTGCTGTCTTCAGATATCTTATTTAACATAATATAGATTATACGCAATTGAATTGTAACTCCAAAATAGAAATGTCCGGTTTCTCCAAAGTAAAAATGTCCGCTTTTAGAATACGCACTTTTGCGATTTTCTTAGCGGACGGTTTGTTATGTTGGTATCTATGTCGGATAAAGAACTTAAAAGATTGTCGGTCTTGCAGGAAATCTGTGATCAACGCATAACCCAGTCCCAGGCTGCTCAGTTATTACATATCTCAGAACGTCAGATCAGACGCTTATTGCAAAAATATAAAGCTCAAGGTCCTGCTGCATTAGCACATGCTGCTCGTGGTTTCGGTCCCACTTTAGCACATGAAAAGCTGACTACCATTCATGGATTTGATATTTCGGTAGAAACCCTGCGTTCTTGGATGATTGCAGCCAATTTATGGATTCCTCGTCATAAACGTCTGAAACGCCCGTATCAGCCTCGTTATAATCGAGACTGTTATGGTGAATTGGTCCAAATCGATGGCTCACATCATGACTGGTTTGAAGGACGAGCACCTAAGTGCTGTTTGCTGGTATTTATCGATGATGCAACTGGTAAATTGCAGCATTTACGCTTCTGTGAATCAGAATCAGCCTTTGACTATATGATTTCAACACGCCTGTATGTCGAACAGCATGGTAAACCTTTAGCATTTTACAGTGATAAGCACTCAGTTTTTAGAGTCAATCAAAGCAGCAAGAAAGACACCAAGATTACGCAATTTGGACGCGTACTCAGTAGTCTCACTATTGATATTATCTTTGCCAACTCACCACAGGCCAAAGGACGTGTGGAACGCGCCAACAGAACTCTGCAGGATCGCCTGATCAAGGAAATGCGTTTGGAAGGCATCTGCTCAATTACCGAGGCCAATGCTTGGCTGCCCTGCTTCATTGAGCAGTTCAATCAGAAGTTTGCCAAGTGTGCGAGAAACTCGAAGAACTTGCATCGACCTTTAACGGAATCTGATGCTGAGCTAGAGGATATTTTTACCTGGCAGGAACCGCGTAAGGTCACGAAGAATCTGACTATCACGTATGACAAGTGTATTTATATGCTTGAGCCAACACCACTGAACCACAAACTTGTTGGGCAATACATAACATTTTTAGAGTATCCAGATGGTACTGTGGCCATCATGCACGAAGGACGGAAGATCAACTACAGTATTTTCAATAAACTGGCTAGACTGCAGCAGAATGAAGTAGTTAAGAATAAAAGATTAGGTGCGGTTCTGGCCCATATCCAGCAACAACATGAAGAGTTGGAAAAACAAAATAAAAGTTCCCGTGCCAAGAAAAGTATGCCGAGTCGTAAAGCTCAGAAAGTTGTTATTGAACAAAGAAATTTAAATCCTGTTCTTGACTCTTGCAGTTAAAAACAGGCCATTTTAAATGGTTTATCGCATAGACATTTTAATTGGTGAATAACATGAATATATTAAGCAATTGATATATATGGATTTATTTTGAGTGTTCGGTGTCTCAATTTATCTTATCATTCACAAAAAGACAAAAAGCTACTCAATCTTTCAATCAAGTAGCTTCAAAAATACGCCGTACAATCTGTTAAAGTTTTTTCCAAGTCATCGTGCTAATCGCA
Source organism: Acinetobacter sp. YH12021 (assembly GCF_013420145.1). Taxonomy (NCBI): domain Bacteria; kingdom Pseudomonadati; phylum Pseudomonadota; class Gammaproteobacteria; order Moraxellales; family Moraxellaceae; genus Acinetobacter; species Acinetobacter sp. YH12021. The sequence continues at coordinate 26,116 of NZ_VOYT01000011.1, forward strand.
TTCGCGCTCTTGGCTTTGCCATATACTTTCATTTGATTATTCGCCGCATTTAATTGAGCATCAATTTTATAGACATAACCATCTTTCGGGTTAATCCATTGTCCTTGCGAAAATTGTTTTGGATTTGAATTTGCTACCAAGCCTTCTAATGCCTGCATGCCTTTTATGGGCTGATTCTTTAAGTTGCCTTGGCATTTACTGCATACCTCTAATTGAATTGTGCCTACCGATAACAAATTTCGAGTAATTACAGCACTATATTCCGAAGTTTTAGAGTTCTTACGAATCACAATTTCTGCAACATAATGCCCTGTATGATCATCAATGACTTTCCATGTACCAATCAATGGATCAAATGGCATGGCTTGAGCAGGAAAAATAAATCCCAAATATAGTGCAATTGCACCTAAAAAATTACGCATCATAAAAATATCAACTTAAAACCAATTTACAGCACGGTTGTGCTAAAAATGGGCGTGATTATAGCAATCAATGTTGAATTTAAATTAATTTTTTCATTAAAATTAAATGTTTATATGCTATTGGCTCGATGAAATATCATTAAAAATGTGAACCAATACGCTTTTTGTGGATGGATAATTTTTGATGTGTTGCAGCTTTATGTATAAAAGTGAATCTATAACGTGATTTTGTATGCAAATTAATCATCTATATTTCTATTTTCAACATTTGCTGTGTTATGGCGTAAACTAGACCTACAAGCTGTATCACTATAAGTTAAGAAATATTCACAGGAATGCTCTTAACTTTATCCTAAGTTTTTTGTTTTTACTGTCTTAAATTTATCTATCTTTAAATTTAGGTTTAGTCATCAAGGTAACATCGTATGCTCAAGTGGTTCGAGAAACTTATAGATCCTTATCCAAATAAAGGTTTGACCGAACCCTTGCCAACCACGTTTTTTGCCTTTGTTTGGCAAGCAGCTTCAGGTGTACGTCCATATTTATTGTTATTGGTTTTATGTACTGCAGGCGCTGCCAGCTTTGAAGCTTTGCTATATGCAAAAATTGGCGATTTAGTCACATGGCTTAGTCAAAGTCAGCCAGATACTTTCCTTGCGCAACATCAGCAGAACCTTACTTTGCTGTTTTGTATTTTATTGGCCAATATCTTTTTTGCCAGTGCGCAGTCAATTGTGAAGCATCAAATGTTATACAGTGGTTTTCCAATGCGTTTGCGTTGGGGTTTCCACAATTTAATGTTGCAACAAAGTCTGGATTTTTTCCATAATGATTTTGCAGGAAGACTCTCTGCCAAAGTCATGCAAACCGCCTTAGCAGTACGTGAGTTTTGGGTCATTTTGGGCGATATGCTTGCCTATGTATTCATTTACTTTATTACGATTAGTCTGGTATTGGGCGCAATTTCTCCAATGCTCATTTTGCCGTTATTGCTATGGTTGGCTTTATTTATTCTTGCAGCAGCTTATTTTATTCCGCGTTTGAGCAAAGTATCTAATGAACAAGCCGATGCACGTGCGGTGATGACAGGACGCGTGACCGATGCTTATACCAATATTCAAACCGTAAAATTATTTGCGCATGCAGGTCGCGAAAGCCAATATGCCAAAGCGTCGATGCAAGAATTTATGTTGACGGTTTATAAACAAATGCGTTTGGGCGCTCAATATGAAATCAGCATCAATTTATTAAGCGTGGTGTTGTATGTGGGCGTTTTAGGTACAGCAATTTGGCTCTGGTTAAATGGCCGTGCAGAATTGGGGATTATTGCTGCCACTACAGCCATGATTCTTAAACTCAACAGTATTGCCGAGTTTATGATGTGGCAGACCTCTGCCCTGTTTGAAAATGTCGGCACCATTCAAGATGGTATGAAAACTCTCGGACGTCCAATTGCGATTCAAGACAAAGCCGATGCAAAACCATTACAAGTTGCTCAGGGCGAAATTCAGTTTAAAGATGTCAGTTTTGCTTATAACAGTAAAAACGTGATTGATCAGTTTAATCTGCATATTCGTGCAGGCGAAAAAATTGGTATCGTGGGACGTTCAGGCGCAGGTAAATCGACCTTAATTCAATTGCTTTTACATTTTTATGAGCTTAAACACGGCTCAATTATGATTGATGGGCAAAATATTGAAGATGTGACCCAAGACAGTTTGCGTAAAAATATTGCACTTGTGACTCAAGATACTTCGCTATTACACCGTACTGTGGCTGAAAATATTAAATATGGTCGCCCTGACGCGACTGATGCAGAAATGTTTGAAGCTGTACGCAAAGCCAAAGCCGAAGAATTTATTCCACAATTGACCGATTTACGTGGCAAAAAAGGCTATGAAGCCTACGTGGGCGAACGGGGTGTTAAACTTTCAGGTGGACAACGTCAACGTATTGCCATTGCCCGTGTTTTCTTAAAAGATGCACCTATTTTAATTTTAGATGAAGCCACCAGTGCGCTCGACTCTGAGGTTGAAGCGGCAATTCAATCGAGCCTCGATGAACTCATGCAAGGTAAAACTGTAATCGCGATTGCACACAGACTATCTACCATTGCACAAATGGATCGTTTAATTGTGCTCGATCAAGGACGTATTGCAGAACAAGGTACGCATGATGAACTGGTGGCTATGAACGGAATTTATGCACAACTTTGGCAGCGTCAAACAGGTGGTTTTTTAATTGAACAAGATAAAATCGTAAAACCATCGACTGATAAAAATTAGCATCTCCAGCAACTTTGCTGTAACTCAGGCTTTGATGAAATGCAGATTTATCGCATATAGTCAAAGCCTGTTTTGTCTAACAATTTCCATAGAATTTCTTTAATTTTCATGCCAAGATGCAATATGTCATCTACGTTCTTATGTCGCCGTTTGGCAAACTAAGATATGCATAGATGACAGTCGCTAAGGCAAATTAAAATAAAATTAGCAAATGCAATGGAACATGCATGAAAACAATATCAGCACGTCAGGAACAAGGTGTTCCAGGGGTTTATGGCTTATTGGTTTTGGATGTTGTATCCCGTTGGGGTTATAACGCAGATACCTTATTTGCACCATTTCAACTCAATAGCGAAATGTTGGCAGACCCAGAATGTCGTATTCCTACACCTATTGCCAATGAGTTGGTTAAACATGCTTTAAAACTTACAGGCGAATCGACGCTCGGTTATCATCTTGGTACGCAAATGCGCATTTCCATTCATGGCTTTATTGGCTATGCGATTATGACTGCGCATGAAATTAGTGATGCGTTGATTTTAGCCAATCGTTTTATTCAACTGCGTATGCCCTTTTTACAATTGTTTTTCTCAACTTTTGGTGAAAAAGCCAGTCTGCAATTGCAGTGTGATATTCACATGGAACCTTTACGCACAGAAATTGCCATCGCTTTAATTATTGGCATGATTACCATGAGTAAAGCCATGACAGGTACCGAACACTTTACAGGTGAAGTCGATTTTGACTTTCCTAAACCTGCAGGTTTTGATCAGTATTTTTCGAAATTTCCTTATCATCAATTCCGTTTTGATCAGCCGTATTTAGGTTTAAGTTTTGACAAGCAATATCTAGGCTTAAAAATGATTAATGCCGATCCTATTGCCAGTCAAATTGCGATTAATCAATGTGAAGCCGAACTTTCTGCTTTAGGTGAACGTCGCCGCATTTCTATGCGAGTACGTGATATTTTAACCCACGCAGAACAGCATTATTTAAGCATTGAAAATGTTGCCGACTATCTACACATGTCCGACCGCACACTCAAACGTCAACTGGCTGCAGAAGGTACTTCATTTTCAAACTTGGTCGATGAAGTACGTTATCGGCATGCAACTTCCCTGCTTTCCCGTACAGACTACACGCTAGAACAAATTGCCGATGAATTGGGTTATAGCGATGTGGCAAATTTTAGTCGTGCTTTTAAACGCTGGAGTGGACGCAGTCCGAGCAATTGGCGTAAAGATCCGTATTTATAAACTTTTGTTTTTGGCAAAAAGCATGTATAAAACATGGCAAAAAGATTCGATACAATTTAAGGAGTTATCAAATGAATCACCCAGCGGAATTAAAATATGCAAGAACACATGAATGGGTGCGTATTGAAGGTGATTTGGTCGTCACAGGCATTTCAGACCACGCACAAGATGCTTTAGGCGATTTGGTCTATGTAGAAGCACCTGAAGTTGGTCAAAAAGTAATTGCGGGTGAACAAGCAGGTGTGGTTGAGTCTGTTAAAACAGCTTCAGATATTCACGCCCCTGTTTCAGGCGAAGTAGTTGAAGTAAATAGCAATTTAGACGATGACCCTGACTTTGTAAATGATGAACCGTATGGCAAAGGCTGGATTTATAAAATCAAGCCAGACAATATGGCAGATGTGGAACAGCTTTTATCAAGTGCGGACTATGAATCTGGCTTATAAGCCTTAAATTTGTAGTGTTTAATCGCTCAAATTCAAAGAAATCAGCTTCGGCTGATTTTTTTTGCATTGCAATTTGCGAAATAAATAAAATTATCTTTATTTGATAAAACAATTAAAAAAATAGAATTAAAATCTAATTTTAGTTTTAATTTTATTAAATAACTATACTTTTCACATAAATAGGTTTATTATTTTTTGCATGATCTTACTGTGTGATGACTTCCAATAACAAAGCATCTGTATAACAAAGTACACATTGCACGCTACTCCACTCACCATATATAGGTTTAAGTTATGTCAGCTATAAATGTCGAACATTTATGGAATAAGTCGTTTATTCTCTGCTTATTCAATAACTTGTTCTTATTCATATTTTATTTTGCGCAAACGACAATTTTGCCTATTTATATTGTGAATGAGTTGGGTGGTAGCTTGTCACAGGCAGGTTTAGCCATGACTTTGTTTATGTTATCTGCAATCGCGATTCGCCCATTTAGCGGTTTGATTATTGAAAAATTTGGTGTAAAGAAAACCTTATATGTTTCTGAAATCATGTTTTGTCTGTGTAGCGTGGCATACATTTTTGTAGATAGTTTACTGTTTCTACTCGTACTGCGTTTTTTACATGGGATTTGGTTCAGCATTGTCACCACAGTTACCGTCCCTATTGCCAATAACTTTATTCCAGACAGTCGCAAAGGTGAAGGTATGGGCTATTTTTTGGTGTCAGTAAATTTAGGGATTGTATTGGGACCTTTAATTGGTTTAAGTCTGATTCAAAGTGTTTCTTATGCCAGTATTTCTACCTTACTATCCGTCAGTGTTTGGGTAGGTTTCGCCTTCTGTTTAATGATTCCAATTGCGACCCAAAAAGTAAAAACTGAAACAACACCTAAACGTAAATTAGGGCTTCAAGATTTTGTAGAGAAAAAAGCAATTCCTGTATCACTCATGGCGATGATGGTTTCTTTCGCGTATGCCAGTATTATGTCATTTATTTCCACCTTTGCAGAATCACGCAATATGCTGTCTTATGCGAGTTTATTCTTCGTGATATTTGCAGTTTCGATGATGATTTTGCGCCCAATTACAGGCAAAATTTATGATCGTAAAGGGGCGAGTTATGTGATTTATCCTGCAATTATATTATTTGCTTTAGGATTAATTGTCTTGAGTCAGGTACACAGTGTATTCGGTTTTATGTTGGCTGCTGCATTAATTGGTGTAGGGTTCGGGTCTGCCCAACCTTGCCTGCAAACCATTTCAATTCAACGCTCCCCTAAAGATCGTATTGGTCATGCCACATCTACGTATTTTTGTTGTTACGATATTGGTATCGCCTTAGGCGCGTTAATTCTAGGTTGGATTATTGCGGGTTATGACTATACCGCAGCGTATTTGCTCTGTGCTGTTGTGACCTTAATCAGTTTAATTTTCTATAAATTTGTTGTGGCTAAACAACCTAATGCAGATATTCAGGCTTAGTTTTTAATAGCAGCAAAAGAATTGTTATTTTAAAAACTAATCTAAGAAGAGTTGATTTTTAAATACTCTCCCACCCAAAAAACCTGAAATTTCAGGTTTTTTGGGTTTCTGGAGTTTTATTTTTTATGCAGTTTTAGCCAAAACCTGACGATTTAAGCTTTCAGCGACCTCAATAAGCAGTTGTTCAGTCTTATCCCAACCCAAGCAGCCATCGGTAACAGATTGACCATAAGTCATCTCGCAAGAAATCTTTTGATTTCCATCCACCAAATGACTTTCTAACATGATGCCACGGACTTGCGTCTGTTCACGTTCTGCCACAATGGTACGCAAGACTTGCAGTTGTTGTTGTGGGTCTTTATGGCTGTTACCGTGACTACAGTCAATAATCAATGCAGGCAACTGCCCTTTGGCTTTGTGCTGAATTTTCTCAATTTCTGCCAATTGATAATTTGGCCCTGAATTTGCACCACGTAAAATTAAATGCGCGTGTGGATTACCTTGTGATGACAAAATAGCAGGTAAACCCGACTGGCTCATTCCCATGAATTGATGTGGATGACTTGCCGATTGAATTGCATCTAATGCAATTTGAATTGAGCCATCAGTTCCGTTTTTGAAACCAATGCTATACGGCATGGCGCTAGAAATTTCACGGTGAATTTGTGATTCACTGGTACGTGCGCCAATTGCACCCCAAGCCAGTACATCATCAAAATATCCCGTTGCCATTGGGCTTAAAATTTCAGAAGCAATTGGTAAACCCATTTCTATAATTTGTAGATACAGTTCACGTGATTTTTCTAAGCCTAATTGCATGTTTGCAGAGCCATCTAAGTCTGGGTCATACAAAAAGCCTTTCCAGCCTACCGTAGTACGTGGCTTTTCGATATAGGCGCGCATCACCAAGAAAATTTGATCTGAAACTTGGCTTTGTAATTGTTTTAATTTTTCTGCGTATTCGAGTGCTGCTTGCGGATCATGAATTGAACAAGGTCCTGTAATGACCAATAAGCGAGGGTCTGTGCCCGCTAAAATGTTCTGAATAATCTGTCGATGTTGTGCGATTTGTTGTTTTAGCGCAGATGAAAGTGGGAGTTGCGCTTTGAGTTGATGCGGTAAACTTAAACTAATTTCAGTATTGTTGGTCTGTTGTTGTAAAGCAGTATTTAAAGCATTCATTGGTCTGTTCCTTTGGACTGTTTCTCTTTTTTACAGTCCGATCATTTATTTCAGCGTTATGGGTCTAATGGATTGCAAGGTTTGAGTCATAGATTGACTAAAGTAAAACCAATAAAAGTTGCTAAAGTATGAATAATTAACGTTGTACATGATTAAATCTCCGAAAAACCTATAAAATTCAAAACACCAGACATAAAAAAACCTGATCAGGGTTGCCGATCAGGTATCAACTGGTGGGCAACCTTTTGCCCGAACGCGACTCAGGCAATCATTGAAACTGCCAAAAGTAATAGTAAGCGTTTGCGATTAAAGGTTGCTTTAACATCTTGTTTTCATCAAAAAATGAGCTGTTAAAATTAAAATACGCTGTATTGTTCCGTTTGGCAATCCTTTTTGTAAAATAATTTTTATTGGATGTATTTATTAAAATTAAGCTGCTGTTTTAGCGAATCCAGGGGTTAAAAAAACCAAGCCGAAGCTTGGTTTTTGTTGGGTCTTTATTTAAGCGCGTTACTCATCATTGATCAAAATGAATCACACTACGAATAGATTTACCCTCATGCATTAAATCAAAGGCTTCATTAATTTGGTCTAGCCCCATGGTGTGCGTTACAAATGGTTCGAGTTGAATATCACCCTTCATGGCTTCTTCAACCATGCCTGGCAATTGCGAACGACCTTTTACACCACCAAACGCAGTTCCTTTCCAAGTACGACCTGTCACCAATTGGAATGGACGAGTTGAAATTTCCTGACCTGCACCTGCAACACCAATAATAATGGATTGTCCCCAACCACGATGCGCACATTCCAAAGCGGAACGCATCACATTGGTATTTCCAATACATTCAAAAGAATGATCTACGCCCCAACCTGTTTTTTCCACAATGACTTCCTGAATTGGGCGGTCATAATCTTTTGGATTTAAGAATTCGGTTGCACCAAATTGTTCTGCCAATTTGAATTTCTCTGGGTTGGTATCAATGGCGATAATACGGCTGGCTTTGGCTTTATGCGCACCTTGCACAACTGCTAAACCAATACCACCTAAGCCAAATACCGCAACGGTATCGCCTTCTTGGACTTTTGCAGTATTTTTAACTGCACCTAAACCAGTTGTAACACCGCAACCTAATAAGCAAACTTGCTCATGATTGGCTTCAGGATTAATTTTTGCTAAAGATACTTCAGCAACTACCGTATATTCACTAAAGGTTGAACAGCCCATGTAGTGATAAATCGGTTGTCCATTATAAGAAAAACGTGTCGTGCCATCAGGCATTAAACCTTTACCTTGTGTCGCACGTACGGAAACGCATAGGTTGGTTTTACCAGATTTACAGAATAAACATTCGCCACATTCTGCTGTGTAAAGCGGAATCACATGATCGCCTGGTTGAACACTGGTCACACCCTCACCAACTTCAACCACAATACCTGCACCTTCATGGCCAAGAACTGCAGGGAAAACACCTTCAGGATCTTCACCCGATAAGGTAAATGCATCGGTATGGCATACCCCTGTGTGGGTAATTTTGACCAAGACTTCTCCAGCCTGCGGCGGTGCAACATCAATTTCAACAATTTCAAGCGGCTGACCTGGGCCGAATGCGACGGCTGCACGTGATTTCATGAGCAAATTATCCCTAAAAAATACATTAACAGATGATAAGGGGCTGCTGACAATTCGTCTATGTTTGCGATGTGAGAGAGATATCTCGCAAGCTATTTATAAAATATCAACAGACTCTCACAATACCCTCTTTCTATTCAGAGTTTCAAGCATTAACATGAGGATAATCTCCATGTATAAATACAGAATGACTTAAGAATAATCATGAAGATCCAAAGACCTTGTTACTGGCTTGGAATGTTGGCTTTTTTCGCTATTTTACTGACAGGATGCAGTTTACCGATGAATCAAGCGAGCAAAGATAGCCCTGTTGAGCATTATGTAGATCATTGGCTGAATGGTCAGGAAATTGATGCACATTTATCCCAAAATTTAACAGCGTATCTTTCTCTAAATGATGCCTTTAGTAGCATCGCCTCGCGTTTATATTTGATTCAAAAAGCACAGCACCATTTAGATTTACAATATTACATTTGGGAAGATGATTTAATTGGTCAGTTGATGTTGGCTGAACTGCTCAAAGCAGCAGATCGTGGTGTAAAAGTTCGTTTATTAATTGATGATCAAAATGGTACGCAACTTGATCCAACCTTAAAACGGCTTGCTCAGCATCCTAATTTTGAAATAAAAATTTTCAATCCGTACAAATATCGGCATTTTCGTGTGATGGATTATTTGTTTCGTTTTAAACAAATCAATCGCCGTATGCACAATAAACTAATTATTGCCGATGGGGCGATTGCCGTGACAGGTGGGCGTAATATTAGCCGTGAATATTTTGATGCCAGTGAAAATTTTCAATTTACTGATATGGATATTCTATTCTATGGCAGTGCTGTCCCCCAAGCCAATGCCGTGTTTTTAGAGTTTTGGAATGACGAACTAAGCTATTCAGTAAAGCAATTATTAGGCACAGGCAACGCGTTGCAATTGAGAGAATTGCGTAATCGCTATGAATTAAATGCCAAATATAAAGATAAAATTCGTGAACGTGTGGCTAACGCGCAAGAAAAAGTCAGCATCAAATTAGAACAACATCCTGTACAGTGGGTATGTGCGCATTTTGTGGCAGATTCTCAGAATAAAATTCGGGGTACAGCTCAAGGCGAGCAACTGATTTACAAACAAATGTTAAAGTTAATGGGTGAGCCCAAACAACATTTAGAACTGGTTTCTGCCTATTTTGTCCCAACAGAAGATGGTCTTAAAACACTCACTCAACTGGCTGAAAAAGGAATACAGATACGTGTATTGACCAATTCATTTTTAGCCAATGATGTGCCTTTGGTACATGCATTTTATCAGCAGTATCGCGTAGATTTACTTAAATCAGGTATTCGTTTATATGAATTTAAGCCTTATATTGAACGAAAAAAGCGTACTTGGTATGAAGTTGCAACGGGTAACGTAATTCCTGCCAAAGGCAAAAACGCCTCGAGTTTACATGCCAAATTCTTTGATATAGATGGCATGGTCTTTGTAGGTTCTTTTAACCTTGATCCTCGTTCTGCAAAATTAAATACCGAAGTTGGCTTGGTGTTAGAGTCTGAACAATTGCAAAACGATGTTTCTCAATCTTTAGACCGCTATTTGCCACAAATTGCGTATGAACTGCAATTAGACGAAAACGGTCAAATTATTTGGTTAGATCATCAGGCAGATGGCAGTATTCAAACGTATCATCATGATCCTGAAACCACACAGTTTCAGCGTTTTATGATGAAAACAGTTTCATTATTCCCTATTGAATGGATGATGTAATGACAATAGATAGACATTAATTATGGAAGCGTATTTTTCTTTCTCTGCCATCACTGTCTACAATTATTCAAAGTTACTTATAGTAAGCCTATTTCTTTAAATAAGTTAAAATACGCTTCTGCCTTTTTCTCTAAAGCTAAAGGATAGGCTCGTGAAGATGAAGGCATCCGATATAAATGCAGCTCACGCTTGGCAAAATAGCAATGTGTCGCCTGCCCAATTTGAGGTTTTTCGGCAGATTCAGGCATAGATAACATGAGTGTATCAGTCGCTTTATCGCCTGTGGTCATAATGCTTTGACATAAAGGTATCTTGCTTAAAAGTGCTGCAATATCCATTGGTTTTTCAATCTGTAAAAATTTGTCTGATGCATTGCCTTTTAAGCGAATCACCTGCTGCGCCGTATCTGAAATAGCAATGCCAGTGGTGTTTAAAAAATCAATAATTTTATGAAGATGAAAATTTTTAGCTTCTAAATCTAAAAAGTAGTTTTTATCTTGAAAAAAGCATAAGCCCAAAATTCGCCACATATCATTTTGATAATTCGGATAATAAAAATCCATTTTCCAACGGCTTTTAGGGGGTGGAAAACTCCCAAGCATTAACAGCTTGGCATTGGCTGGTAAAAAGGGTTCGAGTGGATGGGTTTCTATTTTAGAATCAGACATTTATAGATTGAACCTTTGGTCTTTAAATTAAGCTAAGACATTGCAGTACGAGCAACTTCATAATGATTTTTATGTAACTTCCCTTGATTGAATAACCATGTCGCAACTTCTGGCCAAAAATACATTGCAGATCTAGATGCAAGTCCATACATCGGACGTGGAAAGTTTCCGTCACCACGTTTATTTTGCGCATATAAAGATAATGCTTGACGAGTCATTCCAGCACGTTCAGCCATTACTGCCAAAGTTGAATAACCTTGCTCTTCTACTATCAGATCATGAAATCCTAATGAGCGAATATTGTCTAATGCTGAGTGAATCGCTTGTTCTGCATTTTCAGCTTCACGGTCAAACTCAAGATAAATTGTATCGTTATAACTGCAAACTAATGCATCATCACAACCCGCTTCAAAGAACTTATCTTCTAGCACAGACAGATCAGAACGTGCGTCACGTACCACAACAGTAAAGTGATAGTTATTCATAGTTCATCTCTATGACATTGCTTTACTTTACGCAAGATTTGTTTTGCATGTGCTGATTTACCTGAATCGACAACATCCCAGCCGTTTTCAATCGCATATTCAATTGCTTCGCGAATATGTTTATTGGGATGTTTCTTCATATTTTCATTCTGCTTGATGATTTAATTATAATTTAGTGTTGACGATTGTTAACACTATACCATTATTTAAGTTAATTTACCTAAAACCACTCCAAAATCCTATCCGAGACTTCTTTCCCCCAAATCTGGTAAATTTCTTTACTTGGATGAAAACCATCTTTTGCCATTTCTAAATTCATGGATTGATATTTTCGAATATCATATTCAATCCACTGCATATCTTCTTGTTGTGCAATCATTTTTTCTAATTGTAAGTTCATTTGTTTTGCGTATTGTCCAAATAGCCAAGACAAGGGATTAGGTAATGCAGGAAATAAATGCATTGGTGGAACCCCCGTAGCAATGATTAATTCAGGTTGGAATTTCGCTTGAATAAGTTGATAAAAATGTTGCTGTTGTTTAATCCAAGTCTGTGCCGACATTAAGCGTGTTACATCGTTGACACCAACAGAAGTAACCACAACATCATATTTTTGATTTACCAGTTTTTTAGTTTTTTGAATGACTTGTGAGGTAGTATCTCCAGACTGCGCCTCTAAACGCCAATGTACTTGGTACTGATGCTGCAAAGCAGAAATCACCGCACCTAAAAGCGCATCATTTTGATGTGCTACCCCAACGCCTGCAGCGGCAGAATCGCCTAAAATCAATAATGACAGCGTTTGCCCTTGCCCTGTAATACCTTCTCGTGCGCCTTCGGCTTCAGGCAATCGGATCGTGTTCTTTTTAACACGACTTCCCTGAATCACCAAAGCGGGAATTAAGGCAAGGGTTGCTGTTCTAAGCCACATCACATTTCACTCTTAAATACGAAAACCGAAAATACAAATTTTAAACCCAAACAAAAGTAGAGACTCAAATATAAAAATAGCATCGTGTCATTTAAAAGTGATTGCATTCATCATCAGCTTTAAATTTCAGGATGCTATTCAAATACTATGATATCGCTGCTATTTAGCCGAGTTTATTGACCAATTTTAATGGTAAAACTTTCATAGCTAAGCCCAATGGCAACCATGGCCATTTAGGTACATAGGCTTTAATTGGCGCTTTTTCAATTTCTGCAGCAAGTAAGCGTGAACCTGTTTTTTCATCAACTTCAAAAGGCAGTTTTTTTGCACCTTCGTTGATTTCGGTACGAATATAACCAGGGAAAATAGTCGTAACTTGAATAGGTGTATCAATTAATTCTGCACGAATTCCTTCTGCTAAATGTGCTACTGCAGCTTTACTTGCACCGTAAGCAGTAAGATGTTTTGGCATACCACGAATGGCACTCATAGATGAAATCATCACCAAATGCCCTGAGTTTTGCTCACGGAAAATTTCAACCGCGGCTTCACACTGCGCCAAAGCTGAAATAAAGTTGGTTTCTACTGTGGCTTTGTTGATGGCAAAATTACCTTTACCAATGCGACGTCCTTCGCCCACGCCTGCATTGACAATAATGCGGTCAATTTGTCCAAAATCTTGTTTAAATTCACGAAACACCTGAAACACCTGATCATAATTGGTGACATCCAGCGTTTTTGCAATAACACGAATACCAAACTGGCTTTCCAGTTCTTGTTTCAGCGTTTCCAAACGCTCTAAACGTCGGGCGCAAATTGCAAGGTTATAACCCATTTGAGCAAATTCACGTGCCATACCCGCACCAATACCTGAACTTGCACCTGTAATTAGAATTGTTTTTGTCATGGTTTGATCCTTAAATCCAAGTCAATAAATTTGAGTTTTCAGCTTTAATAAAATGATGTTCATTCAAGCTTAACAGTTGTGGTTCACTGCCGACCAAACGTAAAGTGGTGATACTTGAGTTAGTAATTGCCCAGTTCAATGCAAAGGTTTTATTGGGCGTTAAGCCTAAAATTTTACCTGCAGCCACAGAAATCACACCACCAGAAGTAAATACCACAGCATATCGTGGTTGTTTTTGGGCTAAGTCATCACATAAATGCTGCAATGCATCTTCGACACGCTGTTTAAAATGCGGCCAAGATTCTTCATATTCATGGTGATATTCACCGCCCGTCCAGCGTTCTATCGCACCTTCAAAAATTTTTGCCAAATATGCACGAGGATTGACCTCTTTGGCGACATCTTCTTTCATCAATTCAGGTTGATTAAAACGCGGTTCATACTGCGCGAAAACCTGTTGATGATTAAACTCGTTCCATACACTGTCGGTATGAATTTCGACCTCAGGAAAACATTCTGCCAAAGCCAGTTGTGCAGTTTGCTGATGGCGCTGCATTGAACCAGCCACCACATAGGGTGCTTCTTTTAAAATGCGATCAAAATAACGTCCGAGCAATTTGGCTTGTAACTCACCATTAGGCGAAAGTTGATCATAACTTTCTGCCCCAAAAGATGCTTGCCCATGACGAATTAAATAAATGGTGGTCATTTCGGCATCAATTCCTTAAATTTGGCGATATATTTTTGTGCTAGTTCATTTGCTTCCAGTTTTTGTAAACCAATTAACTTTAAGGCACGAATATGCAAAGCATGAATGACAATCCAGAAATCCTTAAATGCAGGATTATTGGTTTGCTTGTGGAAATAACGATAATAAATTTGCTGAGCGATCACCGCTAAACGGAAAATTCCAAACACTTCATAGAATGTCCAGTTATCGGTGCTCAAGCCTGTTTTTTGCAAATAATAGTCCACCACTTGCTGACGTGTGAACATGCCTTTTAAGTGCGTTGGTTGACGACGGGTGGCTTTAAAAATTTGATTATCGGTATCTTCAACCCAATATGCCAAAGCCGAGCCTAAATCCATGAGTGGATCGCCCAGTGTTGCCATTTCCCAGTCCAAAACGCCAATCACTTGAGTCGGATGTTTCGGGTCTAAAATCACATTATCAAAACGCCAGTCGTTATGAATAATGCAGGTTTTTGAATCTGCAGGAATATGGTCTAACAACCATTTACGCACATATTTAAAAGATGGCACGTTGATGGTATGTGCTTTGGCATAGCGTGCATCCCAACCTTCTACCTGACGTCGGCAATAACCATCACCTTTCCCTAATTTTTCTAGCTCAGTTCCTGCATAAGGTACTTGATGCAGCTCAATCAGTTTATCAATGACATTTACACAAAGTTCATGTACTTGAGTTTCGCTAAAATCAAGCTCTGGTGGCAATTTTGCACGTGGGATAATGCCTTCAATACGTTGCATCACGTAAAAATCGCAGCCAATTACAGCTTCATCCTGACACAACGCCACCATTTCAGGTAACACAGGATAAAACGGGGCTAAATTCTTTTGCACATGATATTCACGCGCCATGTCATGTGCAGATTTAGCTTTAGTACCTTTGGGCGGACGACGCAAAATTAAATCAGCATTGCTGTACTTAAGGCGATATGTCCAGTTCGATGCACCGCCTGAATATTGTGTGACTTCTACAGGTTCTACGACATCGACATTTTGTTGTTTTAACCATGCTGTCACTGCCTGAATATCGAGTTCTTCGCCTTCGCGTACTGTGCCGCCTACATCAATAACTGACATTATTTTTCCCTAATTTTCCAATTTTTTTAATCTAACATAGATTTTCTGTGTTCTCTTGAGATGTATCGGCAATATCAGAAATATTGCCGAATACACTACCAAGTGACACAATAAAAAATTCGCAACTGACTTATTTTTTGCGGCTGCTACGATAACCACGTTTAGCCAACTCAAGTTTGGCAATCATGCCTTTGTGTACTTCGTCTGGTCCATCGGCAAGACGTAAACTACGCGCTTGGGCAAAGAAACCTGTCAACGGTGTATCTCTAGATACGCCTGCACCACCATGAATCTGCATCGCCATATCAACTACTTTTTCCAAGACACTTGGTGCAACCACTTTAATGGCAGAAATTTCGGTAAGTGCTGCCATATTGCCTAAAGTATCCATTTTATAGGCTGCATAGAGAGTTAATAAACGTGCTTGGTCAATCGCCACACGTGCTTCCGCTACACGCTCCAAATTGCCACCGAGTTTCAGAATTTCCTTGCCAAATGCGGTACGACTCATGCCACGGTCAATCATCAACTCCAAAGATTTTTCGGCTGCACCAATACAACGCATACAATGGTGAATACGCCCCGGACCTAAACGACCTTGTGCAATTTCAAAACCTTGTCCTGCACCGCCAATAAAGTTGGCAACAGGCACACGCACGTTATCAAAACTGACTTCGCCATGACCGTGTGGCGCGTCGTAATCACCAAATACAGGTAACATGCGTTGAATTTTAACGCCCGCAGTATCCACAGGGACTAAAACCATAGAGTGTTGATGATGACGGTCTTTGGTTTCATCGGGTGTATGCGCCATAAAAATAATAATTTTGGCATTTGGATCGCCCAAACCTGAAGACCACCATTTACGACCATTCAAGACAATTTCATCGCCGTCTACGACTGCTGTTGCCTGCATATTGGTCGCATCACTTGAAGCCACTGCAGGTTCAGTCATACAAAACACAGAACGAATTTTACCTTCAAGCAGCGGTGTCAGCCATTCTGCCTTTTGTGCTTCAGAACCATAGCGCCATAAAACTTCCATGTTGCCGCTGTCGGGTGCATTACAGTTAAATACGGTTGGCGCAATCAAACTGCGTCCACTCAACTCTGCAATGTGTGCATATTCTTGTACCGACAAACCTTGTCCTAATTCTGGACAAGGTAAAAACATATTCCATAAACCTGCAGCTTTGGCTTTGGCTTTTAATTGTTCTAATTGTGCTGGCCATTGCCATTTAGTCCAGTCACCACCCTGATTTAATTCGTGAACTTCTGCCCAGAATTCAGCTTCAATCGGCTCAATTTCTTTGGCAATAAAGGCTTTGGTACGTTCTATATAGTCTTTGGCGCGTGCAGATAGCTCAAACATGGTTCAAATCCCTTAAAATATTGTATTCATTGCTTTACAACACCTTAACTTGAAAAGTAATATGAACAAAATGATTTAATTCAATAAAACACTATGAATCATGTTCATAACAATGCAAAAGTTGATCTTGCCGTTTTTCATCGTTTAGACATCAATTTATACCCGATGTTTGTTGCAATTTATGAGCAGCGCAGTATTTCCAAAGCTGCACAAATTTTGTGTATTAGCCAATCTGCCGCCAGTCATGCTTTGCAGCGTTTAAGACAACATTTACAAGATGATTTACTGGTGCGAAGTGGCAATAAAATGCTGCCTACGCCTTTTGCCGAGCAAATTTATCCGACTATTAAAAATGCCTTGTTGGCGATTCAAAGTATTGCAATACAGAAACAGCAATTTGAGCCGAATATGTTGCAATCGCTCAAAATTGCTATCCATGATGAAATTGAACCGATTATTTTTCCTAAATTGGTGGCACATTTTCAAAAGTTGAACTTGGATATTCAATTTCTGAGCCACAAATTAGACCGCAAAACGGTTTTGGCAGATTTAGCAACACAACAAATTGATTTTGTAATTGATTTAGAACAAAACTTTGGCGATAAAATTCAGTTTCAATCCTTAGTTCAAGACCAATTTGTGGTCTGTAGTTCACAACAAGAAATGAATACTGCACTTTATTTATCTTCTGCACATATTGGGGTTTCATCACGGCGTACTGGTATGTTGCTAGAAGATATTTATTTGCATCAAAAGCAATTATCACGGCAGGTTTTTTTACGTTGTCAGCACTATTCTACGGCGTTACAGATTTTACAGCAGCATCCTCAAGCCATACTAACTATTCCTAAAATGATTTTAAAGCATTTGAATATGAGCCAAAAATTGAATATTTTTGATGTGCCTGTAGACTTGCCTGTAATTAATATGGGGATGTATTGGCATAAAGATTTACAGGAAAATTCAAGGCATTATTTCTTAAGAGAGGAAATTTCTAAAATCTTTGCTTAGGCTATTTTGAGTTAATCTTGAATTTGCAAGTGGTTGCTAATCGTCTTGTATGATTCTATAAAAAATAAAAGCCGCCGAGACAGCTTTTTAATATGGGTTTGTTCTTAAAACTTCGCTTCCAATACTTTTGTAGATACTTTGCCTTTCCATAAATCACGCAAAATTGGCAAATAGAACTTTTCACCTACTTCTACCAATTCAGCATCAATTAAGGCATGTGTTTCATGCATAAATAAGTAATCTAGCTCCACAGTTTGTAATTGTTGTTGTGCTTTCGCGAAATCTTTACGTTTTTGTTGGGCTTGTTTCACTAACTGATCTGCAAATGTCTTGCCCTTGAACTGACTGAGCGCATTTAAACGTAATTCAATCACGCCCCACCCACTGAGCAGCAATTTAAATAACTCTAAATCTGCAGTGGTTGATTCCCACGTCATTTCTTCCAGATTTTCATTTTCAGGCAATACAGGTAGTAAAAGCTCCATTACACTTGGAAAAATCTTTTTAAAATTCAAGATAAATTTAACAGGCTGCTCACCCGGGTAATCTTTAAATTGCACGTGTTGCTGAACATCTGTTAAATAAATTGAGAGCATTGAAAATTTCCGTAGTTAAGATATTGAGTTGCTTATAAAAAAATTAAATTTTGCAAAATAAATGCAAAACTTTAGCAAAACAGTATTTTGAAGTATTGCGTATTCTAGCAATTATGGCAGCTTAATCAATGTAAGTTGAATAAGGAACGGACATAAAAGAAAGCATCTAAAAGTGGTTAATGCGACTAAATGACGGGTTTTTAACTATTACATTTAGATAGCACCTTGTAGCAGCCTATTCTGCCGTTATGCAAATTATGTCTTTAAACCAACACATAAATTTAAAATCGTATTAGGATGAATTACCCCACTGCATTCAAATTAGGTGCAATAGAAAACCCAGCATTTAGGCTGGGTTTAGTATATTTTACTTGATTAATGCAACGCCATTTCCGCGCTTTTAGCTAAGAATGCCGAACGGCTTAAATGTTGTTTTTTTGCAACAGCATCAATACGTTTCACTAAAGCTTCTGGCATGCTGATATTAATACGAATAGACTTTGTATTTACTTTTGTTGTATCAATATCAACTAACAACCAAAAACCCCCCTCAAATCGCTCATCACCTAACCATTGCTCTGGGCTTGATGGTTCTGGTAACGGAATATCTTCACCATCAAAGTGAACTTCAACCGCTTCCTGTGCCATGCGCTGAATATCTTGCATCTCATCTGCTGCGCTAAAGCATCCATCAAAGTCAGGAAAGGTTAAACCGTATGCGCTATCTTCATCTTTGTGAACATATACTGGATATAACATTTTTACCTCCACTCCCAACCAGCCTGTTTATATATATTGCGTAGAGTTCCTATTGGCATATCTTTACGTGGATGTGGTACCACAACATGTCCAGGCTTTTCAGGATGCTTATACTTTTCATGGTCGCCTTTACCACCCACTTTGTACCAGCCTTCCTGCTCAAGACGCTTAATAATGTCTTTGCTGTTCATTGTGTAATTATACACAACATAATTTTAATAAGGAAGGATGCCCAAAATTTTCCCTGATTTTCATAAACAAAGTCTGTGTCTACCTCGCATCATGTGCAGACAAACACAGACCTTGAATTTGTTTAAAACTGATTACTTGGTATTCGGTGCAATCATTTGTTCAGGACGTACCACTTCATCAAACTGCTCTGCTGTGACCATATTCAGCTCTACTGCAACTTGCTTTAAGGTTTTATTTTCCTTATAAGCTGTTTTAGCCACCTTCGCTGCATTCTCATAACCAATTACAGGATTCAAAGCGGTCACTAACATGAGTGAATCATGCAAAAAGTGATCTATTTTTTCACGGTTTGCTTGAATGCCAACGGCACAATGCTCATTAAAGCTATTGCAGGCATCACCCAAGAGTTGAATAGATTGCAATAAGTTATATGCGATCACTGGCATAAATACATTCAGCTCAAAATTGCCCGATGCACCTGCCACGTTAATCGTGGTGTCATTGCCCAATACCTGTGCAACTACCATGGTCATCGCTTCGCTTTGTGTTGGATTAACCTTACCCGGCATAATACTTGAACCAGGTTCATTTTCTGGAATACGCAACTCACCAAAACCACAACGCGGGCCACTGGCTAACCAGCGAATATCATTGGCAATTTTATTTAAACTCACCGCCAAAGTTTTTAATGCACCCGAAGCAAATACTGCAGCATCACGCCCTGCCAAAGCCTCAAACTTATTTGGTGCAGTCACAAAAGCTAAGCCTGTAAGCTGTGCCAATTGCTCCGCTGCCTGTACCGCATAATCAGGATGTGCATTTAAGCCTGTACCGACTGCTGTACCACCAAGCGGCAACTCATACAAGCCTGTTAAAGCCTGTTCCAAACGCTTTAAACTATGATCTAATTGAGATACATAGCCACTAAATTCCTGCCCTAAAGTTAATGGCGTTGCATCTTGTAAATGTGTACGTCCAATTTTGACAATTTCAGAAAATTCTTCACTTTTCGCATGCAACGTATCGCGCAAACTCTTTACTGCAGGAATGAGCAGTTCATTAATTTGCAAACTCGCTGCCACATGAATTGCAGTTGGAAAAGAATCATTGGTCGATTGGGCGCGGTTGACATGATCATTCGGATGTACAGGCTTTTGTGCACCTAAAGGATTCCCCAGTTTTTGATTGGCGATATTGGCAATCACTTCATTACAGTTCATGTTACTTTGCGTACCCGAACCTGTTTGCCACACCACCAAAGGAAATTGACTGTCCCACTGCCCTGCAATGACTTCATCTGCTGCACCGACAATGTACTGCGCCAACTCTTGAGGGATTTGCCCTAAGTTTGCATTGGTTATTGCCGCAGCTTTTTTAACCAAACCCATAGCGCGAATCATGGCGCGTGGTAAACGCTCATTGCCGATTTTAAAATTTTGTAAGGTGCGCTGAGTTTGTGCGCCCCAAAGCGCGTCATTCGGAACTTCAACCTCACCCATGGTGTCATGTTCAATACGTGTTTGCATGTTCAGCCTCATTCCTTCGTGATTTCAATGATGTCATGTGCTCTTATCTCGATCTTATAAAAAACAGACAGCCTAGTAAATGATAATTATTATCAATAATTCCGTTGCATTGTATCTGTTTCAGCTATGAGGCTTCGTGAATCGCATCTCAACGAATTTTATAGCGCTTACTTTTAATGCTTAAGCGTATTTTGATAAAAACGCCATTCATCCTCTAGCATTTTTTCCAGACTACGTTTTGGCTGCCAGTGTAAATATTGTTGTGCCTTATCTACGACTGCACCTAACTGATCTAACTCAGGATATTCATAATGAATTGCAGGAACTGTAGCAATTTCAGTGTCAGTGACTTCACTAATACGTGCAAGTAATTGTTGAATTGAAACCACTTCTCCCGCAATATTAAAAGCTTCACAGCTATGCGTTTGCTCAAATAACCAATGCAGGCTTGCAATCACAGCATCACAGGCATCGAGTACGTGCACAAAGCTACGTTCTACAGTTTGATCTGCAGTATTAGCTTGCTGACGTAATTCAATCGCTTCACGCTGCTGTACTGCGACTTGCATCGCCAAAGGAATAATATTTTTAGGTAACGGAGCAACGACTTCACCTAAAATGCCGTGTTCAAATGCACCTGCTATATTACTCAAGCGCAAAATAGCAATATTCCATTCATTATCGGTTCTAAAAGTATCTTGGATGATTTCTTCAACCATCTGCTGAGATTTCACATACGGATTGGCATAGGTGTAATTAAAACTCTGGCTTTCTTCCAGATTCAATCCTGACTTGCCATAGACCGCTATACTTGAAAGATGCACTAAACGACGCACACCTGTACGTTGCATGGAACGCAATAAACTCATAATACAACTGACGTTATCGTTATAATATTCCAGTGGTTTAAGCACCGATTCTTCTAAAGATTTAAACCCTGCACAATGCACCACCGCAATAATCGAATATTGTTCAAAAACTTTGTTCAGCGCAGGCGTATTTCTTACATCCAGTTTGGCAAAAGGCACATAACGCCCTGCAATATATTCAAGTCGCTCTAAAGTCTGCATACTTGCATTGGATAAATTATCTACAATAATGACCTCTTGCCCTTGAGCCATTAGGCTTAATGCAATGTGTGAGCCTATAAAGCCTAAACCACCAGTCACTAAAATCATTTATACTACCTTTTTTTATAAAGTCTGAATGCGCCTTGGCACATTGCATTAGTGAATTTTGATGAGCACCTTATTACTAATAACCTCCGCACCAACCTCTATTCATGCATGGCATGCACTCGGTCTTGCTCAAGCCTTACAACAGAAAAATGAGGCTTTTCGTGTGTTTTTTTATCAAGATGGCGTTGCTGTAGCGAATGAGTTGCAATGGGTACCCGATGATCAACGCAACCTCAAAACAGAATGGCAAAAATTGTCTATTCGTTTACCCGTATGTGTAAGTGCCGCACTGGCACGTGGTATTAGCGATGCAGACAATGCCAAACGCCATCAACTGAGCCAACACAATTTAGCCGCAGGCTTTGAATTGGTTGGCTTGGGCGAACTGGCCGATGCAGTGCAAAGCACAGAACGCCTGATTCAATTTTAAGCGATTCATTTTGTAAATCTGTTGCATTTAAAAGGTAAATTGTGTGAAAACTGTACTCGTGGTTTTACGTCAGGCCAATTTAAACAGCTTACAAGTGCATGAAAGCTTGTCTGCAACAATGGTACTGGCAACTTTTGGTTGTGAAGTCAAAGTGTTATTACAAGATGCGGCATTAAGCCTATTACAGTCGGAACTGGCATTTGATTCACTAAAACATGCTTTTAAAGTGGCATCCAATTTGGTCGATAGCTTTGAGTTTTATGACCTCAGCCCAATTTTGATTGAAAATAAACATGCTAACTCGCCGTTTATCAAAAATACGGTACATGAAATTGAATGGGTGGAACTGAATCGGGAGCTGATTCAAACCTTTGATCGAGTTTTATATTGGTAGGTTGATCGGTGGTTTAACAATATGATTGATCATTTGACCATATCTAAACATCTAAAGAGAAAAGCATGTCTGACGCAAATTTATATTTAATCCAAGCGAGCTTTGATAGCACCGCAACAATTTTAGCAGAGCTAAATGCCTTGTATGCTCCGCAAGACAGCGTTGTACTTATGGGTGATGCGGTATTGCATCAGCAACATCCACTCTGTGCCCAGCTAGACAAAATATATGTACTGGAAAATGATGCAGAAATATTGAATGGTCATTTGGCGGAAAATGTACAGCCGATTAATTATGCAGCTTTTGCAACGCTGTGTTTAGCACATCAGCGCTGTATCAGCTTAAAATAGCAAGCCGTAATGATATGAAACCAATGCAAAGCATTTTTAAGGGTGAATGAAACAAGAGATGACACTAGAATTAGATCAAGATGGACATTTGCTGGATTACACTGTCTGGAATGAACAAGTGGCGCAAGAATTGGCGCAAAGTTTAGAGCTTGAACTCACAGCTTGGCATTTTGAAGTTTTGCACGCTGTACGCCAATTTTATCAGCAATTTGGACACTCACCTGCAACCCGTCCTTTAATCAAATTTTTAATGAAAACTGTAAGCCCAGAGATTAACAACGCTGTTTTGCAGGAAAAATTTAATACAGGTTTGGTGGCACGGCATTTAAGTCGTTTAGCGGGTATTCCTAAACCAGCCAACTGCTTATAGACAAACTGTTGCTGATTAATACAGCACTGATTTAGGCTTGTTTTAAATTCTGCTGTGCTTGGATGTACTGATAATACACTGGGGTAAAATGTGGTTTTACTTGCTTGGCATGCAGTTCTTCACCACATTCCGAACATACCACGACAGGTTGAAACGTCTTAGCACAATTTTTATGGATGTATTCCACAGGCTTACCTAAACCTTGATCCATCCATTTATCTGCCCAATTTGCCATAGACAGCATTAAGGGATAAAGCTCCAAGCCCTTCTCTGTCAATTTATATTCAAAACGTTCTTGGCGCTCTACATAAGGCACTTTGACTAAAATTTCATGTTCCACCAAACGCTTTAAACGATCTGACAATACATGCCGCGTTACGCCCAAATGTTGTTGAAAATCATCAAAGCGACGCATGCCCATAAAGGCATTACGAATAATCAGCATCGTCCAACGGTCACCAATCACCGACAAGGTTCGTGCAATCGAACAAGGCTGCTCGCCAATTTCATCCCATTTCATCTATGTCGCCTATCCCTCAGTTCACTACCTGCAAGTTAAAAGATTCTACAGTCTTTGCAAAGTTAGTTTTGCATGAAAATTGATAAAAAATGAAGTATGACTTCACAATCTGCTTAAAAGGAATCCCCAGTTTTTGGGGTTTTATACGCCTGCATCTTCAATCTTTAAATTTGCTATTCACTTATAAGGCAGATCACACTATTTAGATGTAGCTCCTGCACAAAAAACTTGTTCAGTCATACCTGAAGCCGTGAAACTGTTGTGCTGCTGTTCTAAATAACGCTTTGCCACCATTAACATCACAGGTGCAGGATACAAGTTTGGATTGTACTCGGAAATTTCAGCAATATTTTTATAGGCGTGATAGCGTGCACAAAATGCCTGTTTTTGTTGTTCTGCCGTTGCTTGGCTCGTAGGATCATCCAATATTTTTTTGCTGTCATTCACAATTTGCGTGTATTGATTTAACAAATCTTGATATTGTGTTTGGGTCAACCCATTGGCTGTATGTGGAATTGTAATAGGTGTAGATGATGCTTCAAGTGCCAACTGCTGCGCTTGAATACCTTGTGCCATTACGCTCAGACTTTGCAGTCCAAGCATAATGCTCACCGATATTTTTGCCATGTTCGACATGCGCATAAGCTTAAGACTCATCGCCTTCTTTCCAGACATCTTCATAGTCATCAGCATCAATCATAAAGCGGTAGCCTTGTTCTAAAGCCAGATATGGAAGCACGTCAGGCAAAATATCTTGCAACTCGCGCACAGGCATGGTTTCAAAGTTCACTTCATCTTCACCCAATTCACCGCCATAAATGTACCACGCGACTTTTTCTTCACCTTCTGGCGCTTTACGCAAGCCCACAATTGGGTCTTTATTTAAGGTCTGGACTGCAACTGCGACAACATCATCGCCACTCACTGCAATATAGGCTGAACCAAATTCTTCACAGAGCAGTTTTTGTTCTTCTATCAATTCTGCCAAGGCTGAGTTTTTTTGCTTTTGCTGTGGTTTAGACATGACAATTCTCTAAGATAAGCTGTGAGTATTCTAACGAGATTGTACGGATAGAAAATCTTTATTTTTATATTTCTGAGATGCTCAAATGAAGTGCAACGGATATGACATGAATTTGAAATTACTTAGCTTTGAAATATGATGCTACGCCCAAATAACCAACATTGCCGCAAGCACGACCAATCCCAATCCCCAATGATCGGTACGAGCAAGTTTTTCTTTAAAGAAATACGCTGAAATAAGTAAGCTGAATAATATTTCAATTTGTCCGAGTGTTTTCACAATCGCCACAGTTTGCATACTCATGGCATTAAACCAGCCCAATGATGCTAAAAAACTGCAGACGCTCACTTTAAAAGTTAATCCAACCCGCTGCCACATGGCATATAAGGTATGTCGTTTAAATATGCCTAAAAAAGCCAATAAGATAAAACATTGTAAGCCAATAACCCACACCAAAACCCATGCAGCACGATGAATAAACGGTAAGAAATCGAGTTCTAGACTGGCTTCACGCACCAATAAAGAAGTCACCGCGAAGCTGAGTCCACTACCGATTCCAATGGCTAAAGTCGTGAATGAAAAATCACTGCGTTGATTGCCTTTACTGAGTAGAAATACCGCAATACCGCCTATCGCAACGCCGAACCACGCCAATGCACTTAAATGTTCTTGTAAGAAAATCACGCCTACAATTGCGGCTAAAACTGCTTCACTTTTGGCAAGCCCGACACCTACTGCGTAATTTTTTTGTTGAAACAGTTTTACCATTAAAGCCGTGGCTAAAATCTGACACACTGCTGCAATAATGATATACAGCCAAAACACCGAACTAAAATGTAGTTTGGCTTGAACAGGCTGCTGCCATTGTAAAATGCTTAAATACGCCAATGCAAAAGGCAAGGCAAAAATAAAACGTGCCAAAGTCACGCCATAAACATCTACACTTGTGCTGAGTTGTTTTTGAAAGGCATTGCGCCATGCCTGCATAAATGCAGCCATTAAGGTAAAGAGCACCCAACTCGAAATCATTGCAACCACAAATGCTTTACTGATAAAGTTATAATTTACGCCTATTCCGTTATTTTTGCGATCTTTATTGCTTTTGAGTTATGCGCTTACGATCTCTTTTATAAACAAAAAAAACATTCATTAAAATTCAAATGAATGTTTTTCATATCTTGAAGCGATTATAGGTGTGCTGTTATTCAAAAACTGTTTAGAACTTATCTAAATTCACCACAACAGCCACGCCGATACAAAATAAAGCTACATACACGGTAAACCAAATAATCATGTGCTTAAATGCTTTGTCTGAAATACTGCTATCGGCATATTTCTGTGGTTTGCGTGAGTTATCTTCTTGCATATCGACTCCAATCTAGCCAGATTATGGGGATATACAGATTATGTAAAATTCTAAAGCATTGCTGTAGATACAAAATATTCATTAAAAACTATAACAGTTGATTTTAGATACATGCCAATCTGTTATAAAAACAGAAATTATTTAATGTTTTAAACCTAAAAATAGATCAAAATAAGTAACAGCTGCAAAAAATGCTTGAGTCATACCATGTATAAATCTGAACAATTGGCGTTGAACATTCGGCAACTCATTGAAAATGGTGCATGGAAAGCACATAGCAAGTTACCTTCGTTAAGAGAACAATCACAAATCAGTGGTTATAGCTTAATGACCGTGCTAAACGCTTATCAAGAACTTGAAGCTCAGGGATTGGTTTACGCTAAACAAAAGTCGGGGTTTTATGTCGCAGAACGTCTCAATCAAACTGAACGACCTGTACCAAGCAGTTTGAGTTTAAATGCACATATTCAAATGAACTCTTTGGTCTTTGGCTATTTAAAATCAATTCAGTCTGCAGATGTCAGTCCTTTAGGCTCTGCCTTTCCCAATGCAGAATTACTGTTTAACCCAAAGTTAATGCAAATTTTAGCGCAGCACGCCAAGCGAAAAAGCAGTTATTTTAGCCACGACCACATGCCACCGGGCAATTATGAATTAAGAACCATAATTGCAAATCGCTACTGTTTACAAGGCATACCCACCCATGCAAATGACATTGTCATTACATCTGGCGCATTAGATGCGCTCAATTTGTCATTACAAGCTTTGACCAAACCTGGAGATTTTATTCTATTACAAGAAACTATTTTTTATGGTGCATGGCAAGCGGCTGAACGTCTTGGTTTACAGGTGATTACCATTCCAGAACACCCTGTTTCAGGTTTCGATTTAGACTCATTTGAACAAGCCTTAAAACAATACCCAATTAAAGTCTGCTGGTTGATGTTGAATATTCATAACCCTATTGGCTTTAGTGTCAGAGATGAAATTAAGCAACGTATTGCGAGTTTGCTTGAAGAATATCAAGTGTATTTAATTGAAGATGATGTCTATCAAGAATTGTATTACGGAACGCAAAAACCGCTACCCATGAAGTATTTTGACCGACAACAACGGGTACTGCACTGCGCTTCTTTTTCTAAAACTTTGGGTTCTGCTGTGCGGGTTGGTTGGGTTTATGCAGGACAATTTTCCAATGCTATTCAGCATTTGCAACTCATGAGCACGGTTTCTGCAAGTCCCTTACTGCAAAACACTTTGGTCGATTTTCTGTCACATCATCATTATGAAAAACATTTGCGTCAATTACGCAAGCAATTAGAAAAACACAAAAAAGTGTTTTATCAGCAGTTGAAACAACGCTTAAACCCAACCTGCAAAATTCACTACTATTCTAGTGGATACTTTTTATGGATTGAACTGCCTGCATATATAGATGGCTATACGATTTATCAGCTATTGATTCAAAACAAGATTGGCATTGCGCCAAGTCAGTTATTCCGTTCTGAACAGGTCAGCCAGAACTTTATCCGTTTAAACTGCTCTTTTGCTTGGAACAGTGATATTGCTGCTGCATTGGATGTTTTGTCTGAGGTGATACAACAGCACATCACGCAATATACTCATGCCTAATTGCCAAGCCGATCACCCGGCAATAAAAAAAGAGCTGAGTTTTTGGCTCAGCTCTTTTGTGGTTTACAGTACAATTTTAGAAGTTATAAATTGCGACTGCATTGATTCGGTTATCTTCACCTGTTTTGCTGCCATTTGCTGCTTCACCAAATGCTTCACGCTCACCATAAACATATTCTAAACCAAAGCTTAACGGTTTACGTGGGCTATAGAATACGTTTGCCCAAGCTTGCCATAAGTCTTTGTTAATCGTGGTTGTGTCTTTCGTTGCTGCAATGTAGTTAGGGTCTTTGTCAAAACTCATATAACCATAACCCAAAGTGCCATGCACTTTGTCACCAAACTTTTGTGTAATACCGACCATAATTGAATCGAATTCACTTTGCGCTGCGATAGCACTCGTTGCAGTAATCGCACCTTTGTCATCAAGGTTAGTAACAGCAACACCTTTGTTGGTAAATGATACAAAGCTGCTATCACCTTTTACATGGTAATAATCGGCTTTTAAAGTCGTGCCCGGTACAACATCGTATTTAGCACCTACACCGACACCCCATGCCATTTCTTCATCAGAATTGACACGTTTTTCATGTCCCATCGCACGTACGCTGACATTTAAATTATCTGCAAATTGATGATTTAAACGCGCAGTTAATGCAGGTAAACGCTGGTTGATTGAACTGTCTTTAGGGTCTTCAGCTGCAACCACCAAATTGGTTTGTGGGCTAAACTTTGTTGTATAGCGTACTTGTGGTGTACGTTTCACCGCACCACCAACATACGCCAAAGCATCAATGGTTTCTGGCATATAGTCTGGAATCGCAAAGTTTGACCAAGTTTGACCAATTAACCAGTTGCCGTAGTTCAAGTAAGCATGACGAATACGTAAGTTATCAAGATTTGCTCCACCCAAGAAGTCAACTTCAAGTTTACCTTTTACGTCTTGTTCACCCACAGGGCTTTTAAAATCTAAACCTAAACGGGTTGCAGAAAGTGTTGATCTTAAACGATCACTTTGTTCTTTATTGCCTTCAAGTGGTACACCGTTAATTTGGTTATACGGCATATCTTTAGCGCCACCTTCTACCTGATAAGAAGCATCTAAACGCACATTACCATATAGATTAAATTCGGCACCTTTGGCAGTTTTTAACACAGGATTAGCAACTGGCGCTGCTGCAGTACGTTGCACATTGGCAATTGCTGTTGCAGTTTGTGCATTTTGTACTTTTTGCTGCTCAATCAAACCACGTAAAGCCTGAACTTCTTGTCTAAGTTGTTCAATTTCTTTTTGCTGTTGAGTTTGCGCTTGTGCTGCAACACTCATACCGCCCATGCTCAATGCAATCATGCTCATCATGAGCGTACGCTGCATTGTTGGTCGAACCGTTGTAGATTGAAAATGTGTAGATTGGGTTAATTTTTTCGCGTTCATCCTAAACTCGCTTGTTATTGTGCCATCAAATTCTAGCAACAGATCACCATCTCTTACGATGGCGATCTATATCATTGATGACTGTAGATTAATGGAAAGGTAAAGAAATTATTGGGTTGCTTTTTGTGCGACTGGATTGCTTTCTACAGCAGGCTCCGCAGCGGCTTTAGCTTCTACAGACGTTTTTAAATTCACCATGAAGATTGCTAAGGCAGCAATTACACCTGGAATCGCAATAGCAAAGAAGTTCATTTGGTGCGGTAAATTCATGGTTAATAGTGCACCTGTGAGTACTGGCCCAACGATTGCACCGATGCGACCAATACCTGACGCCCAGCCCATACCTGTAGAACGTACAGTAGATGGGTAATATTGTGCGACGAAAGTATAAAGCAAGATTTGTGAACCAATTGTCGCTGCACCTGCAACTGCAATTAAGGTATACAACACGATTTGCGGGCTGTTGAAACCAAGTAGAATTAACGCTGCTGCACCACAGATAAACATAATGGTCAGTACTTTTTTGATATGGAAACGGTCAGCCAGCGCACCACCACCAATCGCGCCAATCATCCCACCAATGTTCAAGGCGAATAAGAAGATCATACTTGCACCAAGTGAGTAACCTGCTTGGATCATCAATTTTGGTAACCAGCTGCCCAAAGCATAAACCATTAACAAGCACATGAAGAATGCGATCCAGAACATGAACGTACTGAACATACGGCCTTGCTGGAACAATGCTTTTACAGGTGCTTCATCGCCTTTAGTCACTTCATTCAGTACAAACTCAGTGTCACCATTTAATTGTTGGCTTGGTGAAATTTTTTGCACAATGCTGCGAGTTTGCTCAATTTCTTTCTTGTTGGTCAAATACATGAGTGACTCAGGCAAGAATTTCCAAATTAATGGTAAAGCCACCAATGGAATAATTGCGATGTAAAACATGATTTTCCAACCAAACTCTGGCACTAACCATGCACCCAACAATGCTGATGTCATACCACCAATCGCATAACCACTGAACATAAGTGCAACTAAAGTACTACGAATACGCTTTGGCGCATATTCAGTCATTAATGCCACTACGTTTGGCATTACACCGCCAATACCTAAGCCTGCAAGGAAACGTAAAATACCAAATTCAACAGGGTTAGTCGCAAATGCGCCAAAGAAGGTAAAGCCACTAAAAATAGCCACACAGATCATAATGGTTTTTTTACGACCCAACTTGTCCGATAACGTACCGAAGGTCATGGCACCAAACATCATGCCAAACAATGCCGTACTGGCCAGTAAACCTGCTTGTACCGCACTGAGCGCCCACTCTTGCATAAGTAATGGTAATGCAACCCCATAAATGACCAAATCGTAACCGTCAAAAATAATGATCATCAAACACCAAAACAATACGCCCCAATGGAATGGCGTGAACTTGGCCTCGTCAATCAAGGTATTAATATTAATTTTATTGCTTTGCATCTTGCTTCACCTCCTAATTGTGAAGTCCGTTACTCCAACTCAGATGCACACAATGAATAATAAGTTAAAATTTGTCCAAAACTGAATAGGCATGGATACATACCTAAAAAGTCTATAATTTGTAAGATATTGATTTTAAAATAGATAAAAATAACAAGGCGAAAAAAATACTGTAATGTGATGCTTAAAAAAGTTTTTTCAGGCAATTCACATAACAGTATTTTGTTAAAAATATCTGTGCTTTTATATAAAAAATATAGTTATAAATATTTGTTTTATATGGCTTTACTAGAATACATTGCGATCATAAGTAAATGCTTCCAAATCATAAACTTGATAAATGCAGTCAAACAAAGATCGAATGTCTTCACTTTCATCCATATTACGAATTGCCATAAACACAGGACTTACAGCCGAGTCATCTAATAAAGGTATAAAGTGCAAATGTGCCAAATGAATACTTTGTGCGCTTTCTGGCACGATACACAAGCCCTCACCTGCAGCAACAAAACCCAACGCCAATTGTAATTCACGCACTTCACGAATTTTGCGAGGTTCTAAACCATACTCAGAAAACACGCCACGAATTTGGGTAGAGAAGTTTGGCTTGTTGTGATTTGGATATAAAAATACTTGTTGATCAACAACATCCGCCAAATATACACCTTCTTTTTGTGCCGCAAATGGGTGGCTCGAATGTACTGC
The DNA here is from genome assembly GCF_013420145.1 of Acinetobacter sp. YH12021. Classification (NCBI taxonomy): domain Bacteria; kingdom Pseudomonadati; phylum Pseudomonadota; class Gammaproteobacteria; order Moraxellales; family Moraxellaceae; genus Acinetobacter; species Acinetobacter sp. YH12021. Next base: position 57,746 of record NZ_VOYT01000011.1, read on the forward strand.
AACCATCAAGCGTTCTTCACGTAATAAGATACGTTTAACTGCAGGATCAGAAATTCTTAAGCGTCCAAATCCAACATCTATGCGCCCTTCTTTAAGTGCCTGAATTTGGTCATTGGTGGTCATTTCCACCATTTCTATTTTTAAATGCGGATGCTGCTGCTTAAACAAATACACAATTCTTGACAATAATCCGAACAATAAAGAACCAACGAAGCCAATAGTCACAGTACGACCAGCAATACCGACACGTTTTGTCATCGACTTGATTTCTTCCGCATTAGACAAAAGTTTAACGGCATGTTGGTAAAAGAATTGGCCTGCTTCGGTGGTCTTAAGCGGTCTACTTCCACGCTCAAATAGTTGAATTCCAAGCTCTTGTTCTAAATTTTGGATCTGTCTGCTCAAAGGTGGTTGAGCAATAAAGAGTTTTTCTGCTGCCTTGGTGAAACTTTGCTCTTCTACAACAGCAACAAAATAACGTAAATGTCTGAGTTCCATAGCTCAAAATACCTTTTAAGTATAAAAAAATGCATATTTGATCTTCGACCAATGCAATTTATTCTTTTAAGGTATATCACATAACTGTAATAAAGCAATGATATGAAGGGCAAACCATGTATAAGTCAGTAGAAACTTTGCTGGTGGAAATACCAACCATCCGTCCACACAAGATGGCGGTTGCAACCATGCAAACCCAAACCCTTGTATTAGTCAAAATCACCACTGAAGATGGTTTTGTTGGCTGGGGCGAAGCAACCACGATTGGCGGCTTGGGCTATGGTGAAGAAAGCCCAGAAAGCGTAAAAACCAATATCGAAACATATTTCGCATCATTGCTAAAAACTTTAGCTGGCTTGAATGTTGCGCAAACTTTACAGGTCATTAAAAAGAATATCAATGGCAACCGTTTCGCGAAATGTGCCATTCAAACTGCTTTATTAGATATTCAAGCGCAGCGCTTAAACCAACCTTTAAGTGAAATTTTAGGTGGTCGCCTACGCAACTCGGTTCCTGTGTTATGGGTACTTGCATCTGGCGATACAGAAAAAGACATCGCTGAAGCACAAAAAATGATTGCGGCTAAACGCCACAACACATTCAAGCTCAAAATCGGTTCACGCCCAGTAGAGCAAGATGTAGAACACGTATTGGCAATCAAACAAGCATTGGGTAAAGACGTTTCTATTCGTGTAGACGTAAACCGTGCTTGGTCAGAACTTGAAGCAATTAAAGGCATCCAGCTTTTACAAGATGGTGGTGTCGATTTAATTGAACAACCATGTGCAATTGACAACATTGATGCCATGGAGCGTTTAACACGTAAATTTGATATTGCCATCATGGCAGATGAATCATTGATGGGCCCACAAAGCGCTTATCAATTGGCAAAACGTAATGCTGCATCTGTATTTGCAGTTAAAGTTGCCCAATCTGCGGGTCTAATCGAAGGTTGTGAAGTTGCAACAATTGCACAGTTGGCAGGCATCGACCTATATGGCGGCACAATGCTTGAAGGCCCTGTCGGCACGATTGCATCTGCGCATGTGTTCTCGACCTTCCAGAATTTAGCTTATGGCACAGAATTATTTGGTCCGTTATTGCTGACCGAAGAAATTTTAAAAACTCCACTTCAGTACCAAGACTTTGAATTACACCTTCCAACAGGTGCAGGTTTAGGTATTGAGTTGGATGAAGACAAAATTGACAACTTGCGTCGTCAGTAATTAGGAGAAACCCATGCTTTTCCACGTACGTATGGATGTAAACATTCCATTGGATATGCCAGCAGAAACTGCTAACGAAATTAAAGCCGTTGAAAAAGCATATTCGCAGGAATTACAGCGTCAAGGCAAGTGGCGTCATATTTGGCGTATTACTGGCCAGTATTCAAACATCAGTATTTTTGATGTTGAGAGCAATGAAGAACTGCACAACATTCTGCAAGGTCTTCCGCTCTACCCTTACATGAATATTGAAGTGATGGCATTGAACCGCCACCCTTCATCAATTCGTGAAGATGACACCTGATTTAATTCGGAAACTGGAGTAAGCACCTTACTCCAGCACCAAAGTAAACATTTAGCAAACCAAGTAAACAAGGAAAGTGGCAGCCAATTATCTCGTTTTTAGTCCAGAGATATTCGCCACCAAAGCACACCTCCAAGGAGAATGAAAATGAATCGCCAAGAAATTGATGCATTAGTTAAGCAAATGAACGTTGATACAGCGACAGGCCCTGTAGATGAACGTGTACAACAAGTTGTTGTGCGTTTATTGGGTGACCTTTTCCAAGCGATCGAAGATCTTGATATTTCTCAGTCAGAACTGTGGAAAGGTCTGGAATACTTTACTGATGCCGGTCAAGCGAACGAATTAGGTTTATTGGCTGCAGGTTTGGGTCTGGAACACTACCTAGACTTACGTGCTGATGAAGCGGATGCTAAAGCAGGCATTACTGGCGGTACGCCACGTACGATTGAAGGTCCACTTTATGTCTCTGGCGCACCTGAAACAGTAAGCTTTGCGCGTATGGACGATGGTTCTGAAGAAGGCAAAATCCCGACGCTGATCATTGAAGGTACAGTGACTGATACTGACGGCAACCGTGTTGAAGGTGCTAAAGTTGAAATCTGGCATGCCAACAGCCTAGGCAACTACTCATTCTTTGACAAGTCACAGTCAGACTTTAACCTGCGTCGCAGCATCATTACCGCTGCCGATGGTCAATATACTGCATTGACGACAATGCCAGTGGGTTATGGCTGCCCTCCAGAAGGTACAACTCAGTTTGTACTGGACAAGCTAGGCCGTCACGGTAACCGTCCATCGCACGTACATTACTTCGTATCTGCACCAGGTTACCGCAAGCTGACTACTCAATTCAATATTGAAGGCGACCAATACCTGTGGGATGACTTTGCATTCGCGACTCGTGAAGGTCTGGTGGCAACTGCGGTTGACGTGACTGATGAAGCTGAAATTGCAAAACGTGGTCTGAAAGGTCCTTTCAAACACATCCAGTTCAACATTGTTCTTCAGAAAGATCAAGCTGGCGTTCCTTCTACTGAAGTTGAACGTCGCCGCGCAAGCGCATAATTTGAAATGGAATCGGGATGTGGTCGTTGCCCCATCCCGATGACTGCCCTCCTTGGAAAGTCGGAGAAAGGACATGCCTCGTATTCCTGTTATCAATACTAGCCACTTAGACCGTATTGACGAATTATTGGTTGATGATTTTGAATCTGGTGAATTTAAATTACACCGTTCAGTATTCACAGACCAAGCCCTGTTTGACCTAGAAATGAAATACATTTTTGAAGGCAACTGGGTTTATTTGGCACATGAAAGCCAAATTCCAAACAACAATGACTACTACACCACTTACATTGGTCGTCAGCCAATCATCATTGCGCGTAACCGCAATGGCGAATTGAATGCCATGATCAACTCGTGTTCACACCGTGGTGCACAATTATGTCGTTACAAGCGTGGTAACAAAGCAACTTATACTTGCCCATTCCACGGTTGGACTTTCAACAACTCTGGTAAGTTGTTAAAAGTGAAAGACCCAGCAGATGCAGGTTATTCAGATTGCTTTAACAAAGACGGTTCACACGACTTGAAAAAAGTTGCCCGCTTTGAAAGCTATAAAGGTTTCTTGTTTGGTAGCTTAAACCCAGATGTTCCTTCTTTAGAAGAATACCTAGGCGAAGCGACTAAAATCATTGACATGATTGTGGGTCAATCTCAACAAGGTCTTGAAGTTTTACGTGGTTCTTCGACTTACACCTATGAAGGTAACTGGAAGTTAACTGCTGAAAACGGTGCCGATGGTTACCACGTGTCTGCAGTACACTGGAACTACGCTGCAACAACTCAGCAACGTAAAGAAAAAGAAGCTGGCGATAACATCCGTGCAATGAGCGCAGGTTCATGGGGCAAACAAGGCGGTGGTTCTTACGGCTTTGAAAATGGTCACATGCTCCTTTGGACTCAATGGGCTAACCCAGAAGACCGTCCTAACTTTGCCAAGAAAGATGAATACACCGAGCAATTCGGTGAAGCAATGGCGAAATGGATGATCGAGCGTTCACGTAACTTGTGTATCTATCCAAACGTGTACTTCATGGATCAGTTCGGTTCACAAATTCGTGTGTTACGTCCTCTTTCTGTCGATAAGACTGAAGTGACAATTTACTGTATCGCACCTGTAGGTGAAGAGCCAGAAGCACGCGCACGCCGTATTCGTCAGTACGAAGACTTCTTTAACGCATCAGGTATGGCTACACCAGACGATCTTGAAGAATTCCGTGCATGTCAAGTTGGCTACGCAGGTATCGCACTTGAGTGGAACGATATGTGCCGTGGTTCTAAGCATTGGATCCAAGGTCCAGACGATGCTGCAAACGAAATCGGTTTAAAACCAAAACTTTCAGGTATTAAAACTGAAGACGAAGGTTTATACCTTGCTCAGCACCAACACTGGTTAGAACTCATCAAACAAGGCATCGCAACTGAAAAAGAAATTGCGGCATCTACTGAAGGAGAAAACGCATGAGCGACATCACTTTAGAAAAAGTTGCGCAGTTCCTTTATCAAGAAGCTCGCTTTTTAGATGATGAGCAATGGGATGAGTGGTTACAGTGCTACGCTCCTACTGCTTCTTTCTGGATGCCAGCTTGGGATGACGATGACCGTTTAACTCAAGATCCACAGTCTGAAATCTCTTTGATTTACTATCCAGACCGTCAAGGTTTAGAAGACCGTGTGTTCCGTATCAAAACTGAGCGTTCATCTGCAACCATGCCAGATACACGCACAAGCCACAACATCAGCAACATTGAAATTGTTGAACGTGATGGCGATAAAGTCACTGTACGTTTTAACTGGAACACTTTAAGTTTCCGTTACAAAACTAACTACAGCTACTTTGGTATGTCACGCTATGAAATCGATTTTTCTGGCGACAAACCGCAAATTTTAAGCAAGTACGTGGTGCTGAAAAACGATTACATCAACCAAGTAATCGATATCTACCACCTCTAAGACTGTATTCATTTACAGCAAGGTAAAAACCTTTCAGCCAGATGGAATCTTAGCTGAAAGGTCTAGTTTCAAAGATTTATATAGGATATTCAGCCATGTCAAACCACAATGTTGCACTTCAATTTGAAGATGGCGTTACACGTTTTATTTCTGTTACAGATGGTGAAACACTGTCAGACGCAGCTTACCGTCAAAAGATCAATATTCCTTTGGACTGCCGTGACGGTGCATGTGGAACGTGCCGTGCGTTTTGTGAATCAGGTTCGTATGACATGCCTGAAGAAACTTATATTGAAGATGCATTGACACCAGAAGAAGCTGAACAAGGCTACATTCTTGCATGCCAATGTAAACCAACTTCTGACGCAGTATTCCAAATTCAAGCAACTTCTGATGTATGTAAAACTGAAATTCATGCATTTGAAGGTACTTTGGCTCGTGTAGAAAACTTATCTGACTCGACCATTACTTTTGACATTCAGTTAGATGAAGGTCAACCAGACATTCACTTCCTTGCAGGTCAATACGTGAATGTGGGTATTCCTGGTACAACAGAAACCCGTTCTTATTCATTCAGCTCTAAACCAGGCAACCGCTTAACGAGCTTTGTTGTACGTAACGTACCAAACGGCAAAATGAGCGAATTCTTAAGCCAAAATGCCAAAGCTGGCGAAAAAATGACCTTTACGGGTCCATTTGGTAGCTTCTACTTACGTAATGTAGCACGCCCTGTAGTGATGTTAGCAGGTGGTACAGGTATCGCACCATTTATGTCTATGCTGCAAGTACTTGAAGAAAAAGGTTCTGAGCACCCTGTACGTTTAGTTTTTGGTGTGACCAATGACTTTGACTTGGTTGCAATTGAAAAATTAAACGAACTACAAGAAAAATTCTCTTGGTTCGAGTACCGTACTGTAGTGGCAAATCCAGAATCTGCACACGAGCGTAAAGGTTACGTGACTGGCCATATCGAAAACGAATGGCTCAACGGTGGTGATGTAGACATCTACCTATGTGGTCCAGTGCCAATGGTAGAAGCGGTACGTGGCTGGTTAGACGCAGAAGGTGTTAAACCTGCAAGCTTCCTATTTGAAAAATTCTCTGCCAACTAAGTTTGTTAGACATTCAATAAACGCAGTCGGAGAATAAAATGAATCGCACAAAAAGATTTGAAAACAAAGTTGTAATCGTGACTGGTGCCGCTCAAGGCATTGGTCGCGGTGTGGCTTTACAAGTGGCGAGTGAGGGTGCCCAAGTGGTTATGGCAGACCTTTCTCCCTATGTAGAAGAAGTGTTGGCCGAAATTGAAGAACACGGTGGCGATGCAGTAACCGTAAAAGCCAACCTTGAAACTTTTGCAGGTGCAGAATCTGTGGTTGCTAAAGCACTTGAAACCTATGGTCGTGTTGATGTGCTCATCAACAACGTAGGCGGTGCAATTTGGATGAAACCTTTTGAAGAATTTTCTGAAGAAGAAATTATCAAAGAAGTGAATCGTTCATTGTTCCCTACTATGTGGTGCTGCCGCGCAGTATTGCCTGAAATGGTGAAAAACCAGAAAGGTACCATTGTAAACGTATCTTCAATTGCAACACGTGGTATTAACCGCGTGCCATATTCGGCGTCTAAAGGTGGTGTAAACGGTTTAACCGCTTCCCTCGCCTTTGAACATGCCAAAGATGGTATTCGTGTGAATGCTATTGCAACTGGCGGTACAGAAGCGCCACCACGTAAAGTGCCACGTAATGCCAACCCACTTTCAGAATCTGAAAAAGAGTGGATGCAACAAGTGGTCGATCAAACCATTGATCGTACCTTCTTGGGTCGCTATGGCACCATTCAGGAACAAGTGAATGCGATTCTGTTCCTTGCTTCTGATGAGTCATCGTACATGACAGGTACCGTTGTACCTGTAGGTGGTGGTGATCAGGGCTAAGCCAAGATCATGACCAACTTCAACAGGATCATTGCTTGACGCAAGGAGGCAAATCGTCAATGAGTCACCTGTTCCAAACTTTAAAAAATGACTGGTCAATTTCAGCCACTGTTGCAGGATTCTTAGCAGTGCTGATCTCCTATTCAGGGCCATTGATCATCTTTTTCCAAGCAGCACAGCAAGCCCAAGTTTCCCCAGACATGATGATTTCATGGATTTGGGGAATTTCTATTGGTGCTGCTGTCGCAGGTATCTTTTTATCAATTAAGTATAAAGTGCCTGTGGTGACCGCTTGGTCTGCACCGGGTACAGCCTTACTGGTCACACTGTTTCCAGATATTTCTTTGAATGAAGCCGTTGCAGCCTACATCACCTCTGCTGTAATGATTTTTTTGATTGGAATCACAGGTTATTTTGACAAACTCCTGTCTTGGATTCCGCAAGAAGTCGCAGCAGGCATGATGGCAGGTATTTTGGTTCAATTTGGCTTAGGCTTATTTACTGCAACCGATACCCTGCCATACATTGTATTTGGGATGCTGGCGGTATTTTTATTGGCAAAGCGTTTTAGTCCACGTTATGCCATGATTTGGGTGCTTGCTGCAGGCATTATACTCAGCTTAATGCTCGGTAAAATTAACCCTGTCACCACCAATTTTAGTTTGGCAATTCCACAGTTTATTGCACCTGAATGGACGTGGAATTCAACCTTAAACTTGGCATTACCTTTAATTTTAGTCAGCTTGTCTGGGCAGTTTTTACCGGGTATGGCAATTATTAAAATTAGCGGTTATGACATGCCTGCTAAGCCTATTATTAGTGCGACCAGTATCGCTTCTCTTGCCGTTGCGTGTGTGGGAGGAATTACCATTGTACTTGCCTCTATTACTGCAGCATTATGCTTAGGTAAAGATGCGCACGAACTGAAAGAAAAGCGATATATTGCAGGTGTTGCAAACGGTATTTTCTATATTTTAGGTGGGTTATTTGCGGGTAGCATCGTCATGCTATTTAGCCTATTGCCCAAAGAACTGATTGCAGCTTTGGCTGGACTTGCACTTTTGGGTGCAATTGCCACCAATATTTCAGTTGCAATGAGTAAAGAATCACAGCGTGATGCAGCCCTCATCACCTTTTTAGCAACTGCCTCTGGCATGCAGTTTTTAGGGCTAAGTTCTGTATTTTGGGGCATCTGTATTGGTTTGATCGCACATTGGGTATTAACCAAACGCGACAACTCAGCAGCACCCCTACCTTCAACTCAAAGTTCCAAAAGTTAATGGACAGGCAATTGTCTAGGACACATTATGATTGATAAAAGTCAAACTTCTTTAACAGAAGTCCTTTCGCAAATTAAAGATGGTTCAACCATCATGATTGGTGGTTTTGGTACCGCAGGTCAGCCAGCGGAACTCATTGATGGTTTGATTGAACTTGGCATCAAAGATTTAATTATTGTAAACAACAACGCAGGTAATGGTGACTACGGTTTAGCGAAACTGCTAAAAGCTGGCGCGGTACGTAAAATTATCTGTTCATTCCCACGTCAGTCTGACTCTTGGGTATTTGATGAACTTTACCGCGCAGGCAAAATCGAGCTTGAACTGGTGCCGCAAGGTAACTTGGCATGCCGTATTCAGGCTGCAGGTATGGGTCTAGGTCCAATCTATACCCCTACAGGTTTTGGTACTTTACTTGCAGAAGGCAAACCAACCTTAAATTATGAAGGTAAAGACTACGTACTAGAAAACCCAATCCGCGCAGACTTTGCTTTAATTAAAGCACAGCAAGGCGACCGTTGGGGTAACTTGGTGTACCGTAAATCTGCACGTAACTTTGGCCCAATCATGGCGATGGCTGCCGATGTGACAATTGCACAGGTTTCTGAAGTGGTTGAGTTAGGCGCGTTAGATCCTGAACACATCATCACTCCGGGTATTTTCGTTCAGCACGTTGTTGCCGTTGGCGCAAAACAACCTGAACAATCTGCATAACTGTCACGTGAAGGAGAACATCATGAGCTATACCAAATTAACACGTGATCAAATCGCTGAACGTGTGGCACAAGACATTCCAGACGGTGCTTATGTCAACCTCGGCATTGGCTTACCAACTAAAATTTCAAACTACCTGCCTTCAGACAAAGACGTATTCTTACACTCTGAAAACGGTTTATTGGCTTTCGGTCCACCACCTCCTGCAGGTGAAGAAGACCCTGAGTTAATCAACGCAGGTAAAGAATTCGTGACCATGCTAACAGGCGGCTCATTCTTCCATCATGGTGACTCTTTTGCCATGATGCGTGGCGGTCACTTAGACATCGCAGTATTGGGTGCATTCCAAGTGGCTGAAAATGGCGACTTGGCAAACTGGCACACAGGTGCGCCAGATGCGATTCCTGCTGTTGGTGGCGCAATGGACTTAGCCGTTGGTGCGAAAAAAGTCTTTATCACAACCGATCACATCACCAAAAAAGGTGAACCAAAAATCGTGGCTGAATTGACTTACCCAGCAACTGGCTTGAAATGTGTAGACCGCATTTACACTGACTTATGTGTGATTGACGTAACTCCTGAAGGCATGAAAGTTCTTGAAAAAGTTGAAGGCTTGAGCTTTGAAGAATTACAGTCATTGACTGGTGCAAAGCTGATTGATGCGACTCAGGCTTAATCGTCTTTAAATATAATTTTTAATCCCCCTAAATCCCCCTTTTTCAAAGGGGGACTTCCATCAAGTAATTTTAGGTGGGAATCTCCTCCCTTTTTTAAAGGGAGGTTGGGAGAGATTAAGATATTTGGAAAATAAAATATGAAAAACGCATATATCGTCGATGCCATCCGTACCCCATTTGGTCGTTATGCAGGTGGTTTAGCTCCAGTCCGTGCTGATGACTTAGGCGCATTACCGATCAAAGCACTTATGCAACGCAATCCATCTGTAAACTGGGAACAAGTTGATGACGTGATTTACGGCTGTGCCAACCAAGCAGGTGAAGACAACCGTAACGTGGGTCGTATGTCTGCACTTTTAGCAGGTTTACCGTACCAAGTGCCTGCAACCACTGTGAACCGTTTATGTGGCTCATCGCTTGACGCTATTGCAATGGCTGCACGTGCAATTAAAGCAGGTGAAGCCAACTTAATTATTGCAGGCGGTGTAGAATCAATGAGCCGCGCACCATTTGTAATGGGCAAATCAGAATCTGCTTATGGTCGTAGTCAGAAAATTGAAGACACCACTATGGGCTGGCGTTTCATTAACCCAAAACTTAAAGAAATGTACGGCGTAGAAACTATGCCGCAAACCGCTGAAAACGTAGCGGAACAGTTCAATATTAACCGTGCCGATCAAGACTTGTTTGCTTTAACTAGCCAGCAACGTACAGCAGCTGCACAAGCACGTGGTTTCTTTGATAAAGAAATTATTGCGGTGGAAATTCCACAACGTAAAGGTGAACCTGTAGTTGTATCTACAGACGAGCACCCGCGTGCATCAACCACAGCAGAAGCTTTGGCAAAATTGAAGCCTGTAGTAAAAGCTGAAGGTACTGTAACTGCGGGTAATGCGTCAGGCATTAACGATGGTGCAGCTGCCCTACTCATTGCATCTGAAGAAGCGGTAGCACAACACGGTTTAAAACCACGTGCCAAAATTATTGGTTCGACTGTTGTGGGTGTTGAACCACGCATTATGGGTTTTGGTCCTGCACCTGCCATTAAAAAATTATTGGCACAAACAGGTTTGAGCCTTGAGCAAATGGATGTGATTGAACTGAACGAAGCCTTTGCAGCACAAGCTTTGGCTTGTACCCGTGATTTGGGTATTGAAGATGGTTCAGAAAAAGTCAATCCAAATGGTGGCGCAATTGCTCTAGGTCACCCACTAGGTGCATCAGGTGCGCGTCTGGTGACGACTGCACTGAACCAACTTGAACAAACAGGCGGTAAATACGGTCTATGTTCAATGTGTATTGGTGTCGGTCAAGGTATTGCTTTGATCATTGAACGTGTTTAATCGCTGAATGCTCTTTCCTCCCTCCTTTTTTTAAAGGAGGGATCGAGAGAGGATTAAAAAGCCTAGGATATAAAAAATGCCAACATTTACATCAAATGATGCACAAATCAATTACCAAACTTTTGGTGATGCTGCAAAACCTGCACTGATTTTTTCAAACTCGCTCGGAACCAACTTCAAAATGTGGCAAGCACAGATTGATTTTTTCCAGCAAGATTTCTTTGTGATTTGTTATGACACCCGTGGTCATGGTGCTTCATCTGCGCCACAAGGCCCATATAGCATTGATCAATTGGGGCAAGATGTTGTAAATCTACTTGACCACTTGAATATTGAAAAAGCGGCTTTCTGTGGTATTTCCATGGGTGGTTTAACAGGTCAATGGTTAGCGATTCATCGTCCAGAGCGCTTTAATCAGGTGGTGGTGTGTAATACTGCAGCAAAAATTGGTCAGGAACAGGCTTGGAACGACCGCGCTGCATTAGTACGTGAACAAGGTTTACAACCGATTGCATCTACTGCAGCATCACGCTGGTTTACTGAACCCTTTATCCAAAGCAACGCGACAGTGGTCAACAATCTTCAAAACGACTTGGCAGCTGGCAGCGCCGAAGGTTATGCGAGCTGTTGCGAAGCTTTGGCTAAAGCGGATGTACGTGAACAACTTAAAGACATTACTGTACCTGTTTTAGTGGTTGCTGGTCAGCAAGATCCTGTCACTACAGTTGCAGATGGTCAGTTTATGGTTGAACGTATTACCAACAGCCAATTGTTTGAAATCAATGCATCACACATTTCTAATGTGGAATTGCCAAACGAATTTAACCAAGCGGTGAAGCAATTTATCCAATAATTGCAGCTTTAAAAAATATAGATTATTCAAAATAGAGCTCTTTCGAGAGCTCTATTTTTTATAGATGAATCCGCAGTTAGACGAGCTGGACTTAAACTAGCTCCACAGCAATTGCTGTTGCTTCACCACCACCAATACACAATGACGCAATGCCTTTTTTCGCACCAATTCGTTTAAGTGCATGAATGAGCGTCACAATAATACGTGAGCCTGAAGAACCCAAAGGATGCCCTAAAGCACATGCACCACCCTGAATATTCACTTTGGCAGGGTCTAAATCAAAAGCATCTATCGCAAGCATGGTTACCATGGCAAAGGCTTCATTAATTTCCCACAAATCTACATCGGCAACCGACCACCCTGCTTTATCTAGCACTTTTTGAATCGCCCCTACAGGAGCAAGAGTAAACTCAGAAGGATGTTGTGAATGTGTCGCGTATGCCACAACTTTTGCAAGCGGTTTTAAGCCACGCTCTGCCGCAACCACATCTGATGTAATCACCAGAGCAGATGCGCCATCTGAAATAGAGCTGGCATTGGCGGCTGTAATCGTGCCATCTTTTTTAAATGCGGGACGCAAACTGCTAATTTTATCGACTTTGGCATTTAACGGTTGTTCATCCTGATCGACAATCACATCACCTTTACGTGAATGAACAGTGACAGGCACGATTTCATTTTTAAAATAACCGTTTTGAATGGCTTCTACCGCGCGGTTTAAAGAGCGAATTGCGTATTCATCCTGCTGCTCACGGGTATAGTTTTTCTTGTCTGCCATGTCTTGCGCCAGCACGCCCATCGACAAGCCTGTTTCAGCATCTTCTAAACCTTCCTGAAACATGTGGTCTGTGACTTTGCCGTGTCCCATACGGAAACCTGCACGTGCTTTATCTAGCAAATACGGCGCATTCGACATAGATTCCATACCGCCAGCGACCACAATCTGCGCTGAACCTGCCTGAATAGCATCGGCTGCCTGCATAACAGCTTTCATGCCAGAGCCACAAATTTTATTGATGGTGGTTGCACCTGTACTATCGGGTAAACCCGCTTGACGCATCGCCTGACGTGCAGGGCCTTGCTTCAAACCTGCAGGCAATACACAACCAAAAATTACTTCATCAATGTCAGCCCCACTTAAACCTGCACGTGCAACTGCGTGTTGAATTGCAACCGCGCCTAAATCGGGTGCTGTACAACTTGCCAGTGAACCTTGAAAGCCGCCCATTGCGGTACGTACAGCATCTACAATTACAATCATTTTTAGTCCCTTATTACCGTCTTTTTAAAGTGATTACCGTAAAACCCATGCTTTTTAAAATTACAAATAACATCCCTGTGAGTTAGCAAGTAATTCACGTTAAATGTAAATCAAAAGATGAGCATTGCAATCTCGCAAAGTGCTGAATTGCTATGCTTGATTGATCTTAGACTTTTAGGCCTTGCTTATGAAAAATAGAATAAAAGTTTTAGAAATCCAATTTTATTTCACTAAAATGACCTGTTTGGTTCAGTTTTATTGACAACCGATTTGGCTTATGGATTGTGCTATTTTTCACATGATATTTTTTAAATTCATTGGTTCACTGATGAACATACGTTAAAACTTACCTTTTCAAGACCTTGGTGCTATTTTCAAGTTGCTCAAACTGCACTAGACTCCAACATGCTTAATTGGTTGTAATTGGAATATTGATTGATGACGACTCTACGCCAAGAAAATTTCCGACGTCGTAAAGAGAAAATTTTGGCAATGGCTGAGGTTTTATTACTGGAAAATCATAATGATATTACATTAAGTGAGTTGGCTGCAGAGTTAGATATTGCCAAAGGCACAATTTATAAATATTTCAAAAGTAAAAATCAGCTCTATTTAGAGTTAATTATTTTAAATGAACAGCGTTTATTGGATATTTCCAAACAGTATCACCATAACTTTCAAACTTATGTTTCGCAGTACATGCTGTATAACATGCTTAATTCCAACCGTACGATTTTGCTGCACTCGATTGAAGAACGCTTAACCAATAATGAACGTAAACTAAATGAATTGTTTGAACAGTTATACGATATTCGTGAGCAGCGTATTTTAGAAATTAAGGACATCACCCAAGCCTATTTAGAGTCCTTTAACAGCGCGATGTCGATCCGTGATTATCTGTCTTATATTTGGACAGTAACTTATGGTGCGTCGTTATTACTCAATTCTACCCATTATCAAAAAGCTATTGGGTCACGTGAACGCTTAATCAAGCTATATATTAATCAAGCACTGATGACGCCAGATAAAGTATCTGCGATTGTTTGATTTTTACATAGTTAGCTTCGTTGGATTCATTGCTGATCCCGCTAAATATTAGCGTCTAAGTAGAAAGAAATTTGCTTTTCAGAACGTATTAACTCACCTCATAAATTTATTCTCTAAATAAAAAATCCCAAAGTTCAAACTTTGGGATTTTTCAAATTCTTTTGACTGTCTAAAGACACATCATTCTGCACTAATATCTTCAAATAATACTGAAGATAAATAACGCTCACCACTGTCAGGTAAAATCACCACAATATTTTTACCTGCATTTTCAGGACGTGCCGCCAATTTTGCAGCAGCAGCCATTGCTGCACCACTTGAAATACCGACTAAAATACCTTCTTGGGTTGCTGTTTTACGCGCCCAGTCAATTGCTTCAGCACTTTCAATCGCAATCACTTCATCCACCAAATCTAAATCTAGGTTTTTTGGAATAAAGTTAGCGCCAATCCCCTGAATTTTATGTGGTGCAGGCGTAATGGCTTCACCACGCTTGGCCTGAGCGATAATTGGAGATTCAGCAGGCTCGACTGCAACAGTATGCAATGCCTGACCTTTTACCTTTTTGAAATAACGCGAAATACCAGAAATCGTACCGCCTGTACCTACACCTGCAACAAGAATATCGACCTTGCCGCCTGTTGCTGCCCAAATTTCTGGGCCTGTGGTTTCTTCATGAATTTGCGGATTGGCAGGGTTATTAAACTGCTGCGGCAAATAATAAGTTTCAGGATGTTCGGTTGCCAAACGCTCTGCTTCATCCACCGCGCCTTTCATACCTTTTGCAGGCTCAGTCAGCACCAAATTTGCACCCAACGCTTTCAACACCTTACGGCGCTCAATACTCATGCTTGCAGGCATCGTTAGTGTAATCTCATAACCTTTTGCTGCAGCTACAAATGCCAAAGCGATTCCTGTATTACCACTGGTCGGTTCTACAATATGCATACCTGCTTTTAACACGCCACGTTTTTCAGCATCGGCAATTAAAGCAGCACCAATACGGCATTTCACAGAAAATGCAGGGTTACGGCTTTCCACTTTGGCTAAAACCGTTGCATCGCCAGAAATTAAACGGTTAATGCGTACCAATGGCGTGTTACCAATCGCTTCTGCATTATTGCTATATACGGCAATCCCTAAATTTGCTGGTGTTGAAAAAGCTGCATCTGTGGTCATGATTATTCCCTAAGTTATATCTATATAAACAAAATTTAAATTATCATACCTTTTTATAAAATTTTTGCCGATGTTTCACGAAAATTGTTTTATACAAAAATATGATTAGCTTTCAACAAAATGCGAATTAGAATAAAGAGATGACGACCTCAGTTTAATTGTCGATTTTCTCGGCACTTGGGTTTGAAATTCGCTATTTATTTTTTGACAATAGCAACACATAACAAAATGTAGGGAATGCAATGTCTAATAAACGTTACAGTCAGCTTTATCGTAATTTCACTAAAAAAATCTTAGATAAGATTGTGACGCCACAAGTATTAGGCACGACTGCAGAATTAGAACATCGTGTTGCACAAAGCTCTGAAAAAACACAATTTTGTTATGTGCTGCAAGATGCCTCTCTCAGCAATACCGTATTGATTGATCAGCAGACGCAATCTCGTGGTTTACCTTCTGTGTATGCGCCTTTAAACATTGCCGAGCATCAGGAAGACGATTCCATTTTGGTCTTGCGTGAGAAAAACCCACAGCACAGTGCTTATCACTACTCTGCTAAATTGATTCGACTCATTGAAACCTTAGAGCAACATCCTGAACATGATGTGTTGTTAGTTCCCGTAACTGTACTTTGGGGACGTTCACCCGAATACGAAGACTCTTGGTTTAAAGCATTATTTGCCGATGCATGGTCTACGCCAAACAAGCTTAAACAAACCATTAATATTTCGCTCTATTCACGTGATAACTACATCGAGTTTCATAAAGCAATTTCCTTACGTCAGCTTATTGAACAAGCCACACAACAACAACCACACTTATCGCCTGCGCACTTTATTGAGCAACATCTGGAACACAATTTTAATCAACACAAAGAAGCGATTTTAGGCCCAGACTTATCTGACCGCCGTAATTTGATTCATGCGTTGATGAAAAGTGACGCAGTACAACAAGCTATTCGTAAAGAAAGTATCGAACAAAAAGTCAGTATGTTTGAAGCAGAAAACCGTGCTAAAAGCTATTTAACTGAAATTGTATCGGACTTTTCTTATTCGACTTTGCGTTTTGCTGAACTGGCACTGACCAAGCTTTGGACACAGCTCTATGATGGCATTGAAGTGCATCACTTTGACACGGTACGCGAACTCGCCAAAGACTATGAAATCGTCTATACCCCTTGTCATCGTAGCCACATCGACTATTTGTTGCTGTCTTATGTGATTTTTAATCGTGGCTTGATGGTGCCGCATATTGCAGCAGGTATTAATTTAAATTTACCAATTGTGGGTCAATTAATGCGTGGTGCAGGTGCGTATTTTATTCGCCGTACTTTCAGCGGCAATGAATTATACACCTCGGTATTTAAAGAATATTTACACAGTTTATTGTCACGCAACACCCCACTCGAATACTTCATTGAAGGTGGACGCTCACGTACAGGTTTATTGTTACCGCCGAAAAAAGGCATGTTGTCGATGACCATTCAAAGCCATTTACGCGGAGCAACCAAACCAATTGCATTTATTCCAACGTATTTTGGTTATGAAAAACTGATTGAAGGCACATCTTATTTAAATGAATTAAACGGCAAACCGAAAGAAGCCGAATCTTTATGGGGTATTTTAAACTCTGCCCGTAAAATTGAAAAAGTCTTTGGTCAGGTCTATGTCAACTTTGGCGAACCTGTATTTTTAGATGATGTTTTAACTGCCAACCAAGCACGCGATGTAAAACTGAACATAAATGATGAACTACCGACCTCTGTGATTCACACGGTAGATCATACTGCGCATGCAATCTTGGAAAATATCAATAAAGCGGTGGTGATTAACCCAATCGCCCTCATCTCTCTGATTTTATTAAATGCCGATCAGCATGCATTGAAACAAGATGAGCTGCTCGCCCGAATTGAACAATATCGACGTTTGCTCAAACAATTGTGCTACGACCCACGTATGATTATTACGGGTTTAAATCCACAAGAAATTATTGAATATGCGCTAAAACTTAAACAAGTTGAGCGTTATAACCAAGATGGTGTAGAACAGATTCGAGTCGCAGAAAGCCAAAAAATCTTATTGAGCTATTTTAGCAATAATATTTTGCACTGCTTTATTTTGCCTGCGTGTGTAGCATTAATTGTGCAGCAGTTTAATGAACAAAATTTAGCATTATCATGCGCAGATTTAATGCAAAAACTGCAGGCGATTTATCCATATTTGAAGCAAGAGTTTTTCTTGGCATGGACGGCGCAAGAACTTTCTCAAGAAATCGAAAAAATTGTGGCGTACTTTATTCAGCAAAATTGGGTTACAGAAGCAAATCTGCAATTACAGCCGAACCCAGCTACACAGCATGAACTCTATGCCTTAGCTGAACTGGCAAAACCAAGTTTAAATAATTTCGTATTGATTCAAGGGCTTTTGCAGCGTTATAGCGCACACATCCCTTTAAATCTGAAAGTTTTGGAAAAAATGACCAAAACCGTATTACAACGCGCTGCAGATTCTGCACAATTTAAGTCTGCATATTATTTTGATAGTGCCACCTTAAAAAGTTTTATCAGCAGTTTAGATCAGCAAGCCTTGTTGCAACACAATGCTACGCAGATAAGCCTAGATGATACTTTTAGTGCAAAAATGTCGGAATACTTTGCTTGGTATAACCCAGAAATTCACGAATTGTTAGCTGCATCGAGTGAATTTAGTGAGAAAGAATTAAAAAGTTTTGAACAAGTGAAAAAATAGGTTTTATTGTAACTCAGCCACTTTTTTATCAATTTTTTGATTAGAATATCAGCCCATTATTTATGATTGGCTGATATCTTTTCTTAAATGATACTTGTTCTCATATATAAATAATGATTTATGTTATATAATTTATCTTCCACTCCCGCCTAATATATATTGGGTTAGCTGTAAATTAAGAGAATAAAACAATGAACGATGGTCTTGAAATCACATCAATGCGTGAATCTGCGGATACCGTTGTTGGAATTTTAAAATCTTTGGCGAATAGTGACCGTCTTTTAATTCTTTGTCATTTATCTCAACAAGAATTAAACGTATCGCAAATTGAAGAAATAACTCAAATTCATCAGCCTACTTTATCGCAACAATTAATGATGCTGCGTAAAAGTGATGTAGTGAATACCCGCCGTGATGGCAAGCAAATTTTTTATTCAATTAAAGATGAAAAAATGGTGCAGGTACTTAATACCCTCTATGCACTTTATTGCCCGCAGGTCTAAATGATAATGCCTGTATTATCAGGCATCACCATAAAACTTGAATACTCTCCTGCTATTTCAAAGACTTCTTAGCATTTTTTGTTCATAATATATCTAAATTTATGATTTAGATTTCAGTATGTCAGATTTCAATTCACGTTTGGCTCGTGTACTGCCTGCTTGGCAATGGCTGCGAAAATACAATGCAGAAACATTGAAATCTGATCTGCTGTCTGCGTTTATCGTCATTGCCATGCTTGTACCTCAAGGGATGGCTTATGCCATGCTTGCAGGTTTACCTCCTGTCATGGGTTTATATGCCAGCGTGATCCCCATGATCATGTACGCCTTGGTTGGTGGCAGTCCAACCTTGTCCATTGGCCCAGTCGCCATTATTTCCATGATGACCTTTGCGACGCTCAATCCATTATTTGAAGTCGGCTCGGCAGCTTATATTCAAGCAGCCTGTTTACTTGCTGTGATGGTCGGCATTATTTCGCTACTTTTAGGGATTTTTCGCTTCGGTTTTTTAATTCAACTCATTAGCCATCCTGTTATTAAAAGCTTCATTATTGCCTCTGCATTAATGATTGCGATTGGACAGCTTAAATTTGTGTTAGACATCCCCCTTAAAGCCAATAACTTACCTGAGTTCTTATACAGCTTTTGGAAATATGTGGGACAAACCCATTTTTATAGCGTGCTCTTGGGTGTTGCTGCCATTTTATTTCTAATTTATGCCCCTAAAATCATCAACAGTAATGCCATTCGTGAGCGTGTTCGAGGTAGCGGCTTTATCTTAAAAGCCTTGCCATTGGTATTGGTGATCGGTTCAATTGCTTTGGTTTATTCATTGCATTTGCAACAAATCGGCATTAAAACAGTCGGAGAAATTCCTTCAGGATTTCCGCCTATTCAATTCCCTGAATGGAATGCACAACTTGTTCTACAACTCCTTCCTGGCGCAGCCATGATTGCCATGATCAGTTTTGTGGAATCTCTGTCTATTGCGCAAGCCACCGCCTTACAACAACGTAGTCACTTAAATAGCAATCAGGAACTGATTGCACTCGGTTTAGCCAATTTTGGCGCAGGTGTTAGCTCCTCTTTTCCCGTCACAGGCAGTTTGTCGCGTACCGTGGTCAATGCCGATGCAGGTGCAAAAACACCAATGGCAGGTGTATTTACCTCCATCGTGATTGTTATTGTCAGTTTATACTTCACGGGATTTTTCCAAGACTTACCACTGGCTGTTTTGGCTGCAACCATTATTGTTTCAATTTGGAAACTGGTCGAGTTCCAATCTTTTAAAGAAACTTGGCGTTATTCCAAAGCCGATGGTCTGGCCATGTGGGTGACGTTCTTTGGTGTCATATTGATTGATATTTCGACAGGTTTAATTATTGGAATTGTATCTACCTTTATTCTAATGTTGTGGCGTATTAGCCGACCACATATTGCGGTGATCGGTTTACTTGAAGGCACACAACATTTTCGTAATATTCAGCGGCATCAAGTGCGTACCGCGCCACACGTACTTTCCATGCGAATTGACGAAAATCTAACCTTTTTAAATGCCAATACTTTAAAAGGCTTTTTTATTAATCAAGTCAGTCAAAACCCTCAGTTAAAGCATGTAGTGGTGAATTGTTCGAGTATTAGCAGTATTGATTTAAGCGCACTCGAAATGCTGGAAGATTTAAATCTTGAACTAAAAAAATTGAATATTTGTCTGCATTTTTCTGAAATTAAAGGCCCGGTAATGGACAAATTACAACACTCAAAACTTTTGCAGCATTTAAATGGAAAAGTTTTTTTTTCACATTATTTAGCCATGCAAGAGCTTGCGCCTGAACTGACTTAAAGATCAAGAAATTGATCTTTAATTTTATCTTTAAAACTGGATGTTCAACACACATACTTTTTGATCAATGAGTACTTTTATCTTGCTGAAATTTAAACAGTTTAATAAATATCACTTTTAAAAATATAGACTTAACTTTTATATCAAAATTATTTTTAAGCACATGGACATTTCAGTATAAAATAGCCGCTTTTCTTTTACCTTATTTTCGTATGTTTTCAGCTTTTTTGCGTTTGAGTTTAGTCTCCCGAATTATGATTGCAATTGTACTCGGTGTGGCTGTTGCAATTTTATTTCCAGAATCTGCGCCCTATTTAAGCCTTTTGGGTGATATATTTATTAAAGCCCTGAAGTCTGTTGCGCCAATTTTAGTCTTTATTTTGGTCATGGCATCGATTGCCAATTTTAAAATTGGAAGCAGCAATGCCTATATCAAACCGATTATGCTGATGTATGCGATTGGTATGTTCTTGGCTGCGCTCAGTGCAGTTATTGCAAGTACGCTTTTCCCAAGTACATTATTTTTAGATGTTGCAACACAGTCAGAATTAACCCCGCCGGGCAGTCTTGCTGAAATTTTGAAAAATCTTTTACTTAGTTTTGTTGCTAACCCTGTAGTTGCCATTGCCGAAGCCAACTTTATTGGTATTTTGGCTTGGGCTGTGGCTTTAGGGATTGCCTTCCGCCATGCTACAGAGTCCACCAAAGCATTGTTGAATGATGCAGCCAATGCAGTCAATCGCGTTATTCGCTTGGTGATTAACTTTGCGCCTTTCGGTATTTTTGGCTTGGTTGCCGTGACATTTGCCGATGCAGGCTTGAGCACCTTAGCCAGTTATGCTCAATTATTGGCAGTCTTGTTAGGTACGATGTTCTTTGTCGCGTTGGTCATCAACCCAATCATGGTGGCATTTGTGACCCGCAGCAATCCTTATCCTTTAGTTTTTCAATGCTTACGCGAAAGTGGCATTACTGCTTTCTTTACCCGTAGTTCTGCAGCCAATATCCCTGTCAATTTAGACTTAGCCAAGCGTTTAGGCGTACAGGAATCAACCGCGAGTGTTGCAATTCCGTTAGGTGCAGTAATTAACATGGCAGGCGCATCAGTCACCATTACCGTTTTGACCTTAGCTGCAGTAAATACCTTAGGGATTTCTGTCGATTTTAGCACCATGCTGATTTTATCTGTGGTTGCAACGGTGTCGGCCTGTGGTGCTTCAGGCGTTGCGGGCGGCTCGTTACTGCTGATTCCTGTAGCGTGTGGCTTATTTGGTATTTCTTCAGATATTGCCATGCAAGTTGTTGCAATTGGTATGGTCATTAGCGTATTGCAAGATTCAACCGAAACTGCACTTAACTCATCTACCGATGTGCTATTTACTACTGCGGTTGACCGTGGTTTGAGTTAAGATACAATGCGTTAGGAAACTTACGCAATCATCCATTATGCCTTTTCAAACTTTACCCCTTTGGGTGCAATTTGGTGCTTTTTTTCTAGCCGTCAATGCTGGAATTATTAACGTACTCGGATTGGTGACCGTATTGCACCAGTCCGTTTCGCACATGACTGGTAACGTTAGTATCTTGGCGATGGCGCTAATCGACTGGAAACCAGAAGCCATGATTTTCTTGTTTCTGGTGATTTTGTGCTATGTGATTGGCTCATTTTATAGCGGCGTCATTTTAGGAAATAGCAATTTTCGCTTAGGGCGTCGCTATGGTTTTCCCATGAGTTTGGTGGCTTTTTTTATTTTAATCTGCTGGGTATTATTGCCTTATTTCCCACGTTATGCCCTGCTTTGGGCGTCAGTTGCCATGGGCATACAAAATGCCATGATCAGCTACTATAAAGGCACCATCATCCGCACCACACATTTATCTGGGGTATTGACCGATTTAGGCTTAGCCCTCGGTTATCGAGTGCGGGGCTTACAAGTTGAAAAAAGACGTATTGTTTTACACCTACTGATTTTAATTGGTTTCTTTGTGGGTGGATTACTCGCTGCAGCCATTTATCCTACATTTAAACTGAATTCTTTTCTGGTACCTGCAGGACTCAGCCTAAGTTTGAGTTTGGTGTATTGGATTATTTATTTTCGCTATCGACATCTTCAACATTAAGTTTCGGAAATTATCATGGTTAAAAATGCACTACAGGCACAATTGCTCAAAGCGGGTTTAGTGGATAATAAAAAAGCAAAAAAACTGTCTAAACAAACCTTACACGAACAGCGCACAGGTGAAAGTAAAGATGCTGAAGTGAAAGCCAAAATTGCACAGGCACAGCAAGAAAAACTCGCCAAAGACCAAGCTATTGAGCAAGAAAAGAAAGCCGCTTTACAGGAAAAAGAACTGAAAGCAGCAATTATGCAAATGATTCAGCAGCATAAAATTCGTGATACCGATGGTGAAGTGGCTTATCAGTTTTTAGATGGCAAGATTAAAAAAGTGTATATCAATCAACAAATTTACAATGCACTCGTGGCAGGTAGTTTGGTGATTGCCAAAGAAAATGACAGTTATGCGTTCCTGCCTAAAGCTTTAGCTGAACGTATTAATAGCAAAATGGAAGGCTTTATTATTGTCAATAATGCCGAGAAAAATGAAGCCACGACAGATGAAGAAGATCCATACGCAGCCTATGTGATTCCAGATGATTTAATGTGGTAGATCACGCAAGTATTTATGCAAATATTTATGCTAGGTATCTATTCAAAGCCAGTATCTGTACTGGCTTTTTTATTATGACTGCAACTTGATTGAAAACTTTCAGTAAAAACAAATAATTGAAATGTAGCAAAAAGTTACTCAGCCTTCAAATTTAAACTTTAGTCGATACACTATCTAACAATTTCATACATCAATGAAGAATTAAGGTGAATTGCAGGCCAAAATTCTAAGTGCCGTGCAGACGAAAATCAGCAACCTTAAAGCGAGGACCTTTTGCAAGAATTTAATTTTATTCAAAATATTCAGGAATGGTATAACCAATACCCTTGGTTAGAAATGCTGACCTCACTCAGTATTGTGATTCTACTGGCAATTTTAGCCAACTTTATTGCCAAGCAAATTGTAGTGCGCGGGATTCGCAAACTGATTTCTAAAATGACCTTTGCCAATAGTGAAATTATTTCACAGCATAGTGTCATCCGACGTATTGCCAACATTGTCCCAGCTGTCGTGATTATGAACGGCATCACCACCGTACCGCATTTGTCAGATAAAGTAGAAAGCTTTGTGCAAATGGGTGCGCAAGCCTTTATATTCCTGACCATTGCATTGGCAATTTCTGAATTTTTAAATATTTTTAACCTGTTCTATCAACGCAACCCTAAGTCACGCAACAAGCCAATTAAGGGCTATTTGCAGTTAGTTAAACTCATTATTTATGTGGTCTGTGCCCTCATGATTTTAGGCACTTTCCTGAAAAAAGATGTGTTTACCTTACTCGCAGGTTTTGGTGCGATGGCTGCTGTTTTGATGTTGGTTTTCCAAAATACCATTTTATCTCTAGTGGCTTCGGTACAAATTTCTTCCTACGATATGGTACGGATTGGTGACTGGATTGAAATGCCTTCTTTAAATGCCGATGGTGATGTCATTGATATGTCATTACATACAGTCACCGTGCAAAACTGGGATAAAACCCTGACCACTATTCCAACCAATAAACTCATTACCGATACCTTTAAAAACTGGCGTGGCATGCAGGAAGCTGGTGCCCGACGTATTAAACGTGCCATTTTAATTGATCAAAGTTCTGTGCACTTTATGACTGAACATGAACAAAGCAAACTTAAAGAGTTTTTGTTATTGGATCAATATTTACATAGCAAAAATGAAGAAATTGAGCAGTTTAATCAGCAGTTAGCAAATCAATCACAATACAACCAACGCCGTTTAACCAATTTAGGGACGTTCCGTGCCTATGTTGAATTTTATCTGAAACAGCATCCTGGCATTAATCAATCTCAGTCATTGATTATTCGCCAACTACAGCCAAGCAGTGAAGGTTTACCGCTAGAAATTTATGCCTTTACCAAAACCACTGCATGGAAAGATTATGAAAGTATTCAATCCGATATTTTTGATCATTTGCTGGCGATTATTCCTGAGTTTGGCTTAAAAGTGTATCAAGCACCATCAGGTTCAGATTTAAAGCAAATTGGCGCACCATTTAAAGCAAGCTCTGCCAAAAGTCTAAATCCTGTAGAAATTGACGAGGCATAATTGTGAATTTACTACCGAGCCATGTGTTGCAAAAATTCTTGCATGGCTCGGTAGTTGTTTTATTTTTAACCAAACGATAAAATAATTTTATAAATTAAAATACATTTGTATATATAAAATAAGTGAAAAATAAAGTTTTCTTTCTGAAAGAGTTAGCGTTTCTGTATTTATCTAACAAATATGAAAAGTAGTGTATTTTAATAACTTAATGGAAAACTATACTGTTTTACAGGGTTTTATTTGCGCATTTATCATTTATATAATTTGTATTTCAATTCCAATGACGGTTCAATCTATCTGAGTATAGATTTTTTTATTATGAAAAATATTTTACCTTTAAGTATATTCTCCTGTCTTTTACTAACAGCCTGTGGCGGTGGTGGTTCATCTTCTTCACCTGTAACACAAGCAGCTCCAACAGTTGTGGATTCGCCTATTTCAACATTCACCGCACCTACCCCAACTACATCATAATGAGGAACAGAAATGCTTGCGCAAGCCAAACTTGCTGCAACCGTTGAAACCGAGCTTGATGCCACTGACTTTAAAAAAGATGCAGATTTAAGCTTTGCTGGTGGTTTAGGGAAACTGGCATACAAAGACTTTTTAGATTCGCCTGAGCAACGCAAAACCTATATTGCTAATGTCGTTTTGTGTAATGGTGTTTGTTACCAAGATGATACTGCGATCAAAACTGCTCAAATTCAGTTCAATATTGTGCCAAAAGCCAATGGCTGTTGAAAACTTGCAGTACCGAAAATTAGATGAAAACAGCCTAAATCTATACGCACTCCAACAGCCCCTAAAATCATTACTCACAAGCAACCGAGTACTAGAAAGCCGTATTGACTTGCCTACTTCATTTGAAATGTTAGATGAAAGTCATCGTATTTTTGAGTTTTCTATTTATGGCGACCCTATAAAAGATGAGCTACAAATTTCAAAACTCAAACTCGCCTTTTCTCCACATGGACAATGGTTCACGTCATTAAGCCAAGATGTTTTAGTTGCAGGTACACGTGTACAAGATGAAGCGGCTTTTGAAGAAAGCACCGCATTTAATAAGACATCTTTTAGGGGTGTTTCGTTTAACTTAACGCAAAAAATGCAGGAGCAAATTTACGACTTTAGCTTTGAAAGTTATAAATATACTTATATGCAACCTAAAAAATTCAAAAGTATGTTTAATAGATCTCTTGCATAAATCAAAAAACAACCAATTTAGTGATTATTTTTCGTACCGATCAATAAGCCATATTCGGTTATCATTGTTGCATGAACTACTCAAAAGTAAAAACATTGCCAAGCCAG
>NZ_VOYT01000012.1:0-79693 GCF_013420145.1 Acinetobacter sp. YH12021
GTAGCAGGATCAAACCAAATGGCAATATTTCCGCGACTCATGAGTGCTCGGTTATATGCGGGCCAATTGGTTGTGCGGTAGATTTTGTGTGTAGGCTTCTTCATTTGAAAATTATATCGCTGAAAAAGCCTTTACAGATAGGTTTGTGCAACAAAGCCTTATATTATTAAAAATCAAACTGAATAAAAGCGAAAAGGAAGCTCTCGCTTCCTTCTCCAAAACAACTTAAATCCCATACTTCACACGGTATGCTTCCATTTTCGCCAAGGCCTCTTTTTCACCTTTGACATCTAAATAATTCATTAAATCTTTCATGGTAATTAAAGCATGCACAGGAATTTCCAACTCTTTTTGCACTTCCTGAATCGCAGACAAATCGCCCTGACCTTTTTCTTGACGGTCTAAAGCCACCAATACGCCCGCAATTTGTGCGCCTGCATTTTTCAAAATAGTCACCACTTCACGAATAGCCGTACCCGCAGTAATCACATCATCAATAATCCAAACTTTTTTGCCCTCAACCGCAGCACCCACCAACACACCGCCTTCGCCATGATCTTTGGCTTCTTTACGGTTAAACCCCCACGGCACACTTACGCCATGATTTTGCGATAAAGCCACTGCTGTAGCTGCCACAAATGGAATACCTTTATAAGCAGGCCCGAAAATAACATCTACATTTTTGCATTGCATGAGTTGATCTGCATAGCCCGAAGCCAATAGCGATAAAGCTTCGCCATCATTCAACAAACCTGCGTTAAAAAAATAAGGACTCACACGACCCGATTTTAAAGTAAACTCACCAAATTTAAGCACACCACGTGATAAGGCGAGTTCGATAAAAGCTTGCGGGTTAAATTGAGCTGGCGATGTCATGAGGTGCTCCAAATTAATACATTGAGGTAAGACCTGAGCATGATACCAAAGAGTAGCTATCCGAGTGATCAAAAAATTCTTCGAGTGGTTTCAATTAACGTCAATGGGTTGCGTTCATCGGTAAGCAAAGGCTTACTCGAATGGTTGGAAAAGTCTGAAGCAGACGTGATTTGCATGCAGGAAAGCCGCATCACACACGCCCAATGGACCGATAAATTTAAGCCAGAAGGCTGGCACACGCATCTTTTCCCTGCAGAACGTGCAGGTTACGCAGGAACAGCCATTTATAGCCGTTTGCCCTTTGTTTCTGTGCAAAATGGTTTAGGCTTTGAATTGGCCGATTCTCAGGGTCGCTTTATCAGTGCTGAATTTGATGTAGGACTGGATCACCCAATTTACATCTGTTCACTGTATTTGCCTTCTGGCTCTTCGGGTGAAGAAGCGCAAATGCGGAAAGATCACTTTTTAGAAGAGTATCAAAAAATTCTAAAACAGTGGCGTGAAGACAATAAATCGATCATTGTCTGTGGCGATTACAACATCGTGCATAAGCGCATTGATATTAAAAACTGGTCGGGCAACCAAAAGTCTTCAGGTTGTTTGCCGCATGAACGTGCATGGTTAGATCATATTTACAATGATTTGGGCTATGTCGATACCTTCCGTGAAGTACGCCATGAAGCGGAGCTGTATTCTTGGTGGTCAAATCGCGGGCAAGCCCGTGCCAAGAACGTTGGTTGGCGGATTGATTATCATGCTTGCTCACCCGACTGGAAAGCACGCACTGTCAATGCTTGGGTGTATAAAGACGAATGGTTTAGTGACCATGCCCCTGTGATTATTGATTATAAGATCTAATATTCACACAAATTTCACAGCCTATATGAGTGAACAATTGTTCACTCAACTGAGGTTCAATTCGCACATAATCTGTCGACTTTGTGTATTTATCTTCAAGTCGATTCAGCGCATTATTGCATCACGGCAAAGGGACAGTCAGGATGACACAAAAGGATTGGAAGCCGAAGGATGGAAAGTAAACTAACTGGTTTTGGTTAGTTTCAAGGATGTAACAATGGACGTTAAAATGAGACCCGCATAATCAGGATGATTAAATGCGGGTTTTCTCTTTTTATCATCTTATTTTCTGTTTTGCGCTATTACTGTTGTTCTTCACTGTATTTTTTATTTTCACTTGAGTCTATTTTTATCAAGTTTTTCATTTTATTCTGTTTATGCGTCCCATTTTAGAGCGATCAAGTGTCAATTTGGTGACATCGGTATGACGTATTGATGACAAATACCATTTAAACAGCCAGTCATTGTTCACTGCAAGTTTCTAGCACTTAACGCTATTTTGGGCTAGGCTATAATCAGTCTGATGATATTAACGTGAAAAAAATATGTTAAAAATTTATGGTATTAAAAACTGCAATTCAATGAAAAAAGCCTTCGATTTACTCAATGAATTGGGGCTAAGTTATGAATTTCACGATTATAAAAAACAAGGAATCGATGCCGACACTGTCAAAAGTTGGTTAGATGTGCTTGGGCAAGATGTAGTATTGAATAAAAAAGGCACCACTTGGCGCAAACTCAGTGAAGCAGAACAGCAAGCTGCCTTGGCCAGTGAAGCCAACTTAATTGAGGCACTTTGCACCCACACCAGTTTAATTAAGCGTCCTGTCTTAAAAACTGAATCAGGCTTTATTGCAGGTTTTGATGAAACGGCTTATCGTGCTTTAGGTTAAATTTAAAAAATACCAATAAAAAACCTGCTCACATGGAGCAGGTTTTTTTATATCCTGTGCAATATGATTTCAACTGCACAGGTGGAATACATGCTTAGTTCGCACGAATCCATGTTTGGTTACGACCCAATGCCGCTACACCAATGAAACCACGCAATTCCAGTTTCTTACCACCATCGGCAAGTTTACCTTTTAGCTTGTAGGTTTTACCTGTTTGCGGGTCAAGAATTGAACCACCATCGTAGCTCGTGCCGCCTGTATTTTTCAGACCGCGAACAATGGTCAAACCTTTGAGTGATTTGTTGTGATACGGACCTTCACATTTTGTACAGGCATTTTCTTCACCAGGCGTTAAAATTGACTGAATGCTTGCGGTTAAAGTTCCATTTTTTTGCTCAGTAAATCTTACCGTGGCTTTGGGTTGTTTGGTTTTGTCGTCAATTGTTTTCCAAACTGTGCCGTTAAGCGGATCTGCAGCATTGGCCAAAGCGCTTAAACCTAACAGCCCGAATGCAAGTGCAATTTTTTTCATTGTTTTGTTTCCCTGGTCTACTATCAGACAACTTTATTATTAAAAAGTCACAACAAATTTGCAATTTTTGAATGTGACCGTTTAGTGTACCCTTGTAAATTATGTTGGTAAATACACAAATATCCGATCAAATAAAGAACAAGATGGAAAAATCATGAAGATTAACCCCATGTGGAAACAAATTATTACAGAGCAGTTTTTAAAAACCACCATTCGCAAACCAAGCCAATTTAATTTACCCCCCAATTCTGTACGTTTTGCACTAGAACAAATGTGCCGTTTATTTCCCATGCAAAAGTCGGTGCAGGTACGCGCGCTGCGTTTAGCAGGTCTGCATGCCGAAGAATTAAAACCACAGAATGCTGCAACACAGCTCATTTTTCATATTCATGGCGGGGCTTTTTTTCTGGGTTCGTTAAATACCCATCGAGCATTTTTGAGTCAAGTTGCGGCACGCACCCAAATGCAAGTGATTCATGTCGATTATCCGCTTGCACCTGAGCATCCTTTTCCACATGCTTTGGAAGCCGTGTTTGATGTCTATCAAAGTCTGTTGGCGCAAGGTATACACGCCAAAGATATTATTTTGTCAGGAGATTCTTGCGGTGCAAATTTAGCGTTGGCGCTAGCTTTAAAAATACGTGATGAGCAATTGCCGCAAGTGAGTGGCTTAATGCTGCTGTCACCATTTTTAGATTTAACCCTCACCAGTGAATCCTTGCGTTATAACAGCAAGCATGATGCCCTGCTGTCAATTGAAACGCTGGAAACAGGCATTGATTACTATGTACCGCCTGAACTTGATCGGGCAGACCCGCAAATTTCGCCATTGTTTGATGATTTACACGAATTACCACCAGTTTTAGTACAAATTGGCTCTAAAGAAATTTTGCTGGATGATGCAACACGTTTTAAAGAAAAAGCCGAACAGGCAGGCGTAGAAGTGCATTACAAACTCTACACGGGTATGTGGCACAATTTTCAAATGTTTTCACCGTGGTTTGAAGAAGCCAAACGTGCATTGGCAGATTTAGCAGAGTTTGCACATCGGCAAGATCAGAGCTAAGTTCAACCATAACAAGGCTTTGCTAACCAACCCTTTTAGCCGATCCATCTATATAAAAAAAGCTCAGCACCCTCAAGGCACTGAGCTTTTTTTATTGAAATAGTTGGTTAAATCGCCTGAATTTTTTGCATCGCATTGGCAACAGCTTGGTCTTTAAATTCCGACATACTCACCCCTTCAGCGCGAATAATTTCTACATCATTCACCCCTGTAAAGTTGAAGATGGTTTTCAAGAAATCTTCCTGAAAATCGGCAGGGCTGTTATCACCATACACACCGCCACGGCTACTGGCGATATAGGCTTTTTTCTCACCCGCCAAGCCTACAGGCCCTTGCTCGGTATATTTAAAGGTTTTACCTGCCACGCTGATGCGATCAATCCATGCTTTTAAAGTTGAAGTCAAACCAAAGTTATACATGGCTGCACCCACCACCACGACATCGGCATCAATATATTGTTGGATGATTTTTTCACCCAAAGCCGCTTGTTCTGCATCCTGCCCCATTAAAATTTCGGCAGTTAAGTGCGGAATCGGCTGTTGTGCCAAATCTAAATAATCGACCTGTGCATTGCTATTTTTTGCAGTCAATTGTTGCACAATCGCTTGGCTTAACTGACGTGAAACTGAGTTTTCACCTAAAATACTCGAGTCGATGTGTAAAATTTTCATGGGGATGTTCCAATCTTGTATTCATTTAATAACGCTATTTTAATCGTGCAGCGTAAATAGAATAATTGGGAAAACTAAGACACTATGTTTTATTTTTGGAACAAAAAAGACCACTTTACCGTACAAAAACTTCCGCAGTATTTTTCCTAATCCTGCTTTTTCCAAGTCATTTTGCTGGTTTTTGATAAGGCTCTAAATAATTGACCCACATTGCTTCTTGTGATGCGGCGTGTACCCAAGCGCGCATAGCAGGATGCTGCATCACCCGCTGCATATAGTGTTGGCTGTTGGCACTTACAGGCAAGGCATAAGTCATAAAACGTGTCACCACAGGGGCATAAAACGCATCGGCAATGCTAAATTCACCACACAAGAAACCATCTGCTGCAGGACGTGCCGACCAAATGTGTTCAATGCGTGCCACATCCTGCCTTAAACCCGAATGTTCTTGCCATAATTTTGTACCCACTTCTGCTAAATTGGCGCGAATATTCATGCCACATAAACTGCGTAAATCGGTAAAACCACTGTGCATTTCTGCGCTGATGCTACGCGCCCAAGCGCGTTGCTGTACATCACGCGGCCAAAGTGCCTGTTCAGGATATTGCTCTGCCAAGTATTCACAAATGGCGAGAGAATCCCAAATCAACATGCCCTGATCTAACAAGGCAGGCATTTTACCATTGGGGTTAATTTCTAGGACACGTTGTTTAAAATCGCCCTCACCACGCTCGCATGGAAAGTTCAGTTGTATTTCTTCAAAAACCAAATCAAACGCCTTCAGTACCAACCACGGGCGCATCGACCAGCTCGAATAATTTTTATTGGCAATATACAGCTGCATCATGGCGATGACTCCTGTGTGGTTTGAAGTTGCTGCAGTTGATTTAACAAGGTGCTTTCGTTAAACGCACCCGTTAAACGCAGACTGCGAATTTCTTGTTGTTGTGCATCCAAAAATAAAAAGGTAGGTGGCCCTAAAATTTCCCATTTATTCAGCAAAGCTTGATGACTGGCATCGTAATGGCTTAAATCGAGTTTAATTAAATAAAATTCTGCAAGTGCCTGTTTTACAGTGGAAGATGTCAATACCTGTTGCTCAATCGGACGGCACGCCACACACCAATCGGCATAGACATCTATAATCATGCGCTGATTTTTCGGAGCTTGGGCAAGTAACTGTTGTAATTCCGTTGCAGTCGTTGCACGGTGCCATTCTAAAACCGCATCGTTTTCCTGCTGCCAAAAACGCTGGCTGTGTTGATATTGGTTATAAATCAGATACGGCACCACCACCAATAACGCACTCAGATAAATCGCCCGCAGCGCACCATGATAGCCACTCAAACGATGCAACACATAGCCGACAAAACCCACTCCAAGTGCCAAACTAAGCGATTGTATCCATGCTTCACCCAATAACGGACGAATAAAATACAACGCCAATGCCAACATAATAAAGGCAAACAGCACTTTAACTTGATGCATCCACAAGCCTGCGCGTGGTAAAGCTTTTGCCCCAAGCACACTGGCCAATAATAACGGCGTACCCATGCCAAAACCGAGCGTAAATAGCAGCAGCGCACCCTGCAACTGACTTTGGGTTTGTGAAATAAACAATAACGCCCCTGCCAATGGCGCAGTCATGCATGGGCCGACCAAAAGTGCCGACAACATGCCCATGAGTGCAGCACCTGCCAAATTGCCGCCTTTTTGCACAGATTGCGCCTGATCGAGTCGATTGACCCAAGCACGTGGTAACTTGATCTCAAACAGTCCAAACAAATTTAAGGCAAACAACACAAACAGTAAACTAAAGGCAATTAAAGTAGCAGGTTGTTGTAACCAACGCTGAAAATTCAAACCTGCGGATGACGCAATTAAACCCAATATGGCATAAACCATTGCCATGCTACAGACAAAAACCAGAGTAATCGTCCACGCTTTGACACCTTTATGTTCACGCACCAACAAGGAGGTCAAAATGGGCAACATCGGCAAAGAACATGGAGTAAAGGCCAATAAAACCCCTAAACCAAAAAACAGTAGCAAGCCATAAGCAAATGAACTCTGTGCCAGTTTTTCTGACCACATTTGATCTTGTGCAGTGATGGGTTGCGCTGTCGCAACACTTGTTGAGGATGCTAGCGTGGAGTTGGCAGGTGTTGTCGAAAACACATTCTGGGTTGGGTTACTGTGTCCACCCCACAGATTTTTTTGTGCTGCGCTTTGATTGTCTAAAATCACCAAACCAGTGCTGTCTGTCTGAAATTCAATGCGCTGTGGTGGATAACAAAGTCGATCTTGCGCACAACCTTGCCAGCTCACTTGATAGCGCTGTGCAGCCTGCGTGGGAATTTTAAAACTGACTTGTTGATAATAAACCTGAGTATGTCCATAGTTTTCATCATAAACATCTTCTGCGGGAGGCAACTCTAAAGCCAGTATTTGCTGTCCATGCTCAACCTTAAATTGATGCTGATACAAATAATACTGTTCAGGCATGTTCCAACGCAGTTCAGCTTGTTGGGGATTGACCGATTCAACGCTAAACTGAAAGGCTTGTTCGGGTGAGAGTAAAGGTGCTTCTGCGTGTAGGCTTAGCGAACACAATAAAAGTAGACTTGCGAGCAGACAAGATAAGCCCCTATTCATATAGCGAAAAATATCAGCCATTAGATCAACAGCAGCTTGCCAAAAGGTCTGAAATAAGGACTGCTTCATGTTCTGCTCGCCTCGGCATGAACTTTATTAGGATGAAAACGAATCTGCAGCAAGCTTAATACTTAATAACTTTGGCCTGCTGCAACATACAACGTATTTTAAAGCTTTAAATGGTTTAAATGGCTTAGAACAAGAACGCCATACCTAAACCTGCATGGTAACTTTTATCTGCACCGTCTAAATCTACACCGACACTGGCATCCAGCTGAGTGCGTTCATTCAGTGCGTAAATCACCCCCGAAGTTAAGCCATATTCATTGTCCTGACTTTCTGCTTTACGATAGACCAATTCTGAAAAACCTGACCATTGATCGCTTAAACGGTACTGAATATTGGGAATTGCTGTAACCGCCCAATCGCTATTTTGCACATCGTAACGCATGTTGATGCCTGTTTTTAACAGCTCACTGTATTGATAGCTGACTGCCGTACCCAAGCTATAAATATCATCTTCTTCGCTAAAGCCATCATTGCCTGTGGCAATTAGCGCTTGCAACAACACGGCCATAGAAAGTTTGTCATCATTTAAGTCAATGGCTTGTTTTAAACCAATGCTGACATCACCCAAACCATCATCTTCAACCGATTGACCTGCAGTTTTGCTTTTGCTCCATGCAAGCCCTTGCCAGCCCAGCTGTAACTCTAAATCTTGCGCCAAACCTGTACGTAACAGCATGTCAGCATTAAGGCGAGTAGTTTTAACTTTTTCGCCCGAAGCATCGTTACTTTCTTGATAACTTGCACTTGGCAAAGCCTGTTCCCAAGCCAGTTTCCCTACAGGTGTAATACCCGTACTCATTCCTGCACCAGGACGATCAAACTCAAAATCTGCCGCGCTCACCTGCATGCTGATGCCTGCCGCCACGATTAACCCAACTGTTTTTAATGCTGACATATTTTTATCTCTGCTCTTAGGCCAATTCTTTGCTCATTTTTGCGCCATAACGACGCAACAATTCTAAAGTCTGCTGTTCTTCTAGCAAAGCATCCGACCACTGAATTTCATCAAAATCACAATCAAACAATAAATCACTAATCGAAGATAAAATGGTTAAACCATCTTCATCTTTGCTGTTCGGATCGACTTTTTCATCTAATAAACGCTGTACCGCAGGAACACATGCTGCAGAAGCCGCATCCCACAATGGGCCGTAAATTTCTTCGGCATCCCATAAATGCAAATTCACTTTGGCTTGAATCAAGGCCTCTAAAATATCTAAATGCACTTGCAAATCTTGCTGTTTTTGCTGCTCTGTGAGTGGCTGACCTGCTTCATATGCTTCGCAGACTTTTTCCCACCATTGAAATAAACCATCTGACCAGACTGAAATTACAGGGCCTTTTTCGGCATCCATAAAGTTAGGGTCTAAACCGTCTGCCAATAGGCGTTGCACTTGGGCAAGGTCTAATTCTTCTATTGCTTGCACCAAGACTTGTTGTTGCGCAGTTAACATGCAGAGAGCTCTCTTATTCAATGTTTAATTTAGAACTATTATGCCCAATAAAGCGACATTTGTATGAGATAAATGTCAGCAAATCGTGAATTTAGTGCATTGGCTGCATGCAAACACAAAAAAGCCCCGCAAAATTTGCGAGGCTCTTGGAATCTGTCTGATCCTTATTCGTCGTCGCCACCAACATCTGTATCTACAAATTCAGGGCGTGCACCACGAGGGTTTTCATTTTTTTCAAACGCATGTTCTAGGCTGCGTTTTAAACGGTCAATCGCACCATGAATTGCAGTATCAATGTTGTGACCACGATGATTTACAACCACTGGTTTTAAACCTGCTGGACGGGCTTCAATCATGCAACGGATGTCGTCATCACCGCCTTTTTCCCCATTTTCATCACTAAAATGTACTGAAAAATGGGTAATACGCTCACTGTGGCGTTGGAATTCATTATTCAGTTCTTCACGAACGTAACTAATTAATCGATCACTGTTTTGAATGTTTTTATCGGTACGGATTTCAATATTCATGATTTCATCCTCTTGCGTTCGTTATTTCTGAATCTTGTTGTGCCAAAATCTTACATATAATTTTATACATATACGTTTTAGCGTGTTTATAATGTGCTGTTTTTACAGCATAAAGTACATCTTCAACTTAGTTTGGAATAACTTCCTCCCGTTTGAATGATGAACACTTTTAAGTCTGCAGAACCGTGTCCCTATACCTTGAATATCGGGCCTATCTAAAAAATATGCAAGCGATATTTATAGAAAAGCAGCAAAAGAATAACCCTTTTAGGACAAGTTTTCGCTCAGATGTTCAATAAGCAACCAATTTGACTGTTCAAGCAGATGTGATTGATTTTTCAACACAGAAACTTGATGCTTTTAAGGGGCTTAGCATGGCATGCAAAAAGCTAGACATTATTTTTACCATTGGTTTTAAATCCTGCAAAAAATGCAGCGCTTTTAGAATTGGCAAAAAATACCAAGAAATGACCTGTCAATAATCGAATTTTGCTTTATTTTTGCTTAAGAATCTGTATCCTTGAAACGCTTTTATTGGGGTCTATTTTTATGAAACTTACACATATTGCTGCGCTGTGCGCAATCTCCACTGCTGCAACTTTTACGCAAGCTGCACCGATTTGGCAAGATTTTAGCCTGACTGCTCTTTATGGTGAAAACTATAAATTAGGTACTGAAGATCGTACGACTCTTACTGCTGAATATGCAGCTAAACTCAAATATTCTGATGTGTTCTTCTTCGTTGACCAACAATGGGATGGTAATGATGATGACTCAACCTATTTTGAATTAGCACCACGTTTAAGTTTGGGTGAAATTACAGGTCAAAACCTATCTTTTGGCCCAGTGAAAGATGTTCTCATTGCAACGACTTGGGAACATAATGCAGGACATGGTGCAAATACTGAATTTAATAACTTTTTATACGGTGTAGGTTTCTCTTTAGACATTCCATATACGCAATATGCAAATGTAAACTTCTACAAAGCAGATAACGATAAGAATATCTCTAAAGATGATTATCAAATGACCATCACTTATGCTGTACCATTTAAAATTGGTTCTGAAGAGTTCTTGGCTGATGCGTTCCTAGACTGGTCTACTGCAGAAGATGACCACGCTAGCGAACTCAACTGGACTACACAATATAAGTGGAATGTAGGCAAACACATTTCGCCAAATACACGTTTATATGTCGGTATCGAACACTCTGTTTGGAACAACAAGTTTGGTATTAAAGGCGTAGATCAAAACGATGTTAGCGCATTGGTAAAATACCACTTCTAAGCCAGCCTGATCGCTATTCAAAAAAGCAAGACTTCGGTCTTGCTTTTTTATTGGCTGTTAAAATTTTTTAATTTATATTCAGGTATAAAATTAGCATGCGACTCATTTGTACTTCACTTAAAACTCCGCTACATTTACTTTAAATTTCAAATAAAAAGCAATGTGACTTCACATGCAAAAAACTGATTTTATTATTCTGCTATTTTGTGCCATTGCCGCAATTTTACATGGCATGAGTGGTTTTGGCTTTCCCATGCTTAGCACCGCTGCAGTGGCGATGCTGTATCCGCTGAGTACCGCAGTCGCCTTGGTTCTCATTCCCTGTTTACTGTTAAATCTATACATGTTGCGGGGCGATGCCACACAATCTATATTCAGCAGTTTATATGGCTACTGCAAAAAATATTGGGGCTTAATTCTCAGTGCGTTAATTGGCAGCTATTTAGGCGTCAGTTTGCTGCTGATTCTAAATGAAGGCTATTTAAAATTTGCGATGGGGACACTGATTCTGCTTTACGTGGCCGATCAGTTTAGAACCCGCCCCTTACAAATTTCAGCCTCACTGAAAAATATGCTGATTTTTGGTTTTCTAGCAGGTGTGATTGGTGGAGCCACCAATGCCATGGCACCGTTTTTAATGATGTATTTGCTCAGCACCCAACACAGTAAAACCGATATTGTGGTGATTAGTAATCTTAATTTTATTGTCTCTAAACTCATTCAACTGGCAGTGTTATATCCAGTAATTCAACAATTTAGCAGCACACAATTTAAGGTTTTGGCGCTAATTTGCCTAATTTCTGTAGCAATGGTTTATGTGGGCAGTCTGATTCGTAAAAATATTTCTCAGGCTGTATTTAAGTACATTGTATTTACTTTACTTGGTTTTATGGCTATTTACGCAATTGCTCAAGGATTATCCATCATCACAAAACAGCCTGCATTGTTGATATAAATCAATAAAATGAACATAACAAATGGAAAATTATTTAGATTTTTTTTGGCTTAAATAATTTTTTACACCTATAATTAAGACTAGCTTAAAAAACAGTCTGTTAAGACTGCTTCGGTCGTTTGCATCGACCAATCTTCCAACTTTTCCTTTTATTCCATTTTTACGGAGCGAACTTCTATGGAAAATAACCATATAGAAGTGCCAGCCAGTATTAAGCGAAAAGAACTGATTAAGACTTGGGCCATTGTTATTCTTGCGACCCTGCTCTCTTTCGGTTTGTATAACGTCTTACCCTATGATGAAAACGCCAATAAGGGTCTAAGTCTGTTGCTTTTTATTGGTATTTTATGGCTCACCGAAGCGGTACACATTACCATTACAGCACTGTTAGTACCTGTGCTTGCTGTGGCTTTAGGTATGCCACTTGAAAATGCCAGCAAAGAACTTGTACCAATTTCAACCAAGCAAGCATTAGCAACTTTTGCAGACCCTGTCATTTTCTTATTCTTTGGTGGTTTTGCCTTAGCAACTGCGCTGCATATCCAAAAACTGGATCGTAAAATTGCGATGTGGATTATTTCCATGTCGGGCGGTCACTTGGGGATTTCGGTTTTATCTATTTTTGCGGTCACTGCTGCACTGTCAATGTGGATTTCCAACACCGCGACTGCAGCGATGATGTTACCACTGGCATTGGGCTTGTTGTCACACCTCGATGCCACTAAAGAACGTAAAACCTTCATTTTCATTTTATTGGGGATTGCCTACTCTGCCAGTTTAGGTGGTTTGGGTACTTTGGTCGGCTCTCCGCCAAACGCCATTGCAGCCAAAGCTTTAGACTATGACTTTGCTGACTGGATGAAAATTGGTCTACCAATGGTGCTGATTTTACTGCCAGCCATGTTGGTCAGCTTATATTTGGTATTGCGTCCAAATTTAAACCAGAAAATTCGTTTTGAAACTGAAGTCATTCCATGGACCAAAACCCGTGTTGCAACGATGATTTTATTCGCATGTACTGCAGTGGCATGGATTTTTGGTAAAAAACTTAGCGAAACCTTTGGTATTAGCCAACCCGATACATGGACTGCATTAGCTGCTGCATGTTTGGTGGTCATGCTAGGTACTGCCTCATGGAGGCAAGTAGCTGAAAATACCGATTGGGGCGTGTTATTACTGTTCGGTGGTGGTCTAACCCTCAGTGCAATCTTAAAAGATTCAGGTGCATCTTTGGTGTTGGGTCAAACCCTTGCCAATACCTTTGGTGATACTTCGCCATTGGTGGTGATTTTTGCGGTGACCATTTTCATTATTTTCTTAACTGAATTTACCAGTAATACGGCGTCTGCTGCATTATTGGTCCCTGTATTTGCTGCAATTGCAGACCAAATGGGTATTCCAAAAGAAATTTTAGTGGTGATTATTGGTATTGGTGCATCGTGTGCCTTTATGTTACCTGTGGCAACGCCACCAAATGCGATTGTATTTGGTACAGGTCAAATTAAACAAAGTGAAATGATGAGTGTGGGCATGGTGTTGAACGTCATGTGCGTATTTATTATTTCATTATTTGTATATTGGTTCTTTAGTTAAGGATCAATAAAAAATGGAGCACAAGATGCTCCATTTTTTTCGCCTCAATTTTAGAATATTTTTAATCATCAAATCATTACCTAAATAAATTCGCTATACTCAGGACATAATAATTTAGACACAATGAGGAGGGTTAAATGGCTAAGTTTTTAAATACGAGCGCGACCAATTTTTTCTTAGAAGAACTGATAAAAAATGCCAAAGAAAGGTTAATTTTAATTAGCCCATATTTACGTTTAAATGACCGTATTAAAGAGTTACTTGAAGATAAAGATCGACTCAAAATTGATATTCGAATCGTTTATGGAAAAAGTGATTTACATCCTGATGAAATATAATGGATGCAAAAACTTGATTTTGTTCGGCTCAGTTTTTGTAAAAACTTACATGCTAAATGCTATCTCAATGAATCTGAATGTATTATTTCTAGTCTAAATCTTTATGAATTTAGCCAAATTAATAATAACGAAATGGGCATTTTGATTCGCAAATATGAAGATCAAGATGTCTTTAAAGATGCTTATGAAGAAGCGCAACGTATTATTCGTATTAGTGATGAAGTTAGAATTAGTTTAAATGAAGTGAAAGCCGAACCAACAAATGAATCTGTTGAAGAAACCAATGACAATAATGTTGGTAAATTAACATCATCTAAACTTGCAGCAAAACATAAAATGAAAAACAATGAATTGTTGGCTCATTTTACCGAAAAAGGCTTATTAAATATCAATGATGCTGGAAAGCACATACTCACTCAACAAGGCAAAGACGTAGGTGCAGAATTTAAAACCAGTCAATATGGTGGATATTTTTTATGGCCTGAAAATATTGAATTATAAACACCAATCAAAATTACAATAAAAAGCATCCATTACTTTTTTGAAATAATGGATGCTTTTTCTAAATTAAATCAGCTTAAACCGCCAAATCGGCTAAATTACCTTTTTGCTCTAACCACACTTTACGGTCTGCAGAGCGTTTTTTGGCCAGCAATTTATCCAATAAACCCGCGGTAAAATGACTATCATCCAAATCGAGTTGCACCAAACGGCGTGTATTTGGATCCATCGTGGTTTCACGTAACTGACTGGCATTCATTTCACCCAAACCTTTAAATCGGGTAATTTGCGGATTTTTGGTTTTGGCTTTTTTCAGCGTGTTTTCTAACTCATCTTCATCCAGCGCATAATGCACATCTTTACCGTCATCAATACGGAATAACGGCGGCATGGCGACGTATAAATGCCCATCTTCCACCAAACTTGGGAAATGTTTCACGAATAAAGCACACAGCAAAGTGGCAATGTGTAAACCATCTGAGTCGGCATCGGCCAAAATACAAACCTTACCGTAACGCAATTCAGATAAATCATCACTACCTGGGTCAACCCCAATCGCAATTGCAATATCGTGTACCTCCTGCGAACCCAAAACCTCGTCCGAAGACACTTCCCACGTATTTAAAATTTTTCCACGAATTGGCATGATCGCCTGAAAGTTTTTATCACGCGCTTGCTTAGCAGAACCACCTGCAGAGTCACCTTCGACAATAAATAGTTCCGATTCTTCACGGGTTTGTCCCACGCAGTCGGCTAATTTACCCGGCAAAGCTGGGCCTGAAACGATTTTTTTACGTTCTACTTTTTTCGCTGCTTTTAAACGACGACCTGCTTTGGAAATTGCCATTTCTGCCAATTGCATGGCAATGTCAGAATTTTGGTTCAACCACAAGGCAAAAGCATCTTTGGCGATATTCTGCATAATGCTTGCCGCTTCACGGCTCGATAAACGCTCCTTGGTCTGCCCAGAAAACTGCGGCTCTTGGAACTTTAACGATAAAATGTAGTTAACCCCATCCCAAACATCTTCGGCAGATAGCTTTAAATTGCGCGGCAATAAATTGCGTAATTCACAGAACTCACGTAAAGCATCGGTCACACCAGAACGTAGTCCATTGACATGCGTACCGCCTTGCGCAGTCGGAATCAAGTTGACATAACTTTCCTGAATTTGCTCGCCACCTTCTACGTTCCAACAAATTGCAAATTCTGCACTAGCACGTTCTGCCTCACCTGTCGCCACAAAAGCAGGAGCAGGTACAATCTCACGATCTTCCAGCTCATCCATCAAATAGTCGACTAGACCATTTTCAAACTGCCAGACAATTTTTTCATCGTTAATTTCATCAATGTAATGAATTTCTAAACCTGCAGCCAGTACCGCTTTGGCTTTTAAATTGTGCTTTAAGGCTTTTAGCGCAAATTTAGGTGAATCAAAATATTTAGCTTCAGGCCAGAAATGTACCAACGTACCCGAAGCACGTTTTGGCGCTTTGCCTTCCAAGACTTCTAAAGGTGCAGCGGCTTCGCCCTGATCAAAAGCCATTTTATACAGGTTGCCCTGACGCTGTACGGTCACTTCAACCCGACTGGACAAGGCATTCACTACAGAAATACCGACCCCGTGCAAACCGCCCGAAAATTGGTAGTTGTCGGTGCTGAACTTACCGCCTGCATGCAGCTTGGTCAGAATAATTTCAATCCCGCTTTGCCCGTATTCTGGGTGAATATCGACAGGCATACCACGGCCATTGTCTTCTACCGACAAAGAGCCATCTTTATAGACTTTTACGGTAATTTTATTGGCATGCCCTGCAAGTGCTTCATCCACCGCATTATCAATAACTTCTTGCGCCAAATGGTTTGGACGTGTGGTGTCGGTATACATGCCCGGACGACGACGTACTGGATCTAAACCAGATAAAACTTCAAGAGATTGAGCGGTATATTGAGACACGTTGTACTGTTTCCTTAAGCTAGGGAATCCGATAAAAATTGCAGTAACATCGGAATTTTGTCTGCAAAATTATCCATGGCATGATTGCCGTGCGCTTCAGTCATGATCATGGCCGAAGGTGAGGCAGCACTATAATAACGCTGCGCTTCACGATAATCCAAAACTTCATCGCCTTGTTGCAATAACACCAATATTTTGTCTGCATCTTGCGCAACTGGCAACGCAATGTCTGCTAAGTCATCCAATTGCGCTGCAGTTAAGCTCCAGTTCGGATGTACCACATAGGGCAGCACATCGCCAAACAAGTCCTGAAACAATTGCCATGGTCGCATAGCAGGGTTAATCACAACAGCAGGCACATGATGCTGTGCGACCAGTTGTGTCGCATAAAAGCCGCCTAGACTGCTGCCCACCAATGCCACATTGGGCAAACGTTGAATCAATGCCGATACGTTTGCCAAAACCGCTAAAGGTGGAGCATTTAAATCGGGCAAATGCATCTGAATATCAGGGCGATGCTGCTGCACATAGGCATACAATAGCTGCCCTTTCATGGACAAAGGACTGCTCTGAAAACCATGTAAATAAATTAAATTCATGCGTGACATTTCTAAGTAACACCATTCAATTTTTGGCTGATACAGCACTTATTTTGCGTTTTTAATTTAATTTTCATGGAAAAATGCAATTGTTAGACAAAAAGATGCGAACATCTTGGCATTCATCGGTATTTTACAAGTAGTTCAAGATGAACACGATAAAATAAAAGTATCGGGTTTGGTGACAATTCATCTAAAAATTTACAGTCCTGTAAATTCATGAAATGCCAACAGACCCTTGAGTTTATACCGCGAACCCAAGTAAAAATAAAGCGTTCGGTATATGGGAACACAAGGGGCAACACAGTATGCCAAGTTTAACACCGCTGCATGAAACCTATTGTAGATGGGACCGTACACCTCCAAGTCAGGCCGATATCCTAGAAGGCTTGGCACAGTTGGTCAGCACGCGCCTGAATGCCGTCATGAGCGAAGTGATTCAAACCATTCAGCGTGAAGTTTTGCTCAGCGTATTTGGCATGAGCGAACAACGCTCGCAAAAGTTTCAAAAAACCGCGACTTTTCAAAAGCTGTATAAGTTTGCCTTTCACAGCTTACAACAATACGGCTATCACTTTGTTGCACCAGGTTTACGTCAAATTATTGCGCAATTTCCCAACTTACATGACAAAGCACTCACACCAAGCCTGCATTTTTTAGTCGGTGTACTGAATGGCGTATTGGGAGATTATCTACTCGAACAGCAAAATCCGCTCGCCTTACCTATGGTGCTCTATGACCATTATGGCGAAGTCCAACAAGGCGATTTGTCTGGGCGTGTGGTGATTTTTGTGCACGGTTTATGCCGCAATCACCTCGATTGGACTACACACCAATTTGGTGGTTTTGGTGAAAAATTACTGGCACAACGTGACCATAACACCATGTTATATCTGAATTACAATACAGGGCGTCGCATTTCTGCCAATGGCCGCAGTCTTGCCAATACCTTAGATGATTTAATTCAGCGTCATCCTAAAATTACCAGTATTGATTTAATTGGGCACAGCATGGGTGGCTTGGTGTCGCGCAGTGCGCTGTTTTACGGTAAGCAAAATTTGCAGCACTGGATTCACTTGGTCGAAAATCTGGTCTGCTTGGGTTCACCACATCATGGGGCTGTTTTGGAGCGTTTTGGTTTCCATTTACAGGAAAAATTAGGTCGCTTTCCTATTGTGAAAATTGTCGGGCATTTGGTCAACATTCGCAGCAACGGCATTTTAGATTTGCGCTATGGCAGTGTGCGAGATGATGACTGGGAACATAATCAGGCACGAATTGGACAGGTCGATGACAACCGCAAACCTGCACCTTTGCCAACCCATATTAATGCTTATTTCGTGGCAGGCAGTATTGAGTTCGAGAAAAAGCAGAACCTGACCCGCAAAGTCATTGGCGACTATTTGGTCAGTGTAAAAAGTGCTTTGGGGGAGCACCCTAACCCACGGTTTCAATTAAGACTGTCTGAATCACACAAAGCTGTGTTCTATGGTCTGAACCATTTTCAGTTGCAATATCATCCGAGTGTGGCTGAGCAATTGGTGAAATGGTTTTATCCTGCGCATGAAGAAGTACCAGAGCAGCAAATTCATGAATTTATTGGCGATTGGTCAAGCTTAGAAGGCATCGCGCTCACCTAACATAGTCTAAACAGTTCAAAATACGCTACAACACGATGATTTTTAGATGGATTTTCAACAGCCCCTAAATACACAAATAAAAAAGCGCCATCTACATTGAGATGGCGCATTTTTATCAATTCAGTGAGCAAGTAGCCCGAATTTATTTTTTCTTCACTTTGCCAAATGTAGTCGATGCCACAAACGGATAGTTACGCAGCAATTGCCATAAACTGATGAGTGCCAACACGCTAAAGAACAGCAATGACC
Source organism: Acinetobacter sp. YH12021 (assembly GCF_013420145.1). Taxonomy (NCBI): domain Bacteria; kingdom Pseudomonadati; phylum Pseudomonadota; class Gammaproteobacteria; order Moraxellales; family Moraxellaceae; genus Acinetobacter; species Acinetobacter sp. YH12021. The sequence goes on from NZ_VOYT01000012.1 coordinate 18,724, forward strand.
ACACGGGTAAAGACTGCCCCAAGAACATCCAATCAATCACAGCACATTCACCTGAACCCGACAGCACTTGTTGCAACACAGCTTTCATGGGTAAAGCATCTACCAAATAATCCAGTCCTGGGCCGCAGCTTGGCACTTGATCAGGCGGTAAGTTTTGCAGCCACACATGACGTGCTGCCACACCCACCGACCATAAAATTCCAATACTGCCGAACAGCGCATAAATACGCTTAACCACGTTAGATTTAGGGTTATGCACAAAGGCAATCAGTGAAACCAAGCCCAATGCAATTAGGCCCACCCGCTGAAAAACGCACAGTGGACACGGCGCTAAACCTTGCACATGCTCCAAATACAATGCAAATGTCATCCCAATGACACTGGCTAAAAATAAAACACCACTTAGCAGACGATAACTCAATTGCATGTTTAAATCCCTGAACTGTTATCTATATTGTGCGACATAGTCTGCAAAACTCAGACCTTGTGCTTGTTCAAGTTGTTGTTGTTGCTGAATAGATTGCACTGCAATTTCATCAAAATATGTTTGTGTTTCAGGACGAAGCGTATGTTGTTCATACGCATGTGCATGTTGCTGTGCCATATAACTGCCAAAGCCCCACGTACCACCATGACGAATAGTATCGGCAATCATGTGTGCCGACAGAGTTTCATCGACTTCATGCAAACGCGCCATCATGCGTTCTAAAGCTTGAGAATACAGCTGCGTCGCATAACTTTGATCGAGTAAAACAGCCAAAGGTTGCATAGCGGTGACATACTGCTGTCCCCACGCTTCAATTGGGGTTTTAACATCGCTCTCTTGAATGTGCGCATTTGGCGCACGCCCACGATTGACCACTTCGGCCTGATTTTTTTCGATGATGCTTTGTTCCGCATCTAACAAGGCTGGGCTGTCTTGCAACAAACAATACAATGCTAAGACTTCCAAAAAGCCTGCGGTATGTTCATCTATCCCAATTGGGCTATACGGATTAACATCTACCGCGCGTAATTCGACATAACCAATACCACGATTAGCAAGTGCTTGAGATGGAGTTTCACCCTCTTGTGGCACTTGTTTTGGGCGCACTAAACTATAGTACTCATTTTCAATTTGCAGCACATGGTCATTAATTTGAATTGGCTCACCCGTGGCATCATCTAAACCTAAGCGGCTAAATGGCAAGTACGGGGTTTTTACGGCTTTTTGCAAACCATCCAAATAACCTGTTAAATCATTGTAATGAATACCAAGTTTTTTCTGCGCCGAGTTTTGATAGCCAAAGTTACCCATACGCAATGCAGTCGCATACGGTAAATACAACGTGCCTCTTAACAACGGCAGCAAATGATGTTCACGCCCCGTCATAAAACACTGACAAACCGATGGACTTGCACCGACTAAAAACATCACCAATGGTGTTAAACGAATAAAGTTACGAATTAAACCTAAATAACGATGACTACGATAATCTTGCAAACTCAGTGCTTTGAGCTGCTCATCACTTTCATGTTGTTGCAAGGCAGCAAATAAATGTTCAGGGAAGGATAAATTATAATGCACCCCTGAAATAGTCTGCATACGGCGACCATAGCGCACACCTAAACCACGGCGATACAAAGTTTTAAAGCGCCCAATATTGGAGCTGCCATATTGCGCCAGTGGAATACCGTCATCGGTTTCATCAAGCATACATGGCATCGACAGCGGCCAAAGTTTTTCACCTTCGCCTAAGTGCTGATGCACCACGCTATGAATATCTCGCAAATAATCAAGCGCGTGTTGAATGCTGCTTTGCGGTGGAGTAATGAACTCCATCAACGCTTCGGAATAGTCCGTAGTAATATGCGGATGTGTGAGTGCCGAACCCAAGGCTTGAGGATGTGCTTGCTGCGACAAGAAGCCATCGCTTTGCATACGCAGACTTTCGCGTTCAATCCCGCGCAACATCCCTTGAAGCAACGCAGCGTCTACCCATGTTGGTAGAACATCTTGCGCATTTGGTTCGGGTTGACTCATTACACTCTCGCTTAATCCAATACACTACAAATACGACATAAACCACAGGCTGATTTTGGGTCGGTGGCAATTTTCTCTATCATGCAGATGATCTGAGATGAAATTGCTACCGTTCAAGTATAACTTGATTTGGCATCAGCACATGCGCTTGGGCTGTTTTTTCTAACAAAATGATGATTTTGGGGCATGCTGACATTTAATAAAGTGGTCAACGTCAATAAATTTTAATTTGGCAATTTTTTATCACAAAGTTGCACTATAAGACATGCTAAATTTGTGATTTTATAATCAAAAGAACAGAGGTAAATAATAAAGCGTATGAATTATCAGGATTTTTTAGATTTTTGGTTTTCTCCTGCTGCGGAACCGAACTGGTTTGTCAAAAGCGCAGAGTTTGATGCCGTGCTTGCAGAAAAATTTACCGATGTACTGCAACAAGCGGCACAAGGAGAACTATGGACATGGCGCGAAACACCCGCAGGTCGTTTGGCTGAAATCATTGTTTTAGATCAATTATCACGTAATTTATACCGTAATGACCCGCGTGCCTTTGCCCAAGATGGAATAGCCTTGGTGTTGGCACAGGAAATGATTCACTTAAAATTGGATCAGGACTTAAACCCAACCGAACGCCGTTTTTTATATATGCCGTTTATGCACAGTGAATCCAAACGTATTCACGAAGTCGCATTGACGCTGTTTGAAAGTTTGAATGACCCCACCGTGTTGGGCTATGAACTGAAACATAAAGTGATTATTGACCGTTTTGGGCGTTATCCGCATCGGAATCAGGTGTTGGGACGTCCTTCGAGTGCAGAAGAACTTGAGTTTTTAACCCAACCCAATAGCAGTTTCTAACTGGCGAGCTTGTCTTGGCTGGTTGATGTGTACAGGAGCTTTCACATGAAATATTCCCTACTCGGTCTTGCCCTTGCCAGCAGTTTGCTGTTTACAGGCTGTGCCACGACATCCTCTAAACCGCTCAGCTTTGAGCAGTTGGGGCAATACAGCACCACACCACTGAATGCGCAAACCTATCGGATTAGTTTTTTAGCGGGTCATAACATGAGTTTTGGCACTGCAGAAGAAATTACTTTGGTGAAAGCAGCACAAACCACGCTGCAACACGGTTTTCGCTTTTTTAAAGTTTTAGATGATCCGAGTAACCGTAGCCAGAAACCACCTAGACAAGCCGTGGTTTACCCTGCACCAAGTTACTATCCGTATAGCTATTCGCCGTATGGATATTATCATCGTCGCGCACCATTCTGGCCTGACCCATTCTATGATATGCCGCAAGTGGTGACCCTCGATCCGACTCAAGTGTCTTACACCATTCAGTGTTTTAAAGATCAAAAATCTGCACCTGAAGATGCCTTTGATGCGAGCCTAATTTTACAATCACTGGGGGCAAAATATGGTTTAAGTCTCACAGGACAACCATTACCCCCACCAACCTCTGCCCCTGCCGCGCCCTAATGAGATAAGGATGCCTGCATGAATACAGCGTCTGACCACACTTTAGCGAGCAGCTCGCAGCATAGCTCTCCGAGCCTGCAACGCAGTAAACGCTTTGCCACCATTGCTTTAGTGATTGCCGTGCTGGCATGGCTGGCATTAATGCTGACCGCAAAATTACTGCCTGAATATACGTGGTTGATTCACATACTAATGCTGTCTGCCGAAGCAGGCGTGGTCGGTGGTCTGGCAGACTGGTATGCGATTACGGTGCTGTTTCGCAATCCTTTTGGCAAAATGCCAATTCCTAAATTCTTACGTGATCACACCGAAATTATTCCACGCAACAAAGACCGTATTGCCGAGTCGATGGGGCGTTTCGTACAGGAAAACTTTTTATCGCCCCAAGTGGTACAAAAAAGCCTGCACAGCACTGACTTATCTTTATCCGTGGGAAAATGGTTGGCGAATCCACAAAATAATGCGCAAGTGACCCAAGTCATTCAGCAGACTGTACCGAAAATTTTTGAATTTGTCGGGCAAGAACAAATTGGGCGCTTTATTCAAAGCAACAGTGTGCAATGGGTTCGCAACACGCAGGTCAACCATTTGGCCAGTGAAATGCTGCGTGCGGTTTTGGAAAATGACTTTCATCAGGATGTGCTGCAACGCGGTTTAGACCTTGCCCATGACTGGATGCTGAAACATCCTGAAAAAAGCCGTGAATTGACCCGTCAATTGTTTAAAGAGCTTGGCGTGTGGAAACTGGCCAAAGGTGCGAGCTGGATTGGAATTGATGTGCAGCAACGCACCATAGATTCTTTACTGCAACGGGTCGAATCTATGTTGGCAGACCCTGAACACCCTTGGCGACAAAAAATTGAAGAGGCTGGGCAACAACTGATGTTACAACTGGCAGATAACAACAGCAGTGCCAGTCTACGTCTAAATGACACTAAAAATGCCCTATTAGACAGTCCACAAGTCTTGAATTTTATCAGTGGTGCAGTGGTGATTCTCTGCAATGCGATTAAGGAAGATTTACAAAAACCTGATTCGGGAATTGCACAAAACCTGCGTGTTGTTATTCAGCAAGTCGGTGAAAATATCATTGCCAATACCGCAGTACGTCAATTACTGAATGAAAAAATGAGTACGATTGCGGTGAACTTGTCAGATCAATATAGTGAAAAAGTAATTCGCTTTATTAGTGAGCGCATTCATGAATGGGACTCGCGCGAAATGATTGGCAAAATTGAAAACGAAGTCGGTGGTGATTTACACATGATTCGGGTCAATGGTGTAGTGGTAGGTGCATTTATTGGTCTGGGATTGGGGATTATTCGGGCATTGGTGGAGTTGATTTGAGATGAATTTTTTTTGATAAGTCGATCTTGAGGTGTTCAATCAAAAATAACGCCTCGAACGATCTATTCAAACCACATCATCACCCTTTACCCCATTTGCATTCCCCCCTGAAAACGCTACGATGTAAAACAAGCTGCTGCCACAACCAGAACCCCACTATGCTAGATATTCACGCGAAACTGCCTGCTCAAGGTCTGAGTATTTTTAGTACCATGTCTAACTTGGCACAACAACTGAATGCCTTAAATTTATCGCAGGGTTTTCCCGACTTTCCCCCACCTGCAGCATTACTGGATGCTTTAAGCCAAGCCACACACGCAGGCTTCAATCAATATCCTTCGGGCGATGGTTACTTGCCACTACGCGAACAACTGGCACAGCAATTTTTACAGCGTGATCAGCTAATGCTTGACCCGATCAGTGAAATTACCATCACCCCAGGGGCAACACTGGCTATTTTTAGCATCATGCAAACCGTGCTGCAGGCAGGCGATGAAGTCATTATTTTTGATCCAAGTTATGACAGTTATGCACCCTGTGTAAAATTGTTGGGTGCAAAAGCCGTTCATATTCCGCTGCAGGCTCCACATTTTCAGGTGGACTGGAATATGGTCAAAGATGCGATTCATGCCAAAACCCGCATGATCATCATCAACACACCACATAACCCCACAGGCACAGTATGGTCAGCGCAAGATTGGCAGTATTTAATTGATGTTATTCAGGAACATAATATTGTGGTGCTGTCCGATGAAGTCTATGAACATTTGGTGTTTGATGCGCATCAACACCGCTCTGCACTGTCTTTTCCTGAGCTTAGGGAACGCAGTTTTGTCGTGGGTTCCTTTGGTAAAACTTTTCATGTCACAGGCTGGAAAACAGGCTACTGTGCGGCTGCACCTGCCTTAATGCAGCTCTTTCGCCAAGCCTATCAATTTATTAATTTCTGCGGAGTTAGCGCTGTGCAAGTGGCTTTGGCAAATTATATGCAGCAGCACCCTGAACATATTGCAGAACTGGCAAAGTTTTATCAGGACAAACGTGATTTGTTTAATCAAGGCATTGCCAATTCACGCTTTCAATTCAGCCCTGCACAAGGCACTTATTTTCAAAATTTAGATTACAGCAATATCCGTCCCGGCTTAAATGCTGTCGATATGTGCCATTTTCTAGCCGAGCAGCACGGCATTGTCGGTATTCCTGTGTCTGCATTTTATCAAACCCCACCCGATGATTTACGTTTAATCCGTTTCTGCTTTGCTAAAAAAACCGAAACCCTGTTGCGTGCAGGTGAAATTTTATCGGCAATTTAAGCGATGAAGCTCCACTGAAATGTCACTGAGTTACTGAAAAGCTAAGGCTTTTTATGACCAAATCATGCTAGGGTGAAATTTCAAACAACCGCATATTGAAGCGCAGGATTTGGCATGGCAAGACCTCAGGCACTGGTCGATCACCCTCAGCTTTGGAAAACCTTTTTGGTGTTTCTATTGCCACTGATTGCCACCAATATTTTGCAAAATCTTTCGGGCACCATTAACACGATTTTTGTCGGGCAAATGCTCGGTGTGGAAGCCATTGCTGCGGTGTCGGTATTTTTTCCCATTATTTTTTGCCTGATGGCCTTTGTGATTGGGCTTTCGGCAGGATCGACCGTGTTGGTCGGGCAAGCGTGGGGCGCACAAAATGTCGAAAAAGTGCGTTGTATTGTCGGTTCGACTTTATTTATGACCCTAATTGGCGGCAGTTTCATTGCCTGTTTGGGGGTGATTTTTGCCGAACAAATTTTAATATTATTAGGCACAGACCCTAAAGTGATGCATCTATCCCTGCCGTATGTGAAATGGATGTTGGCAGGCAGCCCACTGCTGTTTGTTTATATTATTTATACCTCTATTTTACGTGGAGTGGGCGATAGCCTTACGCCACTCATTGCCCTGAGTTTGACTAGTTTAATGGGATTGGTGATTACCCCCATCCTGATTGCAGGTTATTTTGGCTTTCCTCGCTTGGGCATTATTGCCCCTGCAATTGCCACCATTCTGGGCTATCTGGCTGTTTTAATTTTTTTGGTGATTTACCTGAATAAAAAGAATCATCCCTTAAAAATGGATGTGCATCTACTACGTCAAATTCGGCATCAACCCAATTTAAGCAAGGTGATTTTACGCTTAGGGATTCCCACAGGCTTACAAATGGTCACTACCTCTATGGCAGGTTTGGTGATTGTCGGTTTGGTCAATCGGCATGGTGCTGAGGCCACTGCCGCCTATGGCGCAGTTAATCAGGTGTTGAACTATATTCAATTTCCTGCGCTATCTATTGCAATTGCCGCTTCAATTTTTGCTGCACAAGCCATTGGTGCAGGCAAAGCCGAATTACTGGCTAAAGTGACCCGTACAGCCTTAGGCATGAATTTGCTGATTACAGGTATTTTAGTCACCTTGGGTTATTTATTTTCTAAATATCTGATGGCGTTGTTTATTACCGATCCTGCGGTGGTGGTACTGGGTCAGCAGCTCTTATTTATTGTGTTATGGGCCATTTTATTTTTTGGTGCCAGTGCAATTTTTGCCTCCATTATGCGCGCCAGTGGCACGGTCAATGTTCCAATGATCATCAATATTTTAGCGATTGTTTTAATTGAAGTACCGTGTGCTTATTTCTTCAGTCAGTGGTGGGGTTTGCAAGGAATTTGGTATGCCTATGCCTTGGCATTTGTGAGTCTGTGCATCGGTCAAGGTGCGTATTATCAATTTGTCTGGAAGAAAAAAACCATTCAGGTTTTGGTCTGAATGGTCTGTTATATTTGTAAGTTAGATTAACCGCGTTTCTTGCCCAACTTAGTCGCCCATGCGGTAACTTTCTGATAACCCGTTGGAACAATACGCTGGATTAAATCCAAAGTTTTGGCATCATTACCAATCAATAAACGGCGCTTGTCTTTTTGTACCGCTTCTAAAATTTGGCGCGCCGCTTCTTCAGGCGGGCAACGCAATAATTTATTAAAAGCACGTGCCGATTTTTCAGGATTCATGCCCAAAGTGCGCATGCTGTTGTTCATTTTAGCATTGTTGGCAATATTGGTACGAATCCCGCCTGGATGCACGCTCAACGCACTCACACCACAATTTTCCAAATCCAATTCCTGACGCAAAGACTCGGTAAAACCGCGCACCGCAAATTTGGTTGCGTTATAAGCCGACTGCGTTGGCTGTGCAGTTAAACCAAATAAACTGGAAATGTTAATGATATGACCATCTCCCGTTTGTTTGATTAAAGGCAAAAATTCTTTGGTGCCATAGACAACACCCCAGAAATTAATACCAACAATCCACTCCAACTCTTCGTAACTTGCACCTTCTACGGTAGAACCCAACGCCACGCCTGCATTATTAAAAATCATATTCACCGAGCCGTGATCTTGTACAGTTTCAGCTGCCCATTCGCGCATTTGTTCTAATTTAGAAACATCCACCTTTTTAATGGTCACGCGCACATTACTGTCTTTGAGCAAATCCACTGTTTGCGCCAAACCTTGTTCATTCACATCACTGAGCGATAAATGACAGCCTTGCTTCGCCAATAGAACAGCCAATTGCTGCCCAATACCCGAGCCTGCGCCTGTAATTGCGGCAACTTTATTTTTAAAATTTTTCATGTGATTTCCTTGAGTATGTGGCGTGCACAGTTCAGACCTGCTTGTTGTTTTGTAGGGCTGTGCGATGCGCTGTGGTTTAAATATAATTTTGACAATAAGTATTGTCAATATAAGCCAGTACGAATATCGCAAATGAATCTGAAAACATAGGTTTAACAGATAATTATTGCTAGTATAAAGCCTAATTACGGTTCTTATTTGGCTTAACTGAACATGACAGAACAACTGCCCGTGACTGCAGAAACAGAAAAAACCACCCAGAAACAACAAAAAGAACGTCAGTTTAAAGGCTTGTCTTTAACTGAGCGCAAACAGGCGCGTCGTGAAAAACTGATTGAGGCAGGTATTCAAGCCTATGGCACGCATGGTTTTTTTGCCGTGACCGTAAAAGATATTTGTACCGAAGCCAAACTAACCGAGCGCTATTTCTACGAATCCTTTAAAAAAAGCGAAGAACTGTTTCAGACCATTTTTTTAAAATTGATTGATGAATTACAGCAAAATGTCATGCAAGCCATTATGCAAGCCTCGGCTGATCCTAAAAAAATGATTGATGCAGGACTGACTGCTTTACTGACCACGCTAAAAAATAACCCGCAAATGGCACGTATTATTTATATTGATGCCATGCTGGTGCAAGAACTACATAACCAAGCCACCATTCACGAAACTATGTCGCGTTTTGACCGCATGATTCAGGCCTTTGTCATGCTGATGATGCCGCATTTAGACCGCCCCAACCGAGAAATTTCACTGGTAGCGACAGGCTTAAATGGTTATGTCACCCAAATTGCGATTCGCTGGGTGATGAGCGATTTCAAACAATCCATGGAAGATGTCTTGTCTTCTTGCCGTATTGTATTTTTATCGTTATTACAGACCTTTTCGGAAAAAGAGCAAGCTTTTGTGAAAGATTCTTCGACATTGTCATAAATTATTGCAAAAATAGCCCATTCAACCCTTTCTGCAATGATACTGTCATAATTAATCTTTGTAATAAGCCTGTCATAAATAAAACGGTCCACCGTTAACATCTATAGGATATTGCGTTGTGAAAGATGACTACATTTTAATCGTCGATGACGAACTTCCAATTCGGGAGATGATCCATACCTCTTTAGATATGGCAGGCTTTCAGTGCTTACAAGCAGAAGATGCAAAACAAGCTCATCAGATGATTGTCGATCAACGTCCAGCGCTTATCTTGCTTGATTGGATGATGCCAGGCGGTGTCAGCGGTGTAGACTTGTGCCGTCGCCTAAAACGCGATGACAACCTTGCTGAAATTCCTGTGATTATGCTCACTGCACGTGGCGAAGAAGATCACAAAGTTCAAGGTTTAGATGCTGGCGCGGACGACTACATGACTAAGCCGTTCTCGACCCGTGAACTGGTGTCACGTATTAAAGCGGTCTTACGTCGTGCCAATGCCTTAAGCGGTGAAAAAACTATTGATGCCAACGGTTTAATTTTGGACCCAGTCAGCCAGCGTGTCAGTTTTGGTGACAATATTTTAGAAATGGGCCCAACCGAATATCGTCTATTGGCGTTCTTTATGACGCACCCAGAGCGCGCTTACACCCGAGCGCAATTGCTTGACCAAGTCTGGGGCGGCAATGTATATATTGAAGACCGAACTATTGATGTGCATATTCGTCGTTTACGTAAAGTTTTAGAACCGTATGGCGTAGACCGTTTTGTACAAACGGTACGTGGTACAGGCTATCGCTTCTCGACACGTGCGGATGTTGCTTTAGGCTAAAATTATTTTATGTACGAACCTTACCCAGTCCCTGAACTCGCCCGTGACCTCAAACAAGTTCGTTACAGCAGTTTATGGACTTTTGCCAAACAAGATTTTCGTTTATTGGCCTTTTTCCTAATTATTGCAAGCTTGATTGGTTTTGGGATTGGGTATTTTTGGATTTGTATTAGCCTCGCCTTTTTGCTGTTTTTTCTTCAGCAAATGCGCTCCCTCTATTTAGTTAATGATTGGATTTCCAATCGTCCTTATGATGTGCCGCCAAATCTGCATGGTATTTGGGGTGCATTACTGTTCAATGTTTATCGCTCACAACGTCAGGAACGTATCGTTCAGGCCGAAATGGTCGGGTTGATTGATCGCGCCCAGTCTTCATTGGTGGCGTTGGATGAAGCCGTGATGCTGATTGATGAAAATCATCAAATTGAATGGTGGAACCCTGCTGCTGAAAAGCTATTGGGTATTCAGCCTTTAGACCGTGGACGCAACATCCTCACTATTTTGCGCCAACCTAGTTTTATTGAATATTTTAATCATATTGATCAAGCACCTGACGGTTTAAAAATGAAATCTAGCGTGCATGAAGGGCAATATGTGCAAGTCAAAATGACTCAGTTTGGTGGTGATAGCCGTTTGTTATTTGCTTACGACATGACCCGTATGCATAACCTAGAACAAATGCGTAAAGACTTTGTCGATAATATTTCACACGAATTACGCACTCCGCTAACGGTGCTGAGTGGTTATATCGAAACCTTTACCGATCAGGATGATATTAACCCGCGTTGGAAACGTGCTTTTGAGCAAATGCAGTCACAAACCCGACGCATGAATGCTTTAGTGAATGACCTTCTGCTATTGTCACGTCTGGAAAATGAAAAAACCATCGCCAAAAATCAAATCATTGAAATGCCAAGTTTAATGAATCAATTATTTGACGATGCACATGCCTATAACGTCGATTATGGACATACACTCAACTTAAATATTGACAGTCATTATGATCTGATTGGTTCAGATGTAGAATTGGCCAGCGCCTTTAGCAACCTAATCACCAATGCAATTAAATACACCCCAAAAGGCGGGACGATTACCATTGGCTGGCATGATAATGGCAATCAAGGCTATTTTACTGTAGAAGATACTGGCATCGGGATTGATCCGAAACACTTACCACGCTTAACTGAACGCTTTTATCGTGTAGACAGCGCGCGTAGCCGACAAACAGGCGGCACAGGTTTAGGTTTAGCAATTGTGAAGCACGTTTTGATGCAGCATAATGCACACTTAGAAGTCGAATCTAAAGAAAATCAAGGCTCTATATTCAAAGCTGTGTTCCCGAAAGAGCGTTTGTATTACGAGATTTAATAGGAAAACTCTCCCCTCTTATAATAGAAGGGAGAGTCTATTTAAGTTAAATATCACGTTGTTGTAATTGCAGTGTTGGTTGTGTATGAAGCGTAGTCCATTCTTCAAAGCTCATCCACTGTTCTGTCCCGACTTCTGATAAACGGACTTGTTCAACCCAATTTGGATCTTCAGCCAACATAATAATTTCTTCTATTTTTACAGGACCTTTTGGTGTCGAATCAGATAATAAATAGAAGAATTTAGTTGTACTTGGCTTCCCCATATAAACATTTGCTTTATCTACAATTCCTTGTACTTGTTCACTAGACGCAATTTTTTTGCTTGTATCTGCTGCTTTATCCAATACAACTTTAGAGGTTGAGGCTAAGGCTTTAGAACCATCTACAATATTATCTTTTGCTGATTTAAATAAAGCATTCAAACGCTCTCCATCATCCATTTTAAAATCTTTTAAAATAGTTTGTTCTGCATTTTCTATTGTTAAATCAAGATATGGTGCTTCAGAAAAACCCATCCCGTTAGCAACAAAAATCGTAGGGATAGATGAACGATGTGAGTTATAAGCTTTCACGCGAGCATTATATTCATTGCGCCATTGAGAAATTTCATGCTCACATTGCTCAATATTTGTAATTAAGCGATGGTATTGTTGGTCTGCCTTTAAATCAGGGTATCTCTCAGCCATACCCTGTAAGTTCGTTAACATCATATTACTATCTTGATAACTAGAATAGATAGCATTCATTCCTGTTTCTTTAACTACTGTTAAATGTGTCAATTGCTCACTTTCTTGATAACCTCGAACAACATCCATAAGCTGATTAATTAAATTAACTTTTTTACTAATTGAGACAGAAATATTGGATAAAGACTCTTTAATATCATGCGCCTTACGCTGCAGCGAATTATAAGAAGTAAGAACCAAATAAATAATCGCTGCAATTAAGGCAAGTAAAATCCATAACCACATAAATAAAACCCTCACTTTATAATGCATCTGCCTACAAAATAGGCAGATATTTAATATTGAGGGATAATTGTAACGTTATAAATTGAAAATTAAAGTAAAAAGCCTAACTTTTTCCCCATTTCCACCACAGAGTTGGCTTTGAATTCGGCATCCCACTGCATTTTATTTTCTTCAAACAAAACAATCGCGGTTGAACCCAAATAAAAACGTCCTAATTCTGCACCTTTTTCAAGGAATAATTGGTGCTGATTCAGCTCCAAACGCCCCGATGGTTTGACCTTGCCTGTCGCCACGGTTTCAATGCCCGCTACAATCATGGCACCCACTAAAACAACTGCCATACGCCCCAGTTCGGTATCAAACAAACACACCATGCGCTCATTGCGGGCAAATAAACCCGGAATATTTTCGGCTGTGGTTTGATTGACAGAAAACAACTCACCTGGCACATATAAAGTTTCGGTGAGTGTGCCTGCAAAAGGCATGTGTACACGGTGATAATCGCGCGGAGATAAATACACGGTTGCAAATTGACCATTTTTAAATGGTTCAGCCAATTGCGGGTCGGCAATTAAGTTTTCAACAGTAAATTGCTGACCTTTGGCCTGAAAAATTGCCCCATCTTCAATTTTACCCAACTGTGAAATCGCCCCATCTGCAGGCGATACAATGCTGTTCGGATTGCTGTCAATTTCCCGCACACCCTGCTTTAAAGAACGGGTAAAAAATTCATTAAAAGATTTATATTTCAAGGCATTGCTTTGTTCTGCCAAAGACATATCTATGCCGTATTGCGCCTTGAATGCAGTGATCACCGCATTTTTGAGCACAGGATGCTCACTGGCTGCAAGTTTACCCACAACACGTGATAATTGATGTTGTGGCACAACGCGTTGTGCCTGAATGAAAATTTGTTTTTTTAAACGTGATGTGAGGCTCAAGACGGCAACTCTCCAGTAATAACAGGACTGTCAGGGCGGTTGCCCCATTCACTCCACGCACCATCATAGGCCTGAATTTTCCAACCCAATAAACGCCCTAAAATGTAGGCCAAACCTGAACGGTGATGTGACTGACAATACACCACTACAGGTTCGTTTAAATTGAATCCGAGTTGTTCCAGACGCTGTCGTGTGCGTTCTAAGGGATGCAATTTTAAATGATTTTCACGATTAAGGGCAGTACTCCATTCAAAATGCAATGCCCCAGGAATGTGACCGCCGCGTCGTGCAGCCAAACGCAGCCCTGTATATTCATCTATGGTGCGGCAATCCCAAAGTTGCACCGACTGGTTTTGGCACTTTTCTAATAGCTCATCATATTGAATTCGATACTGATTTTGCTCGGCAACAGGAACAAGCATGCTGACGGGTGTTAGCGGTTCAACCTCAGAAGTAGTTGGAAAACCTGCTGCCAACCATGCGTGAATCCCACCATTTAGTAAACTGGTATTTTCAAAGCCTAAACAGTGTAAATTCCAAATCAGACGCCCTGCCCATGCGCCACCTTCATCGTCATAGGCGACCACATGATGTTCAGGAGAAATATTCAAATAATGAATTAAGTCTTGTAAAGCTTCATGTTCAGGCAATAAACCCGACGTATCTTCATCTTGACGTAGCAACATGCTCGGTTTGACCTGTAAGGCATGCGGAAGATGCAATTGCTCGTACACCGAATTGCGGCTCAAATCGACAATGCGCAATTTTTCATGCCCTAAATAGGGAACTAAATCTTCTGCTTCAATCAGCAGTCCAAAATTGAATGGAGATGTGCTCATTTTTATGCGGTTCAGTCTGTTTGGCAATCAACTTTAACTTAGTATAGGTCATTTTTGATGGCATGCTGTTTTTTTCATAACTTTCGCAGAATTTTAACAATCACATGCTTTAATCTAGAAAAAAAACCGAAGATTTTCTTCGGTTTCTGGAATGAGCTAAAATTTTAAACAGATGTTTTCACTTCAAAAACTTGGCGTAAATATGCAAGGAAAGTGTCATTATCGGTCATGGTTTTACCTGGACTATCAGACAATTTCGCCACCGACTGACCATTACATTCTACCAATTTCAACACAATATTCAGCGCAGTTTGCCCCATATCATTGGTTAAGTTGGTACCAATCCCAAAACTAACCTGAAAACGGTCTTTAAAATACTGATGCAAGGCCCATGCTTTTTCGACATTTAAGCCATCACTGAAGGTCAGCATTTTAGTTTTACTGTCAATTTTCAGCTTTTTATAATGGGCATAAGCTTTATCGCCCCATACATACGGGTCGCCACTGTCATGTCGTAAGCCATCAAACAACTTGGCAAAATATAAATCAAAGTCACGCAGGAAAGCATCCATTCCAACCACATCAGTCAAGGCAATGCCTAAATCCCCCCGATATTCCTGCACCCAAGTTTCTAGCGCAGCTTTTTGGAAGTCACGTAAACGCACATCTAGCGCCTGAAAAGCCTGTAAAAACTCATGTGCCATTGTTCCAATTGGGGTAATGCCTAATTCTTTAGCCAGAAATACATTACTGGTACCACGAAACACTTCAGGTACAGCTTGATGAAGGGCCGTAATCACATGTTTTTGCCATGCAAAACTATAACGGCGGCGTGTACCGAAATCTGAAACCAAAAATGGTGGATCTTCAGCTTGCTGTTGCTGTTGGTAACTTTGAATCAGGGCAATTTTTTGCTGTAAACGACGTTCACCTTCTGCCCAGACCTCATTATTGCGAATGCGCTGGAAATACAGTTCATTTACAATTGCCAAGACAAAAATCTCGAACATCATGGCCTGTACCATCGGACCTTCTATCCGAATATCCAAACGACCTTGCGCATCAATACTGGCTTGAATAAAACGACGCTTGAGTTGAAATAGTTCTAAATAATCGACAAAGTCACTTTTAATAAAGCGTAAATTACGCAAATACTGCAATTCATCTTCTTTAAATTTCAACTGACACAAATGGTCAAGCTGTGCGTTCAACTCAGCTAAAATATCGCTCAGTGGATACGCAGTATCTTCAAGGTTACGGCAGCGGAATTGATACACACTGTGCGTTTGCGGAAATTGATGCAGCACCACCTGTAACATGGTGAATTTATATAAATCAGTATCGAGCAGAGATTGAATAATGGGGCTCATAGGGGTCATCATTTCGCGGTACTTCTTGCATTAAAGCATACTTTATTCAGCAAAAAAGGG
This sequence comes from Acinetobacter sp. YH12021, assembly GCF_013420145.1. Taxonomy (NCBI): domain Bacteria; kingdom Pseudomonadati; phylum Pseudomonadota; class Gammaproteobacteria; order Moraxellales; family Moraxellaceae; genus Acinetobacter; species Acinetobacter sp. YH12021. The sequence continues at coordinate 34,547 of NZ_VOYT01000012.1, forward strand.
CATTTATCGACAATCTTGTTACAACTTTGCTGAAGTGTGGCCTTCCCAAGATATTTTATCTTTCTGCGGGCATTGCCGTTCTGATGCTTTCATGCTTGATGTTAATGCACGCCAAAGTGCCTGAGTTTGCTACAATCTGCAGCCATCCCCCACACTGAGAAAATTAGTCCCCCATGCGCGCATTATTACAACGAGTTCTTGAAGCCAAAGTCGTGGTCGATGGTGAAATCACTGGCGAGATTCAACAGGGTATTTTGGTATTTTTGGGCTTAGGCAAAGACGATAATTTTGAGAAAGGCAAAAAGCTGATTGATAAAATTTTAAAATATCGTTTTTTTGATGATGAACAAGGCAAAATGGGTTGGAATGTCAGTCAGGCCAATGGCAGTGTGTTATTGGTTTCACAATTTACCCTCATGGCACAGACTCAAAAAGGTTTACGTCCTGATTTTGGCCCTGCGATGCCCCCAAACGATGCCAAAGCGCTGTATGAACAATTGGTGGACTATGCCAAAAGTCAGTTTGACAGGGTGGAAACAGGTATTTTCTCTGCCGATATGAAAGTGCATTTGGTAAATGACGGGCCTGTGACTTTTTGTTTGGAAGTCGAGTAAATCACATATAAAAAAACCTCTGTCAAAAATTGATCAGAGGTTTTTGTTTGGGTCTGAGCAGCTTATTTACCCGTTTTTTGTTTAATAAACTGGCGTGCCATTTTAATTTTTTCTTTTACAGGTTTTGGTAGTTTAGGTGGAATCAATTTCGCTGCTTGGTTAAACCACACCAATAAGCCAAAATCACCTTCCATTTTAATGCTGCCATTTTGCATGCCTGTCATAAATGCAGTTGGATCACCTTTCATTAAGGTTTTTACGCCTTGCTCGCTGTCTGCAAACTGCAAAATAAAATCGGCTTTTTCTGCATCGCCTGCCACAGTGTCAATATGTCCATTGTTGACAATAATTTGACGCGCCATACCCAAGTCTGTGCCAATTTGAATACGGAACTGGCGTTCATGCACCAACTCAATAAATTTTGGACTGGTACGTGCCAGTTGTTTCATACGCAATGCCAAACCTGCCACGAGAAGGTCAAGTGGATCGGTGCTGACATCAACCAAAGGAAGTTTGACCACAGGAATTGCAGAAAGTTTCATGACAGTGAAGCCTATTGTAATTGTTGGATAATGAACAGACTCATCCTATCACAACTCCCGCTTTTTGCTGCAAGGCTTTGTATAACAATCTTTAGGAGGGTGTTAAAATTTTGTCGCTGTTTGGATGGCGCAAACTGCCGTACAGATAAAGCAAAAAAGATGCAAACCAGTTGCATCTTTTTAAAGTTTTTGAATTTAGTCTGTACGATTTAGCGGCTTGAGCACTGCTGCTGATCGTCTTCATAGACTGGGGTATGTTCGATATAGCGACGTTTTGCCAAAGCACGCTCTGCCCGACGGTCTTCTCGTAATAATAATAAAGTCACCAAAGTCATCGCCAAGCAAATTGCAGACAAGTAACTGTAGGTAATTGGCAGTTCAAATACGCTTTGCACACTGTAGCGCACCACTTCCAATAAACCCCAAAACACCATACCTGCCAACATAAAGTTTAACCAGCGACGATAAGGCGAAAAGAAAACAGCAATCAACGCAGCTGCGACGAGGCTTAAGCCTACAATGGTCGCTAAATTCGCTGTTAGCATAAAAACCTCCGTCTAAAGATGCAGCCTCTTTTTGAATTGGTCTGCGACTTCAAATACCGTTTAAATAAATAATGGATGTCGATTTAAATTCTATGTCTGCATTATGCTGCGTTTTCTAGATAAAAAAAGACTTGTATTTTTATAAAGCGACACACCTTGTCGCAATATTATATTGTCATTACATTTTTTAAATTTTGTAGTTTTCGGGAAGCTAAGCTAGCTCTTTATTCGCGTGTCATTACAAAAAAACACCTTATTTTTTTGCCTTAAAAAATATTTTTTTCATTCTGTGCTGTTGCGGTTTTTATCGACAGTTTTTGTTTACCGTTCATCGTTATCTGCTGATTATACAAACAAAAAACGCAGCATGACTGCTGCGTTTTTTTCATTGAATTGTCATATTAGGCACGGTTCAAGTCTTTGTCATGCACGCCCAATAAGTACAGCACACCATCTAAGCCCACGCTTGAAATGGCTTGATTGGCGTTTTGACGTACCAACGGTTTAGCACGGAACGCCACACCTAAACCTGCAATAGAAAGCATTGGTAAGTCGTTCGCACCATCACCCACCGCAATGGCTTGTTCCAAAGAAATCCCCATTTTGTCTGCCAGTTCACGTAGCAATAATGCCTTACGCGCACCATCCACAATGTGACCTTTTACTTCGCCTGTAACCATGCCATTTTCCACATCTAGAATGTTGGCATGCACTTCATCAATCCCCAATTTTTCCTGCAGATATTCTGCGAAATATTGGAAACCGCCCGACAAAATAGCGGTGCGATAACCCAAAGATTTCAGGGTTGAAATCAGGCGTTCAGCACCTTCGGTCACGGTCAGACGTTCGGCAATTTTAGGCAACACAGCAGCATCTAAACCTTTGAGCAATGCTACGCGCGCGCGGAAACTTTGCTGAAAATCCAGTTCACCCTGCATGGCACGTTCGGTAATGTCCGCCACCTGATCGCCCACACCTGCCTCAATCGCCAACTCATCAATCACTTCTTGTTCAATGAGCGTTGAGTCCATGTCAAAACACACCAAACGGCGGTTACGACGGTAGGCATTGTCTTCTTGTACCGCGACATCCACACTCAGTTCATTCGACAGGCTTAAACACGCAGCACGCATGGCAACTGCATCTAGCATTTGTCCACTTAATCCAAACTGAATGCAAGCACGTTTAGGTTCATCTTCGGCTACATTAAGCTGTGGGCGACCCGACAAACGGGTTACAGTTTCAATGTTAAAACCTTGGCTAGATACAATATGCGTGACCGCCTGTAAATGTGAGGCATTCAGCTCTGGTGCCAGTGCAGTCACGATATAACGGGTACGACCGCCTTCTTTGACCCATTGCTCATATTCAGTTGCAGAGATTGGTTTAAAACGCACAGTTAAGCCAATATCATGTGCTAAAATCAGAATCTCCTTCATGGCTAAAGCAGTTGCAGTCTGGTCTTCTGATGCAACAACAATACCTAAAGTCAGTTGATTATGAATAACAGCTTGGCCAACATCTAAGATTTGTAAGGAATGAGCGGACAATACCTGCATTAATCGAGTAAACTGATTAGGTTGGTCAGGTCCTAAAAATGATATAAGAATGATTTCTCGCATGAATTGACTCGGGTCTGAGCTACAACTATTGTGAGAATCATAATCTAAATTGAATATAAATGCCTTGGAAGTTTTACCTTGAATGCGCCTAGACAAGGGCTATTTGCTAGCCTATTGATTGTAAGTTTTGCTTTTCACACCTTTTTATTGGTGCTTGCAACAACACACCAATTAAATGAAAACCGCGCCAATCAGGGGCAGTTAATGACCAGCCAACTGGTCACAGACAGCCTTTCTGAGCTGGAACCTGCCAATACAGTATCACTGGCGTTATTGGTAAATCGTTATGCCACCAATCCAAGCATTGCTTCTATTCGTATTTTAGATGCGCAAAATCAGGTCTTGGCAACAGGTGGGCAGTCACGTACCCGTGAAGGTGAAGTCTTTGTCCGCGATGCAATCATCAATGAAAAGAAAGTCGGCAGCATTGAAATTACCTTAATTCAGCCAAGTATTGGTGAAATTCTGCGTACCCAATGGTTAGCGACACTTTTATCATTATTGGTTCATGGCTTGTTATGGTTGGCTTATCGCGCGATTGCCCGTCCAAGTCGTAGTGAATATTTAGCACGCATTAATAATGAATCTCGCCTTAAACACGAATTACAATTATTGACGCAAGCCCTTGAACAAGAAAAACATCAAACGGCTTTGGCACTTGCGCAGGCACAGCAACAGCCTAAACCTGTGATGTCGCCTAAAGCAAACAAAGCCATTGAGCAAAGCCAAGAGCAAAACAACATTGCGCTGAATATTCAGTTTTATGACCCGAAACAATTATTAGACACGGTCACGCAAAGTGTGTCTGTGCCTTATTTTAGCTTATGTCAGATTTTCCTGAACAAAAGCATTGAACTGTGCGTACAACACTACAAGTTAAACCGTTCCGACATTCAAACAGTACAACCATTCCATGAAGATGGCGCAACACTCAGTATTGCAGCCAATACACCAAATGCAGCAGCCTGTATGGCCATGATTGGCACGGTGTTCCAGTTATTGTCTGAAGTGCTGTATAAGCGTTATCGTGAAGAAAAGCGTTTTGTGTTGCAAACTCGCAGTGGTTTATCAACCGGAGTCGAAGCCATGCAGTTATCTGCAGTGCAGGCAGCAGAGCGTTTGGTGCATCAATTATCTGCTCGTGAAAATGCAGTGCATTTACCGAATGAATTACTAGATGAACTGTCTACGCATTATGAATTGGTGAGTATGCCAAATCCGACCAATGTGCTGATGCGCCATGCCTTTATGGTTAATGGCATGGACAGCCAATCGGCTGAGTTGGCGCAAAGCCTGCGAACTGAAATTCTAAAAGGCAAACATTCAAGAGCTTCTTAAAATAATCCATGAGATGCCTTAAAAGCATAAAAACCTGAGTATGCACACATACTCAGGTTTTTTATACTCACAGATGCTAGATCACATCCATTTACTGCAGCCCAATTTACACATTCAACTGCTTCTGCTCGACCAAATACATTTGCGCATTGTGTACAGCAGCCTGCCCCACCACAGCAGCTTTCTGCCATTCGCCATTGGCTTGTAGCTCCCACGCATTTTGATTGTCATGCAAATAACTCAGCAAGCCATCTTCTACAATACGCTGTTTAATTTTCTCATCCAAAATAGGGAAGCAAGTTTCCACCCGTGAAAATAAGTTGCGCCCCATCCAGTCTGCGCTGGCGCAGTACAATTTTTTTGCACCACCATGCTCAAAATAATACACGCGGGTATGCTCCAAAAAGCGTCCCACAATCGAACGGACATGAATACGCTCAGACATACCTTTCACTTTTGGAATCAAACAACAAATCGAGCGGATAATTAAATCGACCTGTACCCCTGCCTGCGAAGCACGGTACAAAGCCGTAATTAACTCAGGCTCAGTCAATGCATTGACTTTAATGATAATTCGGGCAGCTTTGCCTGCTTGTGCAAACCCGATTTCTTGTTCAATCAGTTTGAGCAATTCACTGTGCAAGGTAAATGGTGCATGCAGCAAGTTTTTTAATTTTGCCGATCTGCCCATGCCTGTGAGTTCCTGAAACACCCGATGCACATCTTCACAAATATCAGGATGTGTGGTCATCAAACCATAGTCGGTGTACATACGTGCATTGCCCGCATGATAGTTGCCTGTACCCAAATGTACATAGCGCACCAACTGATCTTGCTCACGACGCACAATCAAAATCATTTTGGCATGGGTTTTATAGCCGACAATGCCATACACCACCACTGCGCCTGCCTCTTGCAAGACGTTGGCGACCATAATGTTGGATTCTTCATCAAAACGTGCGCGTAGCTCGATCACGGCAGTGACTTCTTTGCCATTACGTGCGGCTTCTGCAAGTACCTGCACAATTTCAGAATCTGGGCCACTACGATACAGCGTTTGCTTAATCGCCAACACATTTGGGTCTTTCGCCGCTTCTTTGAGTAAATTAATCACCGGCTGAAAAGAGTCAAATGGGTGATGTAGCAACACATCCTGCTTTTTCAGAATCTCAAACATCGGTTTTTGCTTCCGAAATATTTTTGGAATCACAGGTGCAAAAGGTGGATATTTCAATTCAGGTCGGTCAAAACTACTGGTCAGACGCGACAGGTTAATCGGCCCGCTAATCCGATATAATTGCTGCTCATCTAAATCAAACTCTCTGAGCAAATAATCAATAATATCTTGCGGGCAATCATCTTCAATTTCTAAACGTACCGCACGCCCAAAACGACGTGACGATAATTCATCTTTTAAGGCAACTGCCAAATCATCGACATCTTCGGCCAAAATCAGGTCGGCATTGCGGGTCACTCGAAACGCATAGCAACCTGTGGCTTTCATGCCTGGGAACAGATCATTGATATGCTGCTGAATAATCGCAGTCAAGAAAATATGTTCAGTCGCACTACCTGCCACTTCTTTTGGCAAATTGATTAAACGTGGCAAAGAGCGTGGCGCAGGCACAATCGCCATTTCAATTTCACGTCCAAAAGCATCTTTGCCTTGTAAACTGACAATAAAGTTCAGACTTTTATTGACCAAACGCGGAAATGGATGCGATGGGTCTAGGCTAATTGGCGTTAAAACAGGCTGTACCTGACGGGCAAAATAATCGGCAATCCACGCTTTATGTTTATCCACAATGTCATGGTATTGAATAAAGTGAATCCCTAAACTTTGCAGCTGCGGCAAAATGGCATAATTTAAAGTGTCGTATTGCTGCTTCACCGCCTGATGCACTTTATCAGACAGTTCTACCAAGACCTGTTCAGTCGGAATGGCATCTGGGGTACGGGTAATGGCATTCAAATCGAGTTGCTTCATTAAACCTGCAACGCGAATTTCAAAAAACTCATCTAAATTACGTGAAAAAATAATTAAAAAATTGAGTCGCTCTAAAATAGGTAACTCTGGGTCTAAAGCTTGCGCCAAGACCCGACGGTTAAACTCAATTAAAGAGAGTTCACGATTAAAATAAGTATCAGATGAATGCTGAAAGTGTTCCATATCTTCTCTATGCTGTTTTTAAGACAGTCTGCTTATTTCGCCTCTGTGCAAGGCATGGTAGGTAGAGATTATGACAATCATGTTACACCCCAATCAATCGCAGAACATTTCGTCAAAATTGAGTATATGTAAAAAATTGATTTTTATTTATTTTATTTTACATTTAATCTATTTTTATAGAAAAAAGGAAGATTTCGCCCTTCCCTTTCGCGGCCAGTTCGTTATCTAGTTTTAGCCAAGTAAGTGCTGACTTTGTACTCGCTGTACTCCTTGTGCCAACATCTGTTGCCATGCTTGTTCTAAAGAGCCATTTAAATCAATCGCTTTGGTGGCATCTTCAATCACATAGGTGCTAAAACCCAACTCACAGGCATCTATTGCCGTCCACGCCACACAAAAGTCGGTGGCAATGCCCACAATATAAACCGTATCAATTTCACGGGCTTTTAAATAGGCCGCCAAGCCTGTGGTGGTTTTGCGGTCTGCTTCCATAAAGGCAGAATAACTGTCTATTTGCTCGTGAAAACCTTTGCGTATAATCAATTGTGCTGTAGGCAAATCTAGATCTGGGTGTAATTCAGCATCAGCTGTGCCTTGCACACAATGCACAGGCCACAACACTTGCTCGCCATAACTGAGCTGAATCTGCTCATAGTCCTGTTTGCCTGCATGGTTGGCAGCAAAGGACACATGCGTTGCAGGATGCCAGTCTTGGGTGATCACAATGTTCTGAAACACACGTCCCAACGCATTAATGCAGGGAATAATTTGATCGGCATTTGCAACCGCCAAATTACCTCCTGGACAAAAACCATTTTGCACATCAACCACAATCAAGGCATTATTCAGCTGCTGCATGCTGTTTCTTTCCCCATCTTAAACGCTACCCTCAGCATAGCTGAAATTTAAGTCTGAGTTGTATCGCTTTGATAAAAATAAAAAGAATCGTTTTCGGCACAATGTTGATAGTTCGGTAGCTGTAACAATAATTGCCGTACAAAACGTGGATAGATTTTGGCTTTGCGTGCAGTCGCGGCATGAAAATAAAAATAAGGCAGTGGATGCCGAGTTAAATAATTGACCAAATGCTGTCGGGTTAAACGCATCACCTGAAAGGCATCAATACCTGCGTTGACATCTTCATAAGTAGCTTGATCGGCAAATGCCAGCCACGCGTTTTGTTTTGGAGAAGTCCGTGTTGCTCGAAAATGGCGTTTCAGTTCTAAAATAAATTCATATTCAATCAGATACAGCGAAAACTGCTGTTGATCCAACTGAAATTCTGCAATCAATTTTTTCTGCTTCAAATGATACTCTTATATTTACTGTTTTTTAGGACTTATTATACCCTGCTTGCGTCATTGCCACCCAGTAGAACAGGCAGCTTTGCGACAGTACTTGTCACACTTCATTCGAGCATTTTCTCTCAAAAATCAGCGATCAACATACAAAAAAATAGCCTGCAGGTGCAGGCTATTTGGTCTTTCAACTGTTCTCATCCTTTTAAACAGTTTGAATACGACGTACCAATAACAACATGAAAATGGCTGAAATAATAATACATGGAATGGCTGCTGAAATAACCCCAGCCGCACCAAAGCCTGCTGCCAACAACTGACCTGCAATAGCAGGGCCAAGCATTGCGCCTACACGACCAACAGCAGAGGCAACACCGACCCCAGTACCACGTACTTCGGTTGGGTAGACAATACTACCAAAAGCATATAACACGCCCTGACAGCCAATCACAAAAGCACCGACCAAAGCTGAAGCCATATACATTTGCATGAGTGAACCCGCTGCATTTAGAGCAAATAAACCTGCCAAAATACCACCATACATCAATAAAATCACGTAGGCTTTTTTCCAACGGTCGGTCAGCATACCCAAAATTACAGTACCGACTGTCGCACTCACCATGAAATAGAACTGTGCAGTACTGCCTTCTTTACGCGAGAAACCTAATTCCATAAATAAAGATGGTAACCAGCTCAACATGATGTAAACCACCATCAAGGTAAAGAAGTAACTCACCCAAATAAATAAGGTACGCAATAAGTTTTGTGAATTAAACAAATCTTTAAAAGATGCTTTTGGCGCAGCATTTTGTGCTGTGACATCTTTACCTGCCGCTTGTGCTTTTAAGAATTCACGTGATTCTGGCAATAACCACATCATCAATGGAATGACAATAAATGGCAGCAAACCACCCAAATAGAAAATGTTTTTCCAGTTTGAGCCAAAATCTGTACTGGCAATTAAAGATAAAATGGCTGCACCCACAGGCATACCACAATACATCAAGCCCACAGCACGACCACGGTTTTGTGGCGAAACAGCTTCAGATGCCAAAGTAATTAAAATTGGCATGGCTGCCCCTAAACCCGCACCTGCCAAGAAGCGCACCGCCAATAGGCTTTCAAAGCTATTCACCCACACCGTACATAAGGTAAATAAAGCAAAGACTGCTGTAGACCAGATTAATACTTTTTTACGACCAATACGGTCTGCAAAACGTCCGCCAACCAAAGCACCTGGCAATAAACCTAAAATACCCGCACTAAAAAATACCCCAAGCTGCGAGCTGTCTAAACCAAAATGCTCACGGATACCTGCCGCAGCAATACCTGCTGCCTGAATATCCAGACCTTCAATCACTGCAATTAAAAAGCAGATCGCGACGGTAATAACCGCATGCCGCTGATCGCTATGTTGTGTTGATCTATCCATTGGGTCCCTCTACTAGAATTAGATAGCCATGTGAAAGCCTGCATCTTGCGCAGTTTTAAACTGCAGCAATAGCTATCAATAAGTGTTAGACCAAAGTGAATTTTTTCAGATCAGCGCAAACGTGTTGCGCAGCATGTAGAAAAAAACATAGCGAAAAAAACAATAAATCTGGCAAATTACACGCTATTTTCCCGCTTAAAGCAGTAAATTCAGCGCAAGATTTCTCACCATTTAAGAAGTCAGCGACAACATAGGTAGACTTAAAAGCTATTATTCTTAAGAATCAAAAATCAAAATATCCCGATTAAAACAGTCAGATATAAGAGCTATAAGGTCTGAATTGAGCGTTTTTTTATATAAATATCTAGGGTCTGTTGACAATTCATCTATGTTTGCGACGTGAGAGATATATCTCGCAAGATTTTTTAGCTGATATAAGGCATGAGACAGGAAATTTAGTCATTCTAAATGACTGGCACATAACGCAATAGCAGCAAAAAATATGCTCGCCCCCTTGCGCAGCAAACAAAGCAGCGCTTTGTTCTTGCTCATGTGGCTAAAACTTTCTCAGATTGCGTTATGAAACTTGGCAATAGTCTCGCTATTCCCTGCGTTTCATGCCTGATCTGCTCAGTTTTAGCCTACAGCGCAAGCCATTTATGAAATGTCAACAGACCCTATATTCAGCGTTGTATTTCAAACTTGAGGCTAAAAAAGTGCTGATGAGGGTTGTGCCATACCAATGAAAATTTGGGTACAAAGGAGATGGTTATTATTTTTTTATTTTGAACAACAAGCTGCTGATCCTAAAATACTAAATTAAACAAAGTTTATGATTGCTTTGACGAAAGCATATTGTTCTGACACACTGAATCAGTCATAATTTGGCTAAGCATTATTTAATCAATTTGATTGAATTTTGACCCAAATCAAAATACTGCAACCATCCACATCTACCTTTTCTACACCTCTGTGGATGGAAAAATAGGATCTTTTTAAAAAATGACTCAGCAAGCACAGACCATTCAAGGCTCAATTGTCGCAATTGTCACCCCAATGTTAGAAGATGGCAGCGTAGATTGGAAAGGTCTCGAGAAGCTCGTTGAGTGGCACATAGAACAAGGTACCAACAGTATTGTTGCTGTAGGTACAACTGGTGAAGCATCGACCTTAAGTATGGAAGAGCACACCAAAGTGATCGCAGAAATTATTCGCGTCGCAAATAAGCGTATTCCTGTCATTGCTGGTACTGGTGCAAACTCAACGCATGAAGCCATCGAACTGACCAAAGAAGCACAACAATTGGGCGCAGATGCGGCCTTATTGGTAACGCCTTATTATAATAAGCCAACTCAGGAAGGTTTATACCAGCACTATAAAGCAATTGCAGAAGCAGTTGATTTACCTATCATTTTATATAATGTACCGGGTCGTACTGGTGTAGATATGTCAAATGAAACGGTCATCCGTCTTGCAGACATCCCAAATATTGTGGGCGTAAAAGATGCAACGGGCGATGTGCCACGTGGTCAGCAATTATTGGCTGGCTTAACAGGCAAAAACATGGTGGTGTATTCAGGCGATGACGCTACGGCATATCAATTGATGCTGCACGGTGCAAAAGGCAATATTTCTGTAACTGCCAATGTTGCACCAAAAGCCATGAGCCAAGTTTGCGCGGCTGCAATCGCAGGTGATGCTGCAGGTGCAGAGCAACAAAACAGTGCGATTGCAAATTTACACAATATTCTATTTTGTGAATCGAACCCAATTCCTGTGAAATGGGCACTTCATGAAATGGGATTAATTGGTACAGGAATTCGCCTGCCATTAACTCCGCTTGCAGAACAATATCGTGCACCGTTACGCGAAGCCCTTCAGGCTGCGGGTGTCATTCAATAAAAGAGCTTAGTATGATGCAATTACGTTTTGGTTTTATCGCCGCACTTTCAGTATTGAGTTTGGCTGGTTGTAGTTCTCTTGCCATCAATAATGGTTCATTGGACTATAAAGACGCCGCTACTTTAGCACCACTTCAATATCCAGAAGGTTCTGTGGTTCGACCTGCAACACCGTTGTATCCTGCACCAAGCGTTGACCCTTTAGCAACGGCAAATGCACCTAAGCTTGAAAATGCACGTGGCAACCGTTTTGCGATGCCACGTCCTGAAGCCATGCAAGCCAGCAGCAACACAGTTCAAGACAGTACGCAAATTGGACGTCCTCAACCCGTAGTTGACGGAAACCAAAATCCGTTGCTCAAAATTGATGGAAATTCTGCTACAATTTGGCAATACACACTTGCCACCCTCAGCAGTCTGAATTACAGCATTGTTGGTCAAAGTAAGAACCGTTACGAGGCAACCATTAAGGTCGATCAACAGATTTATGTCTTAAGATTGACCTCTGTCGGTTCGAGCAACAACCTAGCTGTATTCAATGCCGATAACAGCTTTGCAGATCAAGAAAAAGCTGCAGATCTGTTGGCCCAGATTTACCAAAATTGGCCAGCCTAGCCGTACTAGGCATTTTTTTTTGAAAAAGGTTCCCTCATGTTAAAACAAACCTTGCTCTATACTGGTAAAGCAAAATCTGTTTATACCACAGACAGTGCAGACCACCTGATTTTAGTCTTTCGTGATGATGCCTCTGCGTTCAATGGCGAAAAAATCGAACAACTAGATCGTAAAGGTAAGGTGAACAACCGTTTTAACGCCTTTATCATGGAAAAATTGGCTGAAGCGGGTATCGAAACTCACTTTGAAAAACTACTTACACCAAACGAAGTATTGGTGAAAAAGTTAGACATGATTCCTGTAGAGTGCGTTATTCGTAACTACGCTGCAGGTTCACTCTGCCGTCGTTTAGGTGTAGAAGAAGGTAAAGAACTGACCCCACCTACATTTGAATTGTTCTTTAAAGATGACGCTCTTGGCGACCCAATGGTAAACGAATCTCAAGCGATTGCTTTAGGTTGGGCCAATGCTGAACAATTGGCAAAAATGAAAGAATTAACTTACCAAGTCAACGATGTATTAAAAGCATTGTTTGATGCAGGTAACATGATTTTGGTCGACTTCAAACTTGAGTTTGGTGTATTCCACGACCGTATTGTGTTGGGTGATGAGTTCTCTCCAGACGGTTGCCGTTTATGGGACAAAGACACCAAGAAGAAACTCGACAAAGACCGTTTCCGTCAAGGTTTAGGCGGTGTGGTTGAAGCTTATGAAGAAGTTGCTGCACGTTTAGGCATCGACTTAGACAATATCTAATTCAAGCTTTTCAATTTTAAAAGCTGAATTCCCAAAACCGAGCAACATTGCTCGGTTTTTTGTATTTTGCTGTAGACCAAACAGGGTTTACAAACCAAATCTTTGAAAAAATCGCCCCATCCACAATGCCCAGTCTGTCTGCCTATTTTTAAATTTATCTGAATTTAAATTGTGTATTCTGCAATTCCGTGTATGCTTGTTGTCATACTAGAAAAATATGAAGTTCGTTTTAATCGTCTAAGTCCGTAGTTTTATTTTGTAATCCTTCGTTTGTTCAGATTTTAAGTCGCATCTTTTTCCCAGTTATTCCAAATCTTTTTTAGATTGCAACATATTAAAATTCAGCAGGATATTTCCCTATGTCAAATCCGACAATGAAAGGCACGGTAAAGTGGTTTAACGAAACTAAAGGTTTTGGTTTTATTCAACCAGAATCTGGTCCAGATGTGTTTGCGCATTTCAGCGAAATCGCACACTCAGGCTTCAAGACTTTACACGAAGGTCAGCAAGTTGAATTCAGCATTGCGCAAGGTCAAAAAGGCCCGAATGCTGTAAACATCAAACCGCTTTAAACCTTTGAATGCAGCACTCAAGGCTGCAAACAAATCTAAAAAAGCTCAAGTTGATTCTTGAGCTTTTTTTATGCCAATACTTTTACAAATATCTTTTCAGCTATACCAAATCGCTTAGGATTGAGTCTGCTGCCAACGACGTTGTTGTAAACGCTCACCTTCCACTTCACGTTTATTACGTGCCGACTCATACAACTTTGTGCCTTTCAGTTCAGGCGGCAAATAGTCCTGTAGCACAAAATGCTCTGGGTAATTGTGCGGATACAAATAATCTACGCCATAGCCTTGTTCTTTCATCAGTTTGGTCGGTGCATTACGCAAATGCAGTGGCACAGGTAAGTTGGCGGTTTTTTCAGCCAAATCCATGGCTTTATTAATTGCCAAATAAGTACTGTTACTTTTGGCACTGGTTGCCAAATATACTGCACATTGTCCTAAAATAATCCGCGCTTCGGGCATACCCAGCACTTGTACCGAGCGGAAACACTCGCCTGCCAATAACAAGGCATTCGGATTTGAATTGCCAATATCTTCCGAAGCAGCAATCAACATGCGACGCGCAATAAAGCTCGGGTCTTCACCGCCTTTGAGCATGCGCGCCATCCAATACAATGCAGCATCGGGGTCACTGCCACGAATTGACTTAATAAAAGCCGATACCAAATCATAATGTTGCTCGCCTGACTTGTCATAACGGGCAATGTTTTGTTGCGCAACCTTGACCACAATCGCATTGGTGATGATATTTTCCACCTCGGGTTCAAAGGTGCTTGCCACCAAGTCCAGTAGGTTTAAAGCCTTGCGTGCATCACCTGCAGCAAACTGAATCAGAGCATCAAATTCTTCAATCTGAATATAACGGTCTTTTAAGAATTGATCTTGCTGAATGGCTTGAGTAAGCAAAGTCTGAATCGAATCGGCATCTAAAGCCTTTAAGGTATAGACCTGACAACGTGAAAGCAGCGCACTATTGACTTCAAAAGATGGATTTTCAGTGGTCGCACCAATTAAGGTGATTTTGCCCTTTTCCACCGCATTTAATAAGGCATCTTGCTGCGACTTATTAAAGCGATGAATTTCATCAATAAACACCACTGGTGTGAGCAAATCGCCGCCTTCGGCAATAATTTCACGCAGCTCTTTGACCCCAGTATTCAAGGCAGAAAGGCTGATAAAAGGACGATCTACCGCCTGCGCCAACAGCAAAGCGATGGTGGTTTTCCCCACCCCTGGTGGCCCCCAGAAAATAATTGAAGGCAAATGCCCCTGATCAATCATTTGGCGTAACGGCGCTTGCTCACCTAAAAGATGATCTTGACCAATAATTTGCGATAAATCGCGTGGACGCAAACGCTCAGGCAGTGGAATATGACTCTCTGACATCTTGTTATTTCTATACTTGACTTCAACCTAGTCTACTATGATCTCAAGCTTTGGAGTATTTCTAATCGTACCGATTTATCGCTAAAACACGATTCAAAGTTTATTCTGCAGTATGAATTAACGCACCCAACGCACCACATAATCTTCTATATCTTCTTCTGCAACATCCAGTTCTGAAATACAACGCCCTGCCGCAGATTTTTTGGCTTTAATCACACTTTGGCGTGAGCCCGTATTTAAGTAATGCCAAGATGGCAAATTTTTGCCCTGTTTTAAACGACGATAGGCACAACTTGGCGGCAACCAGTGAATTTTTTCTAGTTTTTCGGGGGTAAGTTGAATGCAATCGGGCACAAAGTCAAAGCGATTGGCATAATCTGAACAACGTGCTGTGTTACAGTCCAGTAACTTGCACGCCACTTTGGTATAGGCCACTTCTTGCGTGTCTTCATCTTCTAGTTTGACCAAACAGCATAAACCGCAACCATCGCACAAGGCTTCCCATTCCGCAGTATTTAAGGCATTCAGCGGATAGTTTTTCCAAAATTCAGGTCGTAATTGATCAGACATAGCGCACAGAAAATAACAAAACTGCGTCATTATAACAGTCTTGTTTCAACTTGTTGCTTTTGTTTAGTCTTTAAATGAATCAAACACTTAACTCAAACAACTGAACATTTAATACACAAAAACAAAACAGTGTGCTGCGTTCAGCTCCCTATACTAAATTCAGAAGCTATAAAAACACATGGAGAACAATTATGTTTCGTTGGGCTATAATCTTCGCAGTGATTGCGTTAATCGCGAGTTTACTTGGTTTTGGTGGTGTCGCAGGTTTATCCAAAGACTTTGCCATTATTTTATTGGTGATTGCTGTGATTTTGGCAGTTGTTGGTTTCCTCTCTCGCGGAAAAATCTAGTGACCTCGTCTATAAATTCCTAAAAATCAGATAAAAAAGAAGGATTTTTCCTTCTTTTTTTATGTCCGCTTTTTACGCAACAAATGCCAATTTGGCTATTTTAAAAATATTTTCTCACATTTATAGGCAGTATTTACCCTGTTTTTAAAAATGCGTGCCATATTATTATGCTTTAATCATGGCATTGAAAACGATAAGGAATAAGGCATGGCTTTAGCAATCAAAACTCGCGAAATTGAATATACGGCTGCAGATGGCAGCAAACTGATCGGTTATTTTGCTGCACCAGAAACAGCACAAGCTGTCGCGGGGGTGATTGTCGCACCTGAATGGTGGGGACGTAACGAATACACCGAACAACGCGCGCGTGAATTGGCTGAACATGGTTTTGCAGCCTTAGCGATTGATATGTATGGCGATAAAAAAGTCACCACCACCGCAGCCCAAGCCAATGAATGGATGATGCAAACTTTTGCAGATGCTGACACAATTGTGACTCGTGCGTCTGCAGCTTTGGACACTTTAGCTGCCCAACCTGAAGTAAATCGCGATAAACTCGCTGCAATTGGTTTCTGTTATGGCGGCAAAGTCGTTCTGGATTTGGCTCGTTCTGGCGCAGCATTAAAAGCAGTGGTGACCTTCCACGCCAACCTCAGCCCGAAAGCCCCTGCACAACAAGGTCAGGTACAAGCCGAGATTTTGGTGTTGCATGGTGAACTGGACAGCATGGTGACTTTAGACGACGTCGCAAGTTTCCGTGAAGAAATGCACGCGGCTCAAGTAGAGCATGAAGTGATTATTTTTGAAGATGCCAAACACGGCTTTAGTAACCCTCAAGCTGATGAACGTGCCAAAGCCAATGGGGTCGATTTAGGCTATAACGCATCGGCAGAGCAACAAGGTTTAGCTGCCATGTATGAAGTGTTGGATCGTCGTTTAGCAGATTAATCTGCTGTTCACATTACGCAGCATATACTCAACGCAAGCCAAGAAAATTTTAAAGAAGAGGATATAACAATGACTGAGCAATGCCCTTATTGCAATTTTGATGATTATGATGTTTTGGCAAAAAATGAATTTGGGGTAATTTTGCCTGAACCCAATGCCCTGTCTAAAGGACATTGCGTGATCATTCCGCTACGTCACGTCGGCTCTTTTTTTGACATTACAGACAAAGAACGTAAAAGTTTATTGTCTTTATTAGAATTGGCGCGCAATGAGTTGCAATTGCGTCATCAACCTGCAGGTTTCCATGTGGGTTTTAATGATGGCGATGTGTTTGATGCTAAATCTGAGCATTTACACATCCACATTATTCCACGCTATGAAGGTCAGACCTTAAAATTGGATAACCGTTGGGGTATGAGCGGTCAAATTTAAACCACGACTCGTTTTATCCCAAACCAAGTGAAACCAAACCTAAAGAAGAAGATGCACGCTCATCTTCTTTTTTTATGCACGTAATTCCCACGCCAGTTTGGCTATACTAAGCCGCTACTTTACAAACTGGGTTCGCATGACTGCTTTTTCATTTTCCGATGCTCTCCTCACGTGGTTCGATCAACACGGACGCCATGACCTGCCGTGGCAAGTCGCCGATGATCCCTATGCGGTGTGGGTGTCTGAAATCATGCTGCAACAAACTCAGGTCAAAACCGTATTGCAATATTTTGAGCGTTTTTTGCAGCGCTTTCCGACAGTGCAAGATTTAGGACGTGCAACTTGGGATGAAGTTGCACCGTATTGGGCAGGTTTAGGCTATTACGCCCGCGCCCGCAACTTGCATAAAGCCGCAGCCATTGTGGCACAGCAAGGACATTTTCCAAGTACGCTCGAACAGTGGATGGCTTTGCCGGGCATTGGTCGCTCTACGGGTGGTGCCATGATGTCGCTGGGTTTACGCCAATACGGCGTCATTATGGATGGCAACGTCAAACGGGTTTTAGCACGTTTTTTTGCTATTGAAGATGATTTATCCAAACCTGTACATGAACGTGCCATGTGGCAACTGGCAGAACAGCTCTGCCCCGAAGTGCGTAATCACGACTATACGCAGGCTATTATGGATTTGGGCGCCACCATTTGTACCCCCAAAAAACCACTGTGCTTATATTGCCCAATGCAACAACACTGCAAAGCACATCAACAAGGTTTAGAGCAGGAATTGCCCTTTAAAAAACCGAAAAAAGCCGTACCCGTTAAATCTGCACAGGTCTTAGTACTGCAATGCGCAGATCAGTGGTTATGGCAACAACGTCCCAATACAGGACTTTGGGGTGGACTATGGTGTTTGCCTGTCATTGAAGATGCACAGGCTTTTGAGCAACTGTGTCAAAGCTTGAGCCTTAAACAAGTACAGCAACGCGCACAGATTTCACATAGCTTTACCCATTTCACTTGGCAGCTTGAAGCACTGTGTTTTCAGGTCGATGCTGATCTACAAGAACACTTGGCAATAGAACTGAATGCAGATTGGTATAGTCCGCAACAAGCCAGCGATTTGGGCATTCCGACGGCCATGAAAAAATTGATCTCGGCAATCAATCTGTGACATAGTCAAGCATCGTGATGAATGAAATCTTTGCTTTCACTGCCATTACAAGGATGTCTTATGTTTCGATGGATTGCTGTTTTAAGCCTGTCACTCTTTACCTTATTGATTGCGGCCTGTAGTTCTGCACCGAAACGTCCTAGTACCCCACTCCCGCCTGCCTTGGTGCAAAAACTCAATCAAATGAGTTTAAAAACTCGCTTGCCCATTCCTGTGCAGGGCATTAAAGCGCATCAGTTGAATGACACTTGGGGTGCATCTCGTAGTAGCGGACGTTTGCATGAAGGCATTGATATTCTTGCCGCCAAAGGCAGCAAAGTGTATAGCGCTACAGAAGGTTTAATTGCAGACTTACGCGATAATCGCTTAGGTGGTAAAGTAATTTGGATATTAGGGCCTGCAGGCACTTGGCATTACTATGCACACTTGGATGGACATAAACGCGGTTTAAGCGTGGGCGATTATGTCAAGGCAGGAACGCATATTGGCTATGTCGGCAATACAGGCAACGCCCGACACACTGCCGCACATTTGCATTACGGACTTTATTTAAATGGTAAAGGACGCGGTGCGGTCAATCCTTATCCTTATTTACGTTAATTTTGTTAGGAACATTTCATGTCTGAAGCCTTGATAAATCGATTGGTGGAATTTGCAGAATCTGGCAATCAACAAAAAATTGTATTGGCAGGACAAGTCCATCAAGGCTGGGTCATGGAAATTACTGAAGATGCCCTGCTCATCAGCACAGGCTATTCAGATAAAATCGGTAAAGACAACTGGATTTCCTTTCACGATCTGCAACAGGCAGAACTATATTATTGGGATAACCAACATGACCAATGGGCAGCATTTCAGCTTTAAGCCTGTCCCATTCACATCTATTCAATAAGGAGCATGACCCATGACGATACAACGCTGTGGCTGGTGTTCCGATGATCCGCTCTATATTTCCTATCATGATTTAGAGTGGGGACAAGCTGTATTTGCCGAAGCACATTTATTTGAAATGCTGTGTTTGGAAGGACAGCAAGCAGGCTTGTCTTGGATTACTGTATTAAAAAAACGTGAGGCGTATCGTCAACATTTTTTCCAATACAGCATTGCTGAAATTGCCGCATTTAGTGATGATGATCTTACGCTCAAATTACAAGATGCTGGATTAATTCGCCATCGAGGCAAATTACAAGCAATTAGTGACAACGCACGTGCATGGCAAAAACTAAAAGATGCCGATATAGACGTCGTGACATGGCTTTGGGATTTTGTCGCACAGCAGCCAATTTCTAATGACGTGCCAGACTATCGTCTTGCCCCTGCACAAACCACAACCAGTTTGGCCATGTCTAAAGCCTTAAAGAAAAAAGGGTTTAAATTTGTAGGGCCAACTACCTGTTATGCCTTTATGCAGGCCGTTGGTATGGTCAATGACCATGAAAATCACTGCAACTTTAAAACCCTGACACAGGTTCAGCATACTAATCCTTAGCCGTAATCACACAGTCAGCCCATGACAAGGACAGTGCAATATGAGTAATACCATTCGAGCCTATGCCGCAATGCAAGCGGGTGAACCACTACAAGCCTATGAGTTTGATGCAGGTGAACTGCAGGCACATCAGGTGGAAGTCAAAGTTGAATATTGCGGCTTATGTCATTCCGATCTCTCGGTCATTCAAAATGACTGGCATTCTTCGGTCTATCCTGTGGTGGCAGGACATGAAATTATTGGCACGATTACCCAATTAGGCAGTGAGGCCAAAGGCTTAACCGTGGGGCAACGTGTAGGCATTGGCTGGACAGCAGACAGTTGCCAATACTGCGATGCCTGTATTGCGGGTGAACAAGTACTATGCAGCAATGGCACTACAGCCACCATTGTCGGGCATGCAGGCGGTTTTGCCGACAAAGTCCGAGCAGGCTGGCAATGGGTCATCCCCTTACCCGATGCGATCGATCTTATCAGTGCAGGGCCGTTACTCTGTGGGGGAATTACCGTATTTGATCCGATCCTGAAACACCAAATTCAGGCAGTGCATCATGTTGCTGTGATTGGTATTGGTGGCTTAGGCCACATTGCAATCAAACTCTTAAAAGCATGGGGCTGTGAAATTACGGCCTTTAGTACTAACCCCGACAAAACTGCAGAATTGTTGGCCATGGGGGCAGATCATGTGGTGAACAGCCGTGATGCCGCTGCGCTTAAAACCCAACGTGGCAAATTTGACCTGATTTTAAGTACGGTAAATGTGAGCTTGGACTGGAATGCCTATTTAAGCACGCTGGCACCGCATGGCACTATTCACATGCTAGGTTTAGCGCTGGAACCCATGCCTATTAAGGCAGGCAGCTTGATTGGTGGTGCAAAATCGGTTACTGGTTCATCGACAGGTTCGCCTGCAGCGCTGCGTCAATTACTACAATTTGCCGCACGCAAACAGATTGCCCCACAGGTGGAAGTTTTTCCGATGTCACAGATCAATCAGGCAATTGAACATTTGCATCAGGGCAAGGCACGCTATCGGGTTGTGTTAAAGGCCGACTTTGACTGACTTTTAAGTTAAATCTTGCCCAATTTAACGGTCTTGCTCATCTCAGATGGGCAAGATTTATGTATAAAAAATGTTTTAGATATTCAGTCTGTTATAGAATAAACTGCGTAAGCAGCATATATTAAAAAGTTGAATCGACACAGGCTGCAAAGCCACGTGCCAAACTAGAAAAGTCTGTGAAAAAGTCTGCTAAGATGAATGCTGCTTTTTTAACTATAAAATGAATTTGAGAAAACCTATGAGTAAAGCCTTACCCATCGCTGTTGCTGTAATTTTAGGCGGTGCTGCACTTGTTCCTGTTTATTATGCCTCTCAAAACCCAGCAGTGGCGACCTCTAAAGCGTCGGCAAATGCTTCTGCGGTTGAAAAAATCAGCTACGCTTTGGGTTATGAAGTGGCACATCAAACCCCACCAGAGCTAGACATCAACAGCTTTGTAACAGGTGTGCGTGAAGGTCATGCGCGTAAACAACCTGCCTACACCGAAGAAGAATTACAAAAAGCCTATGAGCAATTCCAGCAAGAGTTGCAACAAAAACAAGCCACTCAAGCGCAAGCTGCGCAAACAGCCAGTGATTCATTCTTAACTGAAAATGGCAAAAAAGCAGGCGTACAAACCACAGCTTCTGGCTTGCAATATCAAGTGATTAAAGAAGGCACAGGCAAACAGCCAACGGCAAGCTCTGTGGTCAAAGTGCACTACACGGGTAAACTGGTCGATGGCAAAGTATTTGACAGCTCGGTACAACGTGGTGAGCCAATTGAATTCCCACTGAATCAAGTCATTCCGGGCTGGACTGAAGGTTTACAGCTCATGAAGGAAGGCGGTAAAGCTACGCTGTATATTCCATCGAAACTGGGCTACGGCGAACAAGGTGTACCAGGCATGATTCCTGCCAACAGCACCTTAATTTTTGATGTTGAACTGATTGAAGTGAAATAACAACATCACCCTTTCAGGAGAGCTTGGCTCTCCTGTATGGTCTTAGGACGAAAAGAATGAAAAAACACCTTGCCCTTGTGTGTATCGCACTGCTCAGCAGTGGCAGTTTTGCCAAAACCGTGACCAATAAAAGTCCTGTTGCAGATCAGGTCGGTTATAGCTTTGGTTATTTAATGGGGCGCAGCAATGCGGAAACCTTAAAAGATATTGATCTCGAAGCCTTCATTGCTGGCTTAAAAATGGCAACACAAGACCAAGCCGCCAGTTTAAGCGATGAAGAAATGGCACGAGTGCTGACTCAATTCAAAAAGCAAGCCGAAGCCAAACAACTGATTGAGCTTAAAAAAGTAGCCGATAGCAATGCTAAAATTGGGCAAGCCTTTTTAAACAATAATGCCAAAAAGGCAGGGGTCAAAGTCACCAAGTCTGGCTTGCAATATCAAGTCTTACATGCAGGTACGGGCAAATCACCCAAAGCCACCTCTACCGTTAAAGTCCATTATGAAGGTCGTTTAATTGATGGTACGGTATTTGACAGTTCTATCGCCCGCGATCAAGCTGCAGAATTTCAGGTCAGCCAAGTCATTCAAGGTTGGACTGAAGGCTTACAACTCATGAAAGTTGGTGCCAAATATCGCTTCTTTATTCCTGCTGCTCTAGCCTACGGTCAAATTGGCTCAGGCGATGCAATTGAGCCAAACAGCACGCTTATTTTTGATGTGGAACTTTTAGAAATTGTAAAATAATCCAAAGCCGCATCATCTTTAAACAAAAAAATACCGCAATTTAAATTGCGGTATTTTTTCAGATCAACTTCGCTTCATTAAGGTTTTAAATGACGTGGTCTAAAACCCGTTGCCAACAATCCAACCCCATAGGCCACTACGCCCACCACACACAGCGCAGTGACTTCTGCCACACGCATCCATTGTGATACATCACCGTTATACCAAGTTAAGGCATACCACAACGCAGCAATCATCACGGCATTTGCCACTGCAAACTGCACCATGAGTTTTTTCCAGTGCGCACCAAAACGGAAAATCTTGCGTTGATGCAAATAGAAATACAACATGCCTGCATTCACCAAAGCCGAACCTGATGATGCCAGTGCCAATGCCATGTGTTCAGCTTGCCAGTCAATCAGTTTAAAGAAGCCAATAAACACCACGTTTAAAATCGCATTGGCAGCCACAGCCATTAAACCCACACGTACTGGTGTTTTGGTGTCTTGCTGTGCATAAAAACCCGGTGCAAAGACTTTAATCAGCATGAATGAAATCACCCCTGCACTCATACATTGCAAGGCCAAAGCGGTCATTTGCGTATCTTTAAAACTAAACTGACCACGCTCAAACAAGGCTTGGATAATAGGCGTTGATAACATAAACAGTGCAATACTGGCAGGGACACCTACCAAAATAATCACCCGTGCAGCCCAGTCCATCATGCCGCGGAATTTATCCATATTTTGTTCTGCATGACGCGCAGACAGTGACGGTAAAATGACCGTCCCAATCGCTACACCAATTAAGCCCAAAGGTAGCTCTGTCATACGTTCCGCACTATACAACCACGACACCGAACCATCCTGCATAAAAGATGCCCAAATGGTGTTGAGTAGCAGGTTAATTTGCGTGACCGATACCCCAAATAAAGCAGGCAGCATCAGCTTCATAATCCGATCCACCCCTTCATGCTTGAAATCAACTTTAGGGGGAATCAGCAGCTTTTTACGCCATAGTTCTGGAATTTGAATCGCAAGTTGTAAAGCACCCGCGATAATCACCGCCCAACCCAGTGCCATAATCGGCTCTGCCATGTACGGTGTGAGCCATAATGCACCTGCAATCATCGCCACATTCAGCAATACAGGCGCAAAGGCAGGCGTGGTAAATGAGCCATAGCTGTTCAAAATACTGCTGGCAAATGCCGTCAGCGACATAAACAACAAATAAGGAATGGTCAGGCGGAACATATCGGTGGCTAGCGCAAACTTTTCAGGGTCGCTATGGAAACCCGGTGCGTAGATATACATCACCGCAGGCGCAGCCACCATGGCGGTAAAGGTTAGCCCTGTCATTACCGTCATTAAACAGCCAAAAACCCGACTAATTAAAATTTGTACTTCGGCATGAGTGCGGCTGGTTTTATATTCGGTCAATACAGGAATAAATGCCTGCGAAAACGCCCCTTCGGCAAACAGTCGCCTGAAAAAGTTGGGGATACGAAACGCCACCACAAAGGTATCGAAATCTTTACCTGCACCAAACACATTCAGCAATACCACATCACGGACTAATCCTAGCACCCGTGACAGCATGGTCATTGCACTGACAATAAAGGTCGATCGCCAAAGCGCCATCGTTACCACCCAATTAAAAATTTAGTCGCTATTGTAATCAAAGCATCAACAAAGTTTTGTTATTGATTGATCAATTTTTCCTGTGATGTCGAAGCTTTAAGTTGAGATAACTGTTCACGAAAATACTGCCAGTCAAAATACGGCCCCGGATCAGTTTTACGTCCCGGTGCAATATCGGAATGTCCTGCAATATGCTGTTGAATACTCGGATAGGCCTGCTGCAAACTGTGTACCACCTGCACCAAACTCTGATATTGCGCTGTTTCAAAAGGCAAGTCATCACTGCCCTCTAATTCAATCCCAATTGAATAGTCATTACATTCAGGCTGTGCCAAATAACTAGAACGCCCCGCATGCCACGCCCGATCTGCAAAATTAACAAATTGCAGCACCTCGCCTGTTCTTAAAATCAACAAATGTGCCGAAACCTGCAGGCCCTGAATGGTCTGAAAGTAAGGATGCTGCGACCAATCCATTTGGTTCTGAAAAAATTGCTCAATATAACCACCACCAAATTGTGACGGCGGCAAACTAATATTGTGAATGACCAGCAATTGAATCTCTTGGTCTGTCGGACGGGCGTTGAAATTCGGAGATGGGACTTGTCTTGCCCCTTGTAATTGACCCTCAACCACCTGAAACGACGGCACATGCTGCATAAGGCAATCCCCAAACCATTAGAATAGAAAAATAGAACACAAATTTCAGTTTAATGCCAACGCGTGACAATGAACATCTTAAATTACACCCGAACGTGGCTAAAAAACACATCCAGGCGCAGAACAGTGTTAATATAACGCGCAATTTTCATGGGCAAGATCGACACGGAAAATCTTATGAGCATCTCTCCAGCTTTGCTTGAACAATCCATCCAAATCAATATTCAGCAAGCCTTGCAAGAAGATATTGGCGATGGTGATATTACCGCATTATTGACCCCTGAAGATGAGCAGGCCACTGCCACCATTATTAGCCGTGAAGACATGATTTTGGCAGGTCAACCGTGGGTAAATGCCCTGATTCAAGCATACGATGCCAATGTGCAAGTCACGTGGTTAAAAAATGATGGCGACCACGTTGCTGCCAATGAAGCCTTTTTGAAATTGGCAGGTTCTGCACGCAGCCTGTTAACGGTAGAACGCCCTGCGCTGAATTTTGTGCAAACCCTGTCTGCTGTTGCGACTAAAACCGCAGCCTATGTGCAACAACTTGAAGGCTTAAATACCAAACTGCTAGATACCCGTAAAACCTTACCAGGTTTACGCATTGCACAAAAATATGCTGTCACGGTCGGTGGTGGACAAAACCATCGTTTAGGCTTATTTGATGCCTTTTTGATTAAAGAAAATCACATTATGGCAGCAGGCGGCATTACTCAGGCAATTGCCAAAGCACATGCCATTGCTCCGGGCAAACCTGTAGAAGTTGAAGTGGAAACTTGGGATGAACTAAATCAAGCCCTTGAAGCCAAAGCTGATATTGTGATGTTGGATAACTTTAGCCAGCAACAAATGATTGATGCGGTCAAGCATGTGGCAGGTCGTTGTAAACTTGAAGCGTCGGGCAACATCACCATTGAAAATTTACGTGAAGTGGCTAGTACAGGCGTAGATTATATTTCGATGGGTGTTTTAACCAAAGATGTCAAAGCTGTGGATTTATCAATGCGTTTTAATGCGTAAACGATTACTTTTAAAATTAAGGGTGCAATCTGCACCCTTAATTTTTTCCAAAAATTGATTTTAAGGAGGCAAATGAGCCTCCTTTTTTTATGCCTCAATTTTGAATTTAATCATCGTCCTTGTTGTCGTTGTCGTTGTCGTTGTCGTTGTCGTTGTCGTTGTCGTTGTCGTTGTCGTTGTCGTTGTCGTTGTCGTTGTCGTTGTCGTTGTCGTTGTCGTTGTCGTTGTCGTTGTCAGAAGCTTGACCGAGTACACTACGATTGTCTTCATTTTCACGCTCAGTACGTGAATCACATGCAGTTAAAAACAACATCATGGCAGACATTAAAATAATCAATAGTTTCATGCTTTCCTCCTCTTTTCATTCAGGCTCTTTGCATACAGTTTTCCATCTTAAAAGAACGCATCCTGCAATATTGTAGCTTTTTGCTTCACGCTTCCTATCGCAATCTAAATCTCATCCATAAAAAAACGCATCCGAAGATGCGCTCTTAAACAGCAGAAAAACATCAAAAAGCTTAGCTTACCAACCTAAAGCTTGCTGCTGTTTTTTTACCAATTCCTGAATACCTTTTTCTGCCATTTCCAACATGGCATTACATTGCACACGATTAAACGGCTTATCTTCAGCAGTACCCTGAATTTCAATAAATTCACCTGCTTGTGTCATCACCACGTTTAAATCAGTTTGGCAATTTGAATCTTCTTCATAGCACAAATCCAATAACACTTGGTCTTGGTACATGCCCACAGAAATTGCAGCCACCAAACCCTTTAATGGGTCATGCTTAATTTTTTTCTTTTCCAGCAACACATTCATAGCATCAATCAATGCCACTGCTGCACCTGTAATGGCTGCAGTACGGGTACCGCCATCGGCCTGAATCACATCGCAGTCAATGGTAATGGTGTTTTCACCCAGTTTCTTCAAATCGACCATGGCACGCAAGCTACGACCAATTAAGCGCTGAATTTCCTGTGTACGTCCGCTTTGTTTACCACGCGCCGCTTCACGGTCACTACGGGTATGAGTTGAACGTGGCAACATGCCATATTCTGCAGTTACCCAACCTTGTCCCTGCCCTTTTAAAAAGCGCGGTACAGAGTTATCAATACTTGCGGTACACAAAACTTTGGTATGACCAAACTCTACCAACACTGAACCTTCAGCATAGCGAGTATAGTTACGGGTAATTTTTACCTCACGTAATTGATCTAAAGCTCGTTGGTCAATACGCATAATGTGTCCTTATTTTTGGCTCAAATAAATTGCCCGCAAGTATAACAGATGCCACAGCGCAGGTCGCTTTTCCAAAGCTTGACGTGTGCTGTTTCGGTAAATTTTGCCTGTATTTTTACAAAGTGGCTTCATTCATCTTTTAGTATTATCGTGAAACACAGGTTTTTGTTAGACTGCGCGGCACTGGCAGAATCAGGAAATACAATGTCGATTCGGGAAGAACGAAAACAACAAAGTCGTCAGGCAATTATGGAGGCAGTGCTGCAACTCAGCAGCGCAGGACGTGCATTTAGCAGCATTAGCTTAAGAGAAATTTCACGACAGATTGGACTGGTGCCCACCGCATTTTATCGGCATTTTCAAGATATGGATGAGTTGGGGCTAGATTTGGTCGATCAAGTTGCCTTGCACATTAAAGGTATTTTGTATCAGTTGGGACAAGCTTATTTATACCAACCCGATGCACAGACCGAAAAGGCATTGACCCTATTTTTTAAATCTGTCGATCAACATCCACAACAATGGATTTTTTTAATTGCCGAACGCTGGGGCGGTTCGACCATTTTACGGCAAGCCATCGCCCGTGAAATTGATTTTTTAATTGAAGATTTAGCTAATGATTTACAACGGGTCGAAAGCGTACAACATTTTCAGCATGCTGAAGATTTTCACATTCTGGCCAATATTTTAATTAATTTGTCGTTAAATTGGGCAATGAGCTGGATTGGTTTAGAACGCCAATTTGAAGCCGAAAAATTACCTGAACAACAGCAGCGTTTTATTCAACAAACCATTACTCAAGTACATTTATTATTTCGTGGCATTTGCCACTGGCAACGTCCGCAGCCTGTCGCAGATTAAACATACAACACACTTTTAACCTGCATTAAAAAAACCGCAATGACGTTGCAATCATTGCGGTTTTTAGCGATGCGCTGCTGATTCAGCCTTGCATCATCTTGTTATTGCATCTGCTTATTTCTTAGCTTTACGCTCTTGATCAACCAAGTAGTTCACTACTTGAATCACTTTGCCGTTATCGCCTTGAACGATATATTTACCATTCACCACCACCGCAGGTACACCTGTCAATTGGTACTGACGCGCCAATTGTTTAGCTTGTGAAATTTTAGAGGTGATCGCAAACGAGTTAAACATGCTGTTAAATTTCGCTTCAGGTACACCATATTTCACAAAGAATTTAGCTTGTGATTGTTGGTCAAAAATTTGCTGACCTTTGTCATGAATGGCATGGAAAAGTGGCAAGTGAGTTTTCTTGCGCACACCCAAAGCTTCAGACACATAATAACCACGTGCATTCATTTCCCAAACAGGATTCATGGCTGCAGGAGTACGCACAAAATTCACATCTTTAGGTAACTGGCGTAACCATGTTTGCATATATGGTTCTAAAGTAAAGCAGTGACCACAGCCATACCAAAAGAACTCACGCACTTCAATTTTACCCGGTACATCAACCTTACCCGGGTTGGCGACAACGCTATAATCTTTACCTGCTACAAAATTTGCCGCCATAGTGCTACCAGAAATAGCAAAGATGGCTGTTGCCAAACTACCTAAAAGGAATTTTTTCATTGCGTTTATAATCCTCTAAATCATTCTGTTTAGTGTATGGCAACACTATAAATCAATTATGCTGATTTCGTTTTCCTTCTGTGAACTTTTTTACAGCTTTTATCGCTTTTTTTAGAATTAACGCTACACTAGGGTTTATATCTATTTTTCCAATTATCACGACCCAATTGAGGTGGCACCCATGTCGCATTTGAATGTTGATCCACAAGAAATTGCCAAATTTGAAGCATTTGCAGCCATATGGTGGGATCAGCATTCCGAGTTCCGTCCCCTGCACATGATTAATCCACTGCGCTTAAACTGGATTGATGAGCACGCAGGCGGCTTGGCAGGCAAGAAAGTGCTAGACGTCGGCTGTGGTGGTGGTATTTTGGCAGAAAGCATGGCTCGTCGCGGTGCCAATGTGCTTGGAATTGATATGGGCGAAGCACCTTTAAACGTGGCACGCCTGCATGCAGAACAAGAAGGCGTACACAATATTGAATATCGCCAAATTCCTGTTGAGCAATTGGTAGATGAGCAAGCTGGTC
Organism: Acinetobacter sp. YH12021; assembly: GCF_013420145.1. NCBI lineage: Bacteria > Pseudomonadati > Pseudomonadota > Gammaproteobacteria > Moraxellales > Moraxellaceae > Acinetobacter > Acinetobacter sp. YH12021. The sequence continues at coordinate 63,714 of NZ_VOYT01000012.1, forward strand.
AATACGATGTGGTGACTTGCATGGAAATGTTAGAGCACGTACCTGATCCGGCCTCGATTATTCAAGCCTGCCAAAAACTGGTCAAGCCGGGCGGTCATGTATTTTTCTCGACCATTAACCGCAACCCTAAATCATACCTATTTGCCATTATTGGGGCAGAATACGTGCTGCGCATGTTAGCCAAAGGCACACACGATTATCATAAATTTATTAAACCGTCTGAATTGGCACACGACATTCGCCAAGCGGGTTTAAAACTTAAAGATATGACGGGTTTACACTACAACCCACTGACTAAACGCTATTGGTTGGCACCTAATGTTGATGTGAACTACATGGTTTACACGGTCAATGAGGCAACAGAATGAAAGCCGTTTTATTCGACCTCGATGGCACCTTAATTGATACCGCTGCAGATTTTATTCGCATCATTCAAGACATGTGCCACGATAAAGGCTGTGAGATTGTGGCAGCAGAAGCCATTCGCACGCAGGTGTCTGAAGGTGCACGGGCGATGGTCAAATTGGTCTATCCAGAACTTGAAGTAGATGACCCTGTATTTCTTGCGCATCGACAACGCTTTTTAGACCTGTACGGCGCTGATATTGCGGTAGAAACCGATTTGTTCGAGGGCATGTATCCACTGCTCGAAGCTTTGGAACAGCATCAAATTCCGTGGGGAATTGTCACCAATAAACCGCGCTGGCTCAGTGAAGCCTTACTCAAGGCACTGAATTTAACTGACCGCTGTGCGGTTTTGGTCTGCCCTGAAGATGTCAGCCACACCAAGCCAGACCCAGAACCTATGTATTTGGCGGCCAAACAGATTGAAATTGCCCCAGAACATTGTATTTATGTGGGCGATCATCCACGTGATATCGATGCAGGTCGTAACGCCAATATGTATACCATTTTGGCAGCATACGGTTATTTACCCTTGCAACACAAAGATGACTTAACAGCATGGCAAGCAGATTGTATAGTGGATTCAGTGACTGAATTACATACGGTTTTAGAAAAATTGGTGCTGCAAGCTGCAACGCAAAACAGCAGTGCCAATGCTTGAATCAGTCCTGTAAAGCGATGACATGAAACTCAACCCATAAGCAATAAGAAATGAACAGGAGGGATGCCCATGAAATACTCAGAATATCAACCTCGCCCCGATCTTCTCAAAGATCGTATTATCCTGATCACAGGTGCCGGTGATGGTATTGGACGAGCGGCTGCCCTCAGTTATGCGCTACACGGAGCAACCGTAGTGCTGCATGGTCGTACCTTAAATAAACTTGAAGTGATTTATGATGAAATCGAAAGTTTAGGCGCACCACAACCTGCTATTTTGCCGCTGCAGCTTTCAAGTGCTTCACCACGAGATTATGAATTACTGGTCGATACCCTAGACAAACAATTCGGACGTTTGGATGGTATTTTGCACAATGCGGGCATTTTAGGTGAACGGACTGAGTTGGCAAATTACCCTGCCGATGTTTGGGATGACGTCATGGCCGTGAATTTACGTGCGCCATTTGTACTCACTCAGGAATTATTACCGCTTTTGGCAAAATCGGAACATGCTTCAGTCGTGTTTGCCAGTTCAGGTGTAGGTCGTGAAGCACGTGAACGCTGGGGTGCTTATTCGGTGTCTAAAATTGCAATTGAAGCAGTGAGCCAGTTATTTGCCAAAGAACAGGTGCATCCGAATATTCGCTACAACTGCATTAACCCAGGCGCAACCCGTACTGCCATGCGCGCCAAAGCCTATCCAGATGAAGATCCAAAAACTTTACCTACACCCGATGCCATCATGCCTGCCTATTTATATTTAATGGGCGATGACAGCTTACACATGAATGGTCAGAGTATTGATGCACAGGATTAGTCCTGTGGTTTGATCCGAAGAAAGGAAGCGCTTGCTTCCTTTTTTATGGACTTAACCTAGCATATGCCAATTTTTGCGCATGGATTTGCGGTAAAATGGCATTGCACAAGCATCTTCTGGTTTCTATCCTGCCTATTTTTGGCAATGCAAAGCCTGATTACCATGCTTCCACATCTCAATTCAACCTCAACGATGCAGAGAGCAACATGACTGAATTAAACAACATCACCGTGACACCACTTGAAGATGGTATGGTGTCTTTACTGATTGATGGTCAGCCTATTTCTGAAAAATATGGCATGAAGTTTGAAGCCAGCATCGTAGATGACATTCAGGCACTCGACAACGGTCAGAAAATCAAACTGTTTGATCAGTTTGTATTTTCACATACCGACCTTAATTTTGAACATGCTTACCACTATGTCACAGGCATTGAAAAACTGGACGATGCCTACAAAGTGGTTAAAAACTTTGTTTATCGTATTAAAATTGAAGGGCAACCTGAAATTGAACACGTGATTAGCAAGCAAGGCGCACCAATGAGTACTGAAGATGTACGCGAATTTATCAATGCACATATTCAAAAATCATTGACCGACTACACCGATTTAAACTACGCCTATTAAGCAAAACTCATGGCAACGGTGGCAATAATCGTTTTATTGGATTGTTTTTATAAAATTATACGGTTTTCCAAATCAATATACATCACCTATGCTTGATGTATCTCCACAACAAGCATTAGGTAAATTGTGATGACTGATATTCAACGTAAAACTGCCGTGATTCAAAGTATTGAAAGCTTGCAATTAGGTCAGCATTTAATTGTGGCTTTGGATGATCGTGAAACAGCCGAATGTGTTGCCATCGCTGTGCAATCTTTACAAGGCTTAACTGAACATTGGAACTAAAGCAGACCATAGCAGTACGCTGCTATGGTGATGTCTCATCCTTTCCTTAGCACAAGAAAAATCATCCCACCCCTATTTTCTGAGCGATAGCTACTAAATTTCGTATTTTGTCGCATAATAGAATCAATACCATGCCGCATCCTGCAGAGCGTATTTAAAAAATTCATGTGCTTTCTTCACAGTTTCTCTGCATTTAATGGTTAAAGTATGAACTGTGATATCAAGATGAGAGAATGAGGGGTTTACATGAAAAAGATTTTGACAGTTCTGGCAATGTCTTTCAGTGCTTTACTAAGCAGCAATTTTGCAACTGCCGCTCCTCAATTTGATCGAGACTCAGCTGACCATCCTCGTCACCAAGCACACAATAAACATGAATTTCGTGCCGATGCAGAAGAGCGTATGCAAGACAAACGCCGCATGCGTGAAGAACGTGGTGTAAAACGCTTACAACAACATAAATGGCAAACGGGTTATGTCATGCCGCAGCATTATCGTGGCAATGGTTATAAAGTCGATTATCAGGAACATAACTTGCCCCGCCCTGAACGCAAACAACAATGGTATAAAATCAACCAAGACTACATTTTGGTCGATGTCGAAAATCACCATATTTTGCGTATCGCAGGTTTATAGACCTACTGTTGTACATACACAATATCTAAATACATAGCCCAAAGCTCACTTTGGGCTTTTTTTATAGAGCGATAGTCCGCTCAGGCTCTCCTTGTTTTCTCCATAAAATTCACAATTCACCTCAATTTCCACCATCATTTATCTTGAGTATTTGACTAATTTGGACACATCTACCCCATATTTAAAACTGAAGGTAAGTCGCATGAAAAAATTACTCAGCACCTTAGCACTGTCTTTAAGCGCAATCATGGCAACATCGGCTATGGCAGCACCCGACCATCGTTATGATGATCGTCGTCATCAAGCGAGTGCCACCTATAAACATCACGACAAGCGTTGGGACAATCCACGTCATCATGCACAGTGGGAACAAAAGCGTTATGATCAAAAACGTGTGAATCCAAGTCGTGACTGGCGTGTAGGTCAAAACCTCCCACGCGGATATGATGCGAACCGCTACAAAGTCAGTGATCGTGAAGCACGTCGTTTACCCAACACAGGTCGTTATCAGCAGTGGTATAAAGTCAACGGTGACTATGTGCTGATTAATGAGCGCACCCAGCGTATTATTCGTATTATTGGCTAAAACCGTTCAGCCTGAGCTGAAAAATAGCATTTCTCCACAACACCTGAAGCACCATTCAGGTGTTTTTTTATATTTAGTCTTCCGCTGCAGAATTTTTTGATTAGAATCAAAGACAGCACCATCGATCATTACAGCAGGCCAACGAATGACTCCAACTGAAAACCCGCACAGCACAACCTTACAATATGTGCATTGGTTTAGACATTCTGCGCCTTATATCAATGCCCACCGCAATAAAACCTTTGTGATTATGTTCGATGGTGAAGCGGTTTTGCATGAAAACTTTCAGCACATTATTCATGATATTGCCCTACTACACTCGCTTGGTATTCGTTTGATTTTGGTACATGGTGCGCGTCCACAAATTAATCAAAACTTAAAATTCAGCCAAATTGATACACCGTTTCATTTGCAACGTCGTGTCACCACTCGTGAATCTTTATCGTGTGTCATGAATGCTGTCGGTTCAATTCGCCTGCAAATTGAAGCCTTATTGTCGATGGGGCTAGCTAACTCCCCTATGTACGGCGCACGGATTGATGTGGTGTCGGGTAACTTTATCACCGCCAAACCGTATGGCATTCGTGATGGGGTCGATTATCAACTGACTGGCGAAGTCCGCACTGTAGATGTCGATGCCATTCAACGCCATTTAGAAAATCATAATATTGTGTTGCTCGGTCCAACAGGTTATTCCACCACAGGTGAAGTGTTTAACTTGTTGGCTGAAGAAGTGGCAACTAAAACTGCCATTCAATTAAAAGCTGACAAACTGATTTTCTTAGGCGCGCAGCACGGTTTGCAGAATGCCGAAGGTCAATTGCAACGTGAAGTTCATCCGCAACATTTAAATCCATATATTGAAGATGCTCAGCGACATCATCCTGAATTGGCTTTACACTTAAATGCAGCCCAAGATGCCTCATTAAACGGCGTACATCGGGTACATCTCATTTCCTATGCCTACGATGGTGCTTTACTCGAAGAACTGTTTACCCGTGATGGTTCAGGGACGATGGTGAGTGATGCACATTATGAAGAAGTGCGTACGGCCAATATTCAGGATGTAGGCGGTTTGATTCGTTTATTACGTCCTTTAGAAGAAGAAGGCGTGTTGGTATATCGTTCACGTGAGCGTCTGGAAAATGAAATTGGACAATTTGCAGTGATTGAACGTGACGGCATGATTCTCGCCTGTGCCGCCTTGTACCCCATTCCGACCACAGGTCATGAACTCAAGTCGGCCGAAATTGCCTGTGTCGCGGTGCATCCTGCTTATCGTAAATCCAACCGTGGTCGCCAAATTCTGGATTATTTAGAAGATAAAGCCAAAACCATGGGTATTCAGCAATTATTTATTTTAACCACTCGCACCGCACACTGGTTTTTAGAACAGGGCTTTGCACCTGCCAGTGTCGATGATTTACCCGATGCACGTCAGGCTTTATATAACTATCAACGCAACTCAATTGTGTGTAAAAAACGGCTCTAAGTGAGGTTTTTTGACAGGTTGAATGATACTGCACAACCAAAATCCAAACATGTTTCACGTGGAACATGCTGCCGATTAAATCAGGTCATCACACCTATATCTGTCAGCACGACATTGTACGGATGATCAAAATTGGCAGCATCCACACCACTGTTTAGTTTTTTTAAATAAAATTGATGCAAGGCAGGAAGAAACTTTACTTTTATCATTTATATAAAAAATTCAAAAAACTTATTCATTCAGTCAAAAAATACAAAAGCAAGATACTCCCCCTCTGTAACTATGCTTTTAACGGATTTAATAGCTAAGCTACAGAATAAACTAAAAATATTTTAAAAATACATCTTTAAAGGATGCACAAGCCTGATGATTTGCCGTACAATTAATAATTCCCTTTTTTCATTGTTTTAAAATTACGAATGGAACAAAAAAAGAGTACACAAAAACGCCATCAGCTTCTCAATGCTGCACTCGACGTATTTTCTTTATACGGATTTAGCGGCGCGAGTTTGGACGAAATCGCACAAATTGCAGAGATGCATAAGTCGAATATTTTCTATTATTATGAAAATAAAGAAGCCTTATATGTTGAAGTACTGACTACAGTACTACAAAAATGGCTGGCACCTTTGCAAATGCTCGAAGCTGAACTCGAGCCTGATGAAGCAATTACCAATTATCTGCTGCAGAAAATTGAGGTTTCACGTACTCAACCGAAAGCATCACGTCTATTTGCATTAGAAGTGATTCAAGGTGCGCCACATATTCAGGAAATTTTAAAAGGCCCTCTGAAAAAACTGGTCAAACGCAAAGCCAAAGTCATTACCATGTGGCAAGAGCAAGGCAAACTGTCTAAGCAGATTGATCCTGAATTGCTTATTTTGAATATTTGGGCGATTACCCAAAACTATGCCGACTTTGCAACGCAAATGGAAATGGTGACAGGTAAAACCCTGCGCAACCGCAGCATGTTGCAACGTGTCTTGCAACATACAGTTCACATGATGCTCTACGGTATTATGCCGCGTCAGGACGAAGTGGATGCACCTCAAGCCGCTGTGGTCACTGCCACACCTGAACAAGAATCAGAAGACTAATTGCACAGCACTAACACTAATTGCACAGCACTAACTAAGATACGCACTTTTACTCACGACCCTAGTTATGACTAGGGTCGTGGCGTTTTGGCAACGATATTATTTAAGACCCTGATACAAAGACAATAGTTTTTGCGCACCCAACAACAAGTTTTCTTCCCAGTCTAAATGCGCTGTATCATTGGCACCATCGGTAATATATTTCACCGACAGCATCCGTACCCCTAATTTTTTACAGACTTTGGCAATCGCATAGCCTTCCATGTCAACCAACTGACACGGTACTTTAGGTGTACCCGTTTCAAAGCTATCTCCCGTGCCACAAATGCCACTTGGCAAATGCTCAAAATAGCGTTCCAAATGAATTTCTGCAGGGTGTTCCTGATCCATTGGCGTGACTCCCACCTGAAAACCCAACGGAGAAACATCCATATCGCGCTGCACAAACTGGCACACTTCCACCAAAGCATGCGCATCAAAATGTGAGCTACCAGCCGTGCCTAAATTCAATAAAGTTTTACAACCAGTCTTTTGAATCACTTCAAAGGCTTTAAACGCAGCATTGACCTTACCAATACCACTGTAATGCACCTGAATCCCAGCCTGCTCAAACAAGCCTTTAGACTCACTGGGCAATGCCATAATTAAAGCGAAATCAGAATTCATCACTATTTACTCGTGCAGATCATTGAAACTGAGCACATTAGAAAAGAAAATCTGGTGCGGTGCAAATCCAGTTCACCTTTCGCGCTCAAATAGTCGGATTTTGCCTGATTTTCAGATAATTTTTCAGGTTAAAAACACAACAGCAAGACGAAAGCGCGAGAATATGGCAATATATAGCCCTTACAAATTTTCAACTTTCATCCGATCATGCAGCTGCTCCGCCTGAATGCTTTATCTTCAACCACTGACCTCGCCCAAACTGCCGTGACCATTGGCAATTTTGATGGTGTGCATGTCGGTCATCAGGCGATGATTCAACAGCTCAAAGAAGTTGCTGCGGCGCAACAACTCAAAACCGTGGTGATGCTGTTTGAACCTCAACCATTGGAATTTTTTAAAGGCTACGATGCCCCACCACGCATCAGCTCGTTGCGGGAAAAAGTCGAATATCTGACCGAATTGGGCGTCGACTACATTGCAGTAGCGAAATTTGACAATCATTTCCGCAGTTTAAGTGCCGAAGCCTTTGCAAAACTTTTAAAAGATACCCTGAATGCCTCGCATTTGGTCTTGGGCGATGACTTCCATTTTGGTAAAAACCGCCAAGGCAATAGCGAGTTTTTGCGCAACTATGGCTTTCAGGTCACCAATTTAAACACCATTGAACTAAATGGTGAGCGTGTTAGCTCAACTCGTATTCGTCAAACTTTACAAGCTGGTGATTTGGCACTCGCAGCCAAACTACTTGGACGCCCATATAGCATTACAGGGCGCGTCCAATATGGCGATCAAATTGGTCGTACCCTAGATTTCCCCACCATTAACGTACGTTTAAACCGTCATCGTCCTTGTTTAAACGGTATTTATGGCGTTGAAGTGGTCTGCGAAACCACCTCCTTAACCGACACAGTCAGCAATGCACATCCTAGCAAAACAGGTGTTGCAGGCTACAGCCCAAACAGTTTATTTGGTGCAGGGCATGTCGGAACTCGTCCTGCCATCAAGCAAGAACATCCCGAATGGCGATTAGAAGTACATTTCCCCAATGTTTCTGCTAATCTGTATGGCTTGTTAATGCGGGTCACGTTTTTAAACTATTTACATGGCGAAAAAAATTACCCTTCGCTTGAAGCACTCAAAGCGGGAATTGATGATGATGTTGAAAAACTTCTTGAATTTCGACAAGATCATCCACATTTCCCTTTTTAATTTACCCTAAATATTTAATGTAAAACGCGTCAGTCCATGGGCTGATTCAACTGGAAGACAACTTGCATGAGCGATAAGCAAACTCCTGAAAATGCAGTGGATTATAAAGCCACGCTAAACCTCCCAGGTACTGAATTTGCAATGAAAGCAAATCTCACAGTACGTGAAGCGAAATGGTTAGAAGAGTGGTATGCCGACAACATTTATCAGCAGATTCGTGCATCGCGTATTGGCAAGAAAAAATATGTGCTTCACGATGGCCCTCCGTATGCCAATGGTCAAATTCACTTGGGTCACGCGGTTAATAAAGTCCTGAAAGACATCATTATTAAAAGCCGTGTCATGGATGGTTTTGACGCACCCTACGTTCCGGGTTGGGACTGTCACGGTTTACCAATTGAACTTAAAGTAGAAGAAAAAGTGGGTAAGGTGGGTGTAAAAGTCGATGCTTCGACTTTCCGTAAAGCCTGTCGCGAATATGCTTACACCCAAGTCGAATTACAGAAAAAAGACTTCGTGCGTATGGGTGTATTTGGTGATTGGGACAATCCTTACCTCACCATGAACTTCAAGCAAGAAGCCGATATCGTGCGTTCATTGGGTGCAATTGCCAAAGCAGGTCATATTGAACCGGGTCTTAAACCTGTGAACTGGTGTTTGGACTGTGGTTCTGCATTGGCAGAAGCCGAAGTTGAATATGAAGATAAAAAATCCGATGCAATTGATGTCGGTTTTGCTGTGGTCGATTTAGCCGATTTATCTGCACGTTTGGATGTGCAAGTGAATGATGCCACTGACATCGTCATTTGGACGACTACACCGTGGACTTTACCTGCGAACCAAGCCGTTGCATTACATGCCGAAATTGAATACCAATTGGTGAAGGCACGTGCCGATGAAAAAGCACCACAAAACTTTATTTTGGCCAAAGAATTGGTACTGTCAGCAACTGAACGCTATGGCTTTAGCAGCTATGAAGTATTGGCTGACTTCACAGGTGACAAACTCGAAAACCTGATCTTACAACATCCACTGATTCAAGCACGCCAAGTACCTGTGATTTTAGGTGAACACGTGACCGCAACAAGCGGTACAGGTGCAGTACATACCGCGCCTGGACATGGTGTGGACGACTATAAAGTTGGCTTACAATACAACCTAAAAGTTGACAATCCTGTCGGTGGCAATGGCGTATATTTACCTACTGCACCAATCTTTGCAGGCGAACACATCTACAAAGCCAATCCACAAATTATTGCGACTTTGGCAGAAAACAATAAGCTGTGGGCACATCACCCAATCAAACACAGCTATCCGCACTGCTGGCGTCATAAAACTCCAATTATTTTCCGCGCTACACCACAATGGTTTATCAGCATGGATGCCAAAGGTTTACGTCAAGGCGCACTGAATGCGATTGAAAATGACATCAGCTTTGTACCTGATTGGGGTAAAAACCGTATCCAAGCGATGATTGAAGGTCGCCCAGACTGGTGTATTTCACGTCAACGTACTTGGGGCGTGCCAATTCCATTCTTTGTACATAAAGACACCAACGAATTGCACCCACGCACACCTGAATTGATCGAAGAAGTTGCAAAACTGATCGAGCAAGAAGGGATTGATGGCTGGTACAACCGTGAAGCCAAAGACTTCATTGGTGATGATGCCGAGCACTACAATGCAGTACGCGATACATTAGACGTATGGTTCGACTCAGGCACGACCCACTACGCCGTACTACGTGAGCGTGAAGAGTTACAAGACCCAGCCGATTTATATCTTGAAGGTTCAGACCAACACCGTGGCTGGTTCCAGTCTTCATTGCTCACCTCAATTGCGATCAATGAACGCGCACCATACAAAGGCTTGTTAACCCACGGCTTTGTAGTGGATGAAAAAGGTCGCAAAATGTCGAAATCGTTGGGTAACATCATTACTCCACAAGACATTATTAAAGACATGGGTGCAGACGGCTTACGCTTCTGGATTGCATCGGCAGATTACCGCTATGAAATGACTGCAGGTAAGGAAATCTTTAGCCGTGCCTCTGACGGTTATCGTCGTATCCGTAACACCTTGCGTTTCTTGTTGGCCAACTTAAATGGCTTCAAACCCGCTACAGATGCACTGCCTGTAGATCAGTTGATTGCACTGGATCAATACATCCTGCAACGTGCCGCAGAAGTACAGAAAACCATTCAGCAAGCCTATGAAGATATGAACTTCCATATCGTGACCAGTGCACTGACCAACTTCTGTATTAATGACTTGGGTGGTTTCTACCTCGATATCATCAAAGACCGTCAGTACACCACCAAAGCAGACTCGCAAGCACGTCATTCTGCACAAACCGCTTTGTATCACTTGGTTCAGGCTTTCGTTCGTTGGATGGCGCCAATCTTAAGCTTTACTGCACAAGAAGCATGGCCGCTAATTCCTGAGCAATCAGAAAAATATGTCTTCACTGCAGAATGGTATGACATTCCAGTGGCTTCTGAAGCCAACATCTTGGCAGAAGCGGAATGGCAAACCCTAATTGCAGTTAAATCTGCCGTCAATAAATTCATTGAAGCTGCACGTACTGCCAAAACCGTTGGTTCCAACCTGTCTGCTAAAGTTGAGCTTTGGGCGAATGACGAACTCAAAGCCGTATTGGATAAACTAGGCGATGAGCTGCGTTTTGTTCTGATTACTTCACAAGTGATTGTGAATAGCTTTGATGCTGCACAAGGCGAAGCCTCTGATTTAGATGGCTTGAACGTGAAAGTTTCTGCAGCAGATGGCGAAAAATGCGTACGTTGCTGGCATGTACTCCCTGATGTGAATACACATTCTGCACATCCAGGTTTGTGCTCACGTTGTATTATCAACCTTCCAACAGGTCAAGGCGAAGAGAGAAAATATGCCTAATCCACAACACAAAAAGGGCTTATTCCAGTTCTATCCACATAATTTATGGTGGGTGGGCTTGTCCATTGTCGCGATTATTCTCGACCAATGGACCAAATGGATTGCAGTATCGCATCTGAATTACGCAGATCCAGTGCCTGTATTGCCCTTTTTGAATTGGACTTTACTGCATAACTATGGCGCTGCCTTTAGTTTCTTGTCCGATGCAGGTGGATGGCAACGTTATTTCTTTACCTCACTGGCAGGTTTAGTGTCTGTAATTTTTGTATTTTGGCTAATGCGTATGCCAAAAAATGTCATCGTACTGCCTTTGGCGATTGCCTTGATTTTAGGCGGTGCGATTGGAAATTTAATTGATCGGGTCAGTCTTGGCTACGTGGTCGATTTTATTCACGTGTACTACAACAACAGCCACTTCCCTGCCTTTAATATTGCAGACAGTGCCATCACACTTGGCACCATTCTGCTGTTAATTGATACGTTTTTCCTAGAAAAGCACCGAATTGAACGAGCGCAGGCGCAACATGACTGAAATTATTAATCCAAATGATGAAACTCGTATTGAAGATGGCTCAAAAGTCGAATTGCACTTTTCTGTCGCCATTGAAAATGGTGTAGAAATTGACAACACCCGTAGCCGCGCTGAACCTGTAAGTTTGGTCATGGGCGATGGCAGCCTATTACCTGGTTTTGAAAAGTCATTATTTGGTTTACGTGCAGGTGACCGTCGTACCGTGAGTCTTCCACCTGAAGAAGCATTTGGTCCATGGAATCCTGAAAACGTACAAACTTTTGATACGGTTAAATTTGAGCAACATCCAGTTGAAGGACACATGATTGAATTTGAAGATAAAGCCAAACAAAGCCTCTATGGCGTGGTGAAATCTGTCAACGATGATGTGACTGAAGTAGACTTTAACCACCCTTTAGCGGGTAAAAATATTACCTTTGAAGTTGAAATCTTTAGAGTGACCCCAGCAGGACAACAAGGTATTAAGTTGATGTAATCAATTTGCATACTTACTGCATCTTTCTGCTGTTCAAATCTCCCAAGTACAAGAAAATGAATTTGGGAGATTTTTTATTGAATAAGATAATTATTAAATATAATCAAATACTTAAAATTAAATAAATCCAGTTTATTGATCTATATTTTACCGATATATCGTTGTACGTTTTAGCTTACATGCACTGCAGAAAATTGACGCTAGGCAAAGATCAGCTTTCATTTTATATTTAACACATACAGAAACAGGATGTTTCTAAAAGCAAGAATAACAATAATAAATAATATAACGGCAGGACGCTGAAAGGTATAACAGGAGTAATACCTAAACATAAATCTGAAAAAGCCCCGACATGATGTTGGGGCTTTTTTCTATTTGTTTTTTGTCCTACTTTGAAATAAGTTTAGACCTGAAGAAATTTATTTTATGGAGCCACCAATTTAAGCAATCTGGCAGATTGACCATCTTCAATCACCCAAATATTGCCATCCTGTGCTTGAAGTACGCCACGAATCCGCTGACCCATCTCGATACGCTGTAACTCCCGAACAGGCTGTGCTTGCGTATCCACCACAATAATTGCTTTTGAAGATAAACCACCAAGAATGGCTTTATGCTTCCAGTGTGGAAATACATCTCCCGTATAAAACATCAAACTTGAGGGAGAGATGACAGGCGTCCAATCCAGCACTGGGGCTGTAAATTCAGGACGAGTCGCATGGTCTGGAATTGGCAAACCATTATAATGATCACCGTTCGACACCAACGGATAGCCATAGTTTTCGCCTTTGGCAATCAGATTCAACTCATCACCCCCTTTAGGTCCCATTTCTGCAACCCAAAGCTGCCCTGCGGGATCGAATGCCATGCCTAAAGGGTTGCGATGCCCCAAACTCCAGACTTGCTTGGCAATCTCTCCATGTGTTTGAAATGGATTGTCTAAAGGGGTTGTGCCATCTGCATTTAGACACAAAATTTTGCCTAAATTAGATTTTAAATCCTGAGCAGGTTCAAACTTTTGTCGCTCACCAGAACTTATCCACAATTTGCCATCTGCACCAAACTTTATACGATGCGCATAGTGCCCCTGTCCCGATACTTTCGGCACTTGCTGCCAGATTCTTTGAGTTTCGGTGAGTTTTGGCGTGGGTTTAGCATCTAATACAAGCTTGCCCCGAATCACGACTGCACCGTAACCACCCGTACCCACTTCGGCATAACTTAAATAAATCTGCTGATTCTGTTGAAATTCAGGATCTAAAATGACGTCACCCAAACCACCTTGTCCGCCATAGGCGACTTCAGGGATAGCTTGAACATCTAAGCTTTGACCTGTTTTTGGATCAAAAAGTTTTAATTTCCCCGCTTTTTCTGTAATTAATAGGCGTCCATCGGGTAATTCTGCCAATGCCCACGGCTCATTAAAATCTGCAATTGGCTGTATTTGATAGCGTTGTAAATTTTGTGCAGAAGTTGATTTTGACTCTAAAGCAGCCGTGTTCTGTTTCGGCTCAACTTGCGCATTACACCCTGTAGTTAAACCCAATACAACTAGACATATAAATCCATAGTATTGCCGATTTATCTTGAGCATCCTAATTGCTCCTCTATTCATTCAATCTTTGCTTGTGCTAATCAAGACATCATAATCAATGAAATGTACCTCGTGCACAGTAGAAATGTAGCGATACACACTTTCTTACTTAAATCTTCTACAAAGTGAATAGGCAAAAAAATTAAGGAGCAATGCTCCTTAATTTCAAAGTCCCAAAACACTAACGATCAATTAACTATAAGATCGGCTGGCTTTTTTAACCACGCTTGGCTCACTCACCACCTGTGATGTACTTTGTAAACGAATCAGTGCTACTGCAATTGCACCAATCACTGCAGGAATCGCCACCGCCAAAAAGTTCATTTTATGTGGTAAATCCATGCCCAAAAGTACGCCAATAATAATAGGGCCTACAATCGCACCGACACGCCCCACTGCAGAAGCACAGCCGATACCTGTAGAACGAATCGTAAGTGGATAATACTGAGCAACAAAGCTATACAATAAAATACTGCTGCCAATGGCAGAAGCACCTGCTAAGCCCACCAATAAATAAATCACAGGCTGTGGTGAATTAAAGCCTAGACCCACTAGAGAGAATGCGCCCAATAAAAACATGCCAATAATCACAGGTTTTAAGTGGAAACGGTCTGCTAAAATCCCGCCACTGATGGTTCCGATCACAGCACCAATGTTCATCGCCATTAAGAACATTAAACTGTTACCCAGCGAATAACCTGCTGCCATCATCAGTTTTGGCAACCAACTGCCCAAAGCATAAACCATCAACAAACACATAAAGAAGCAGCACCAAAACAGCAAAGTACTCATGCCACGGTTATTTTTAAATAAGGCTGCAATTGAGGCATCTGCGGTTTGTACTTCATTTAATACAAATTGTGTTTGTGGGCTGATATTTTCTTGTGGGCTAATTTGCTGGACGATGTGACGCGCTTTTTCATGTTGCTGTTTTTTCACCAAAAAAGTTAAAGATTCTGGTAAGAAAAACCACAATAAAGGCAAAATAAGTAACGGTAATCCCGCAATATAGAACATCACTTCCCAGCCAAAGCTAGGCGTCAACCATGCACCAAGTAAGGCTGCCATAATGCCGCCCACAGCATAGCCGCTGAACATGGTGGTAACTAAGGTACTACGCATTTTTTGTGGTGCATATTCAGAGGTTAAAGCCACGAGGTTAGGCAATACCCCGCCAATCCCTAAACCTGCAATAAAACGTAAAATACCAAACTCTGTTGGGTTGGATGCAAAGCCGCCCCAAAAAGTAAAGCCACTAAATAACGTCACACAAATTAATATGACATTTTTACGGCCAATTTTGTCTGCCAACATGCCAAACAGCATGGCGCCAAACATCATGCCTGCCAGTGCCGTACTCGCAAGCATACCTGCCTGTACAGCCGTCATATTCCATTCTTGCATCAGTAGTGGTAAAGCCACACCGTTAATCGCCAAATCATAACCGTCAAAAATAACGACAAATACGCACCAAAGTACAATTTTTAAATGAAAAGGTTTAAACTTTGCTTGATCCACTACAGCATTCACATTCATTGTTGTTGCTGTCATTTTTCCCTCACCTCCAATTGTGAGCTTTTTATTTTATAAAAAATGAATGGTTATTCACTTTTGTATATAAAATGAATCAATATTCACTTTTTGTCTACAGCAAAAACTTAACTCTGGTTAATTTTCTTAAAAACCTAGACTAAAGTTGTAGATAAATTCGACCAAATAGACTTGCAGTAATTTATGATATTTTGATATATGCTATATTTTTCACATAATTTATTATTGTAAATATATTGTTTTAAACTTCTTTCTTCTACTTTTCTTCTTAATATTTTCTCTCTTGCATAAAAAAACACCCCCAACGCTAGTTGAGGGTGTTTAGAATAATGAGCTGGCGATGACTTACTCTCACATGGGTAACCCCACACTACCATCAGCGCGAAGAGGTTTCACTTCTGAGTTCGGGAAGGGATCAGGTGGTTCACTCTTGCTA
>NZ_VOYT01000013.1:0-60111 GCF_013420145.1 Acinetobacter sp. YH12021
GGTAAAATTCTACAAATCGCTTCAACACCATATCGATCTTTATTGTTCTGGATAAAATCCACCATTATTTGTGTGGGCGGTCGAGCTCCGCCTGGGCGAAAAAAGCGGCTGCTTTACGTAGAATTTCATTGGCACGTTTTAATTCTTTAATTTCACGTTCCATTTGCTTCATTTTTTCTTGGTCAGATATCTGTTGTACTTTGGCAGGATTTAGTTGATCCATATGCTTTAAATACCAAACACGCAATGTTTCAGGAGTACAACCAATCTTAGGTGCAATAGCTGTGATTGCAGCCCAAGTAGAAGGATAATCTTTTTCAGATTCAATCAATAATTGAACCGCTCTTTCTCTGATTTCAGGGGTGTATTTTACTTTTTTCATCGGGACATTCTCTCAAGAAAAGTGGTCTCCGACAAACCCGGTACGGTTCAGTCTCCTGCTAATTCAGCACACATCACCAGCACATATCGTGAGACATAGCGTAATAGGTCACAAACATGTTTTTGCTTATTCTCAGCTTTATCAATTTTTGCAAATTCTTGATACTGCCGATATGTTAAAAAACTCGCTTGTAGAATCAAATAACGTTGCGATGACAGCTCTTGTGTATTACTAGAATCTGGACATGCAAAAAAACTCACAGCAGCTAAAAAAGAATACTTACCGATCTGTCTGGAGCCTGATATATAGCTATAAATTTGTTGTGCTAATTTGTATAGAGCGTAGACATCTTTATACAAATCATCTGATAGATCGACAAATTGTGTATTTACAATATCATCACGTAATAGACAATAATCTTGTTGATATTTTTCTGCTAAATCTAAGAATTGCTCTTGTGTTTCAATGTTTGGCATATTCATTTTCGCTTAATATTTTTATCACGTTGCATTGTTTAAATTCATTGTGATCAGAACGATTTGGTAAAAGTTGATCCTTTATTGAATTCTTTGTTAGCTTAAAAAATCTTGCAAAAAATTTAGCATCCAGTTCTTTCTGAGCTTTTCTTTCAAAGCACAAGTGTTGTTGTGATTTTTCGATAAAATCATCAAGATTATGTATCAACTGTAAGATTGCAACATAATTAGAATGCACACGTAAGCCTGGCTCCGTTTGCATTAATAGCAATATTTTTTGCCAAATTTTCACATAGATTATTTTGAACTTTGCTTGTACTACTACTTTCTGGCTCTGTTTAATCTTTTTGATTTTCAGTAGTTCTGAGTTAATTTTTACTATCTTAAATTGAACATTTTGTCGCTCAAAGCAAAAGGGCATGATAAATTGCCCCATAAATATCTCTATATTTTTTACTAAATAGTCAAATTTTAACATTTTTATCGATATAAAAAATGAGCATATCTTTGTATATTAAAATTCATTTAATTTATCAACTAAATTTTCTCAAAATTACAATTATCAACAAATACATATGGTTTACTTATCATGGGTGGTCTAAATTTTAAGAATTCTTCCACTTTTTTTTAGTTTTCTGTTATTACATGAAACAATACCGTTGTATTACATTTTAGAAATGCTGTGTATGCAGCATTGATCAAAAAGATTCTCTGCTATACTTACTTCACGTGTAGCATCAATGGAGTTTCGAAATGCTCAGAACCACTGAACAGAAAAGAAAATATATTCAAGCGACACGTTCGCAAAACTATCAAGCCAGCCTAAAGCTTGAAGGCATTACAACGACAGCTCAAACAACTCAACAAAGTAAAGCTGAAATCTTGCAAAAATATAAGAAGTATTCGCAACCCGAATCTTAGTCAGGTGCATGTATGGATAAATATGGGGAAATGGGTGACAGCCTGTATTGTTACCCTGGCACAAATATCCTAAAGAACAAACTCAATATTCGTGATGAACAAATTTTAGAACAAGCTGAACTAGAACTGTCTGGATTGGCAAGTAACTTAATTGAATATGCTGAACCACCTTACGACTTACAATACTTAAAATCAATTCATGCGCAGCTCTTTGGCGACTTATACGACTGGGCAGGAAAGTTAAGACAAATCGATATTTCCAAAGGTGACACCCGTTTTTGTAATTTTTCCCGTATTGAAATTGAAACCAATAAACTACTCAAACCGCTTCAAGAAAAAAAATACTTTCAAGGCTTAGCACCACAACAACTGATTCCTCAACTTGCCGACTTGTATTGTGAGCTTAATGTCATACACCCATTCCGTGAAGGTAATGGACGTACACAACGGATTTTCTTTGAGCATCTGATTGCTCATTGTGGTTATGGTATTGATTGGTCTCGCATTGACTCTCAACAACAATGGATTCAAGCCAATATTGAAGGTTTTTATGGTAATTTAAATCCATTAATTAAGATTTTTGAAATATGCTTTATTCAAAATACCTAAAATTTAAGTAGTCGAAGCCCACAATCCTTAATGAGCCATCATCTTTGCTTCAATCCACTGATTAATTTCCCAAATAAACCAACAATCACGATTCTTAGAAATCTTAATACTCTTCGGGTAATTTAGGATCGTAATATTCAGATTACTTATCCAGAATTGAATAGATCGTTAACTTAGATAGACTTTTAAGCAATGTAACTTGCCGCATGTTTATCAACATATGTCTCAAAAAAGTCTGCCCATACATAGATTTATGGTGTTTAGTGCTTAAATTTCAGATTAATCTTCGTCTGATGACCTGAATGGATGTTACAGATTACATGCAGGTGAATTACTCTGTGGCTGTATCATGGCTTTTGTGCAATCCAATCCATTTGATCCGAATGTTCTCTTTTGCAATAAAGCAGCCTCTTCTGCTTTTCCTGAACCAACGAACTATGTCATTGATTTGATTCAACCGACAACAGTGATGCTGAATCAAATCTCCAAAGAAGGGATTAAATGCAAGAAATGTGGTAAGAAAAAGATAGGGTGTCAACGGCAATTTAAAACTGACCCCTTTTACCTTAAAACAGCAAAGTAAAATTGACCCCTTTGATGATTTATTAAGACTCAATTTGTGGTTGAATTCCTACTCTCTTTTTATCTTTTAGACGATAACTTTCCCCAGATATTTGTACAACATGACAATGATGTAATAAACGATCCAACATTGCTGCTGTCAAAGTAACATCATCTGCGAATGATTTAGACCACTGGCTAAATGGTAAATTACTGGTCAAAATCGTACTGCCTTTTTCATAGCGCTTGGCAATAACATTAAAAAATAAATTTGCTTCTTCACGACCAAATGGTAAATATCCTATTTCATCGATAATCAATAACTTTGGAGCAAGTACAACACGTTGCATGTAGTTTTTTAATTTACCTTGTTGATAAGCTAGGCTAAGTTGCAACATTAAATCAGCTGCAGTAATAAACTTAGTCTTAATATTATTCATAATTGCCTTATAGCCTAAAGCCATTGATAGATGTGTTTTCCCAACACCACTTGCACCAATAAATACAACATTTTCAGCTCTTGGAATAAAGCTTAAATTAAATAGTTCAAGCAACTGCGACTTTGGAGCACCTAAAGCATAATTAAAATCATAAGCCTCCAACGTTTTGATTTGAGTAAGACCTGAAAGTTGTAAAAGAATCTGTTGACTACGTTGCTGCTTGGCTGTGTATTCATGTAATAGCATAGCTTCAACGAAATCTGCATAACTGCCATCCTTTGCTAAGGTTTGTTGTGCATGATGTGACCATTGTGATGCCACTGTTTGTAGACCAAGCTGACGGCAAAGCTGTTCAATACGCTCATACTGTAAATTCATTAAGAAACCTCCAGTAATTCATCATAGATTGATAAGGGGTGTTGAACACTCTCATGAGGTATGAGTGATGATGGGCTAACATCATCAATTACAGATTTTTTAGAACCATCATTAAATAAAGGTAATGAAGAAAAAAATTGTTGTTCTTCAAGCAAACGAGTACTTGGTTTTTCTTTAGTTGTTGCATGAATGCGTTGATTTGCTGTTTCACTAAGCCATCGACCAATATAGGCATTTGCCATATCAACATCTAAGCTAAGGTCAACCACCTTTAAACTTGCTTTTAATGGCACGATAAAACTTGATTTCAAATAACTATTAAAGCGTTCTACTTTACCTTTTGTTTGCGCACGATATGGCTTACAAACACGTGCTCGGAAGTTATATTTCTTAGCACAATCAAGTAATTTAGCATTCCAGCGATGTTGACCATCTTGATAAGCATCACGTTCAATGATAATGGCCTTAGCATTATCAAATAATACATCTTTAGGAACACCACCAAAGAACTGAAAAGCACTTTCTAAGCCATCAATCCATGCATCAGAACGTTCATGATCATAAAACTTAACAAAGGTTGCTCTAGAGTATCCCAAAGTTGCAACAAATGCTTTTAATGTGGTGTGATGACGTCGAATTGTTGTGAAATCAACCTGCATTTGTTGACCTGGTTGAGTCTCAAATCGCTTAATCGGCTCTGGTTGTTTAGTTGGCTTTAATGTATTGAGATAATTTTGTAGTGTTCTAATTTTCCCCGTGTAGCCTTTTTGCAAGATTTCTTGATACAACACTGCAGCCGGTATCCATTCTGGATCGGCGGCATTTACACGTTTGATTAAATACGGTTTATAAGGCTCAAGAATACTCACTTTAGATTGTGTTCGTTGATATTTAGGTGTTACTTGAGATCGTAAATATTTACGCACAGTATTTCTAGAAATACCGAGTTCGCGGCTAATTGCCTTAATAGATTGACCTTGTTGATGAAGTATTTGGATTGTCACTGCTTGCTCCAAAGTTAACATGTTGAGCAGTCCAAAAAGACCACTATATTAACCAAGGGGGTCAATTTTCAAATGCTGTTGGGGGGTCATTTTTACATTGCCGCTAACAAGGGGATGGAAGTTATTATCCGTCTAATTGGAACCAGCCCATGAGTCGAGATCAGTTGAGTAAGAATCATTTTAAATGAATAAGAGAAGGATGGCTTACCTCACTTCTCCGAATAACAATGCTATGCTTTTCAACCAAGGTTATAAATTGGCAACTACATTTCATTCTTCTTCATGCTGGTCCTATAGCCTGTAGACAATTACTACATCATTTGCATTCAATGCTCAATACAGCCTGTCAGCAGAACCGCAGCGATACTTTTTTTCGTGCATACATGTAGTGTTTAAATCCATTCATTTTTCAATGATCCTCTGCCGTTTATCACATTTATGGTCGATCTTTAACCTTGTGAAAAATGCACATACCGATCCCTTCAAACTGTCAAATTTATGTATGCATGACATTTAAAGAAAATTATCTGATCAATTTTTTTAGGTAAAATTCATCAAGAAAAAAGTTATTATTATTCATAACATCACCAATAACCACATAAAAACAATAATTTAATAAATTATTCTTCCAATTTTTTTATATTTAGTGTTATTACCTCTAAATCCATGTTTACCACCTTCTATTACATAAGTAATTTAGAAGTATCCACGATATAAATTGCTTGCCCTCACACCTCTCCCCTCTCACGCCCAAAAAATTAGTTCATCGCACTTTGCCGGGAAATGCAGCACGGATCTTGAGGAAGAAGTAGTCCGTGTCGCGGTATCCATAGGCCATCCGCTTAATGACTTTGATCCGGTTGTTCATGCCCTCCAGCACGCTGGTGTTCAGCCGGTGGAGGGCACTGGAAACGATACCCTCCATATATGGCTCCAGCTTCTTGGCAAATCGTACCAAAGCATCAATTCCGCTACCGAGGGCCATGCCGGCCCATTCCCGCCAGGCGCTTCTGGCCGTCGTCTCGCTTTCCGCAAACCATAGCGTCTTAAGTTGGTCCTTGAGCACGTACACCGTAGTCAAGAACGCATTGGCGGCCAGGAGTTCGTCCAGCTTGACCGCCTGCTCGGGCTCAAGGTTGTCAGCATTGCGTAACAGTATCCAACGGCTGCTTTTGATCACCTTGCGGGCGACCTTGTCATCTCGCAGTTGATTGGCCTGATCAACTCGCACTCTATCCATCACTTCGCGGCCATACTTAGCCACCACATGGAACAGGTCGTAGACCACCACCGCGTTGGGGCACTGGGCCTTCACTTCAAGATCGAAGGCTGAGTTCATGTCCATGGCCACTGCCTCGATCTGGTTCCGGGCATCGCCTAACCACTCGAAGAACGGCCGGATCGCCTCACGCGAGCGGCCCTCGCCAATCCACACCACTTGCTGGGTGTCGGCACAGGCGACCACCGTGGCGTAGCGATGACCCTTGTGCAAGGCGAATTCGTCCATCATCAGGCGGCGCAATCGACTTCGATCTGGCTCGTGCAAATCACGTTTGAGCCGCTCCATGTCAATAGTCTTGACTGTATGCCAATGCAAGCCCAAAAGATTGGCAACATGACTGACGGGCAGCATCTGTACTAATTTCTCAATCCAGTTGCGCAATGATTGCGTAATACGGGAGCGCGGTGGTAGCCAATCGATCCGCTCTCTGGTTGGACCGCATTGTGGACAACGCAGCCGCCGCACAGGTACATCCAACTCGACGCGATACTGCATAATTGGTGACTCGCGAACTCGGCGCCAATTGATGTCATGTACCAGGAAACAAGGGCAATCGCATCGGCTACAAATTGGCGTATGCTCCTCGTCGTGTGTAAGACGGATCAGCAAAGTCTGTTCATCTAGAAGCCCATGAGACGCTGGCGAAAAGCCCTTCCAGAACAGGCTCCAAACATCAGCGCTAGTCATGATCATGGACCGATTGCGCGCTATCGGTGCCTTGTAGCGCCAAGGCATCATGTTCTTCTTGGCTGAGATGGCGTCTGTTGGGATTGATGCAGGACAGACAAAGCACTGCTGTTGCGAGGATGAGGCAATAAGCGATGATCGGCCAGGTGGTACCAGTCGATAAAAGCGTAATAATGAGTGTCCCGATAATCCCTAACAGTAGTCCACCCAAACAGAAGTAGACTGCTGTAGCGGTCCCAGCGATATGATCGAAACCTCGAAGAGCGGCATTGGGTGCCACCGATACCGCAGTGGCGATACCAACACCCACGAGCCACATCGGGGCGATGAAGCCAAGCACCGAGACCGGTGCCAATGTCTCGCCAACAGCGAGCAACAGCGCTCCCGCCATCAGACACCCCATTCCCACTCGTAAGGTCTTCAGGCTTCCCCACCGGGGAATCAGTCGTCCCATGATTCGCGCTGTAGCCATCATAGCGATGGCCACTGTAGCAAATAGCAAGCTGAAGCTAAGTTGCGATAACCCTTGCCTCCCCATCATTAGCCAGGGGGCGGTCGAGAAAAAGACGAAAAAGCTGCCCATCCCCGCGCTGTAACAGAGCGTGTACAGCCAGAAGTTCAGGTGTTTCACAGGAGTCAATAGCTGCGACCACTGTAGGTCTGCCGTCCGGTGCCGCCGAGTCTCTGGCCAGAGTCGCCAGGCTGCGATAACAGCGCCTATCATTGCCATCCCTAGCAAGCCGAAGATTGCGCGCCATCCGAGCCACGCGTCGACCAGCGCTCCTAGCAGTGGGCCTATCGCAGGAACCATCGCAAGCATAGAGCCGAGCAAGCCATAGATGACGTTGCTTTCCTCACGGCCCGAATAGATGTCGCGTACCGTCGCGAAAGTGGAAACGAGACATGCCGAAGCGCCGCAGGCCTGAAGAACGCGGAAGCTCAGAAAAAGTTCTGGCGATGAAACTACGGTGAGGCCGAATGAAGCCGCAATATAGGCAATCCCGCCACCAAGTAAAACGGGGCGGCGACCCAGCCGATCCGACAGTGGGCCGAAGAGAAGCTGTCCGGCTCCAAGCAAAACCAGGTATGCCGTCAACGTCAGCTGGATCGTCCCTGCACCGGACCCAAGTGCATCCGCCATGAAAGGCACCACGGGCAGGTACATATCCATGCCCAGTGACGCCAGCAAATCGAATGGTGATAACAGCAATAGCGTGGCGGGAAGAGAATACCGCCAAGAAAAATCTTTTGAGCGCACGAAGCCATCTCCTTAAGTTAAGAATTTGGCGGCGCTCTTGCAGAGCAACTAGGTTCTTGAGAACGCCGCAACAACCGAAAACGAAGGTTGCTGCGGCTTACTTGTCTGCTTTCTTGGTAGCGCTCATGTGCGGGTTATCTCATGGATGAGTCCATATCGTAACAATCTTCACGCTAAAGTGCAAAGAACCAAAAAATTTATACTGAAAGGCAGATTAAGCCCGTTCGAGTTACATATAGCCGCATGCTATATTGAAAGCATTAAGAAAATATCCTCAATATTTATAGGATTTTTAAAGTATGAACTAATTTTCGAAGAACCCTTTCTAAGTAATGTGACCTATTAGGAAAAATGAAAATACTGAAATCTCCGTATCAACAATCAGTCAAAGTACATCCTGATGATTTTCTGTAACCGATACCCAAGGACTATACCTACCCTTCTGATGTGCTGTGCAACAAAGCCCTCCTTAGCCACACTATAGCTATAGATTAATTCCATTATTTTGTGATTTAATTAAATTATTCATTCTTAAGACCCAATTTAATGGATTTATATTTCACTAAACCAGAAGAAGTTGTGACTCTTTTAGGTGAGCGTTTACGTAAGCAACGACTCTTTCTGGAGATGTCTCAAGCTGAGGTAGCAGCACGCGCTGGTGTCGGCGTGAATACAGTTTCGAATCTTGAAGCGGGACGAAATGTATCTGTTGAAAATTTAGTCCGTATTGCAATGGTCTTGGGTCGATTAAACGAACTTCAGGAACTATTTAAACCTCAGCTTAACAGTGTGAATGACATTCTTCGCTATGAGAGTCAAAGTAAGCGCCACCGTATTAAGAGGAAGGGATAATGCTCAATAGACTTAATGTTTATTACAACGGTTGGGGCGAATCATGGTTATGGGGAACGCTGATTAGTTCAACAGCCACGACAGGTAGACCCACCATTGCTTTTGAATATAGTCCAGAAGCAATACAGCAAGGTGTTGAGCTCTCTTCTTACTTGCTGCCTTTAAAAGGTCTACCATTCAGACAAGGTTTTCCTACTCATCAAATGGGACTCCCAGGTCCAGTCTATGACGCTTTACCAGATGGTTGGGGCATGATGTTGATGGATCGATATTTCAAAAAAATTGGCTTAAATTCAGCACGAATTGGACCTTTGGAGCGTCTGACCTATATTAGTAGTCACGCAATGGGTGCCCTCTCCTTTGAACCTTGTGTTGCTGACATGCAAACCTCAGAAAATATCCCTTTACAACAACTGGCCCAGGAAGTTCAAGAAGTACTCAAAGGTGAAGGTGGTGAATTTCTACAGCATTTATTGGTCATGGGTGGCTCCCCTCAAGGTGCCAGACCAAAAGCGTTGGTTTACCGAGATCCTGTCAATTTAGAGTTTTCGACTCAAGATTCTGATCAACATGAAGCCTGGCTGATTAAGTTTCCTGCTCAGCAAGAGCATCCTGAAGTCTGCGCCATTGAAGCCGTCTATGCAGAATGTTTGCGACTTTGTGCAATTGAGACTCCAGATACCCATTTCTTTAATTTGCCCAATGGTTTAACGGCTTTTGCTTCTAAACGATTCGATCGTCAAAATGGTATGCGGATTCCAATGCAGAGTTTGGCTGCATATACAGGAGCAGACTATAAAGTTCCAGGTAGCCTAGACTATCGCAATTTTCTCCGGGCAACCTTGATGTGTACGCAAGATGTACGAGAAAGATTGCATGCTTTTAAACGTGCTGTGTTTAATGTGCTTTTCAATAATCGGGATGACCATACTAAGAACTTTTCATTTCTCATGGAGAAAAATGGTCAATGGAAATTGGCTCCAGCCTATGATGTGACCTTCTGCGAGGGTCCAGGTGGTTATCATCAAATGGACATTATGGGAGAAGCGCTCAATATTTCCCGAAATGACATACATAAACTCGGTACTTCAGAAGCTAATCTGACTACTCTAGAAGTCGATGAGATCATCTTGACCATGCGTGAAATTGCACTTCAATTTAGTCAAATTGCGCAGCGCCTGTATCCCCATCAAATTCGAGAATCTACCCTACAGATGATTCAATCACGGATTCAACAGAATATTGATTTTTTAACTGAAACCTAAGCGTAAATATAAACTAAGCGCCAACCATCAACTGCAAATAGACTTTGATATAGTTAGTCGCTACATAATCTGTAGAACCTGTGAATTAGCTCTCTTTATAATCACGAATATTAGATGGATCACCGCCAAGATATATTCTGCAAACGTGAAATCACTACATCCAGATCGAAAATCACTAAGAAAAAACTGTCACCAAAAAAAGGTCTGCACTATGGATAGATGCAGACCAAACTCTGGATAACTACCAGCACGAGAAATATGTCGCAATTTTGCATAGACATGAATTTGATAAAATCAGCCCAGAAAGCCAGAAATTCATAAAAACTATTTCATCAATCCCCTATAACTTAATCACGTTCATGGTCGATCTTAAATCTTGTGAAAAGTACTCATGCTGACCTAGCCAAACTGTAAAACTCATGTATTTATAGCCTTTAAATGAATCTTTCAATCGGTATATTTAAGGTAAAAACTAGTAATCAGAAGTTATTATCACCCCCATATAAAACAAGGATCAACTTAAAAACAATAACTTAGTAAATTATTCTTTCATTTTTTTTATATTTAGTGTTATTTTAATGTACTATTCATTGGATATCCCTCTACTTATAAGCCTGTGATCTTGCGAATCAGATGGTTCACTTTAACATTCTCTAAGCTGCCCGAGAATTGCTCTGCTCCCTGCCCTATGGCTTCCAAGAAAACATCAGCCCCGCCATGTGTTTCTTTATCTTTAAAACCTGTCTGAATCACGGCTTCTTGCTGGAAATCATCCGCAGCAGCTCCCGTACACCAACCAGTTTCACTCAAAGGATAAGTAAAACTATATTTCTCACCTTGTTTAGGTTGTGGACCCTGTACTGGATGACAGATATCACTGTCTTTCAAATTGATTACTAGGTCATCCATCCGATTTTGTGTCGGACGCTTTTTGCCCGTACCAAAACCAATAATCGGATAAGGTTGTCCATGAATATCTTTGGCAAAACCCGCACGATCATAGTTTTTAACCAAACCTAGTACACTGGTTTCCTGACCTTGTACATATTTTCCAGTACGCTTGGCATAGCCATTTAAAATTAGAGTGTGATCATGATCTGCAGTTATCACAATCAAGGTATTTTTTAATTCAGGGTCACTTTGTCGAAGTTTTTTAATGGTTGCATCCAAAGCCTCGTTTAGGGCAATTGTATCCTGTAATGCACGCTTAGCATTGGTGTCATGTAAAGCATGGTCTATACGTCCCCCTTCAACCATCAGGAAAAAACCATTTTTATTTTGGGTTAGAATGTCCAAAGCGGCCAACGTCATTTGCTTTAAGCTAGGTTCAGGCAAGTTTTTTTTGGTTCGATCTAAGTCATAATTTAAATGGCTAGTATTAAACAAACCCAATAATTTTTCATTCTTTCCTAACTTCATCTGGGAGAGTTGAGTTTGATCATAGACCACTCGATAGCCTGCTTGTTGCATTTCTGCGATCAAATTCCGTTGGTCTATCCGTTCTCCCCCTTGATCTTTCGGCAGAAATTGACGCTTACCCCCGCCTAGAATCACATCAACCCCATCTTTTAATTTGACGTTATAACGCTGATAGGTATCACCTTGCGAACTTGGTACTAATTGGGATGCTATGTCATTTTCAGCATCACGATGACAAATATGGGCATAAGTCGATGCTGGTGTAGCATGCGTAATGAACCGTACCGGGTTTGTCGGAGAGTCAATATTCTGAGAGACTATCCCGATGACATAATTAAAATATACCCCTGAAATCAGAGAAAGAGCGGTTCAATTATTGATTGAATCCGAAAAAGATTATCCATCGAATTGGGCTGCAATCACAGCAATTGCTCCCAAGATTGGCTGTACTCCTGAAACACTACGTGTTTGGTATCAAAAATATTTAGATAAACAAAATCCAGTTAAAGTACAGCAGCTTTCAGACCAAGAACGTATCAAACAACTCGAACGCGAAAATAAAGAACTGCAACGCGCCAATGAGATTCTACGTAAAGCAGCTGCTTTTTTCGCCCAGACGGAGCTCGACCGCCCACACAAATAATGGTGGATTTCATCTATAACAATAAAGATCGATATGGTGTTGATGCGATTTGTAGGATTTTACCGATCGCAGCTTCAACCTATTACCGAACTTTAGATCTCGCTGACAATCCAGAACATCGAGCGAAACGAGATCTACATGATGAGCATCATGCTGAACAAATTAAACGAATTTGGAAAAAAACGTAAGTTGTTTATTTTATTGTACTTATATACACAGCAATTTATACAATTTAATGTAAATTATGTTGGTGACTATTGCCAATATCGGGCTTTTATTTTCTAACTGTGAACGGGGAGAAACTTTATCCCGTCATGCAAGAGAATGAAAAGACAAAGCAGTTAAATTTCAGAATTTGAGCTAGTGGTTCAGCTCGTGTTTTAAAGCATCCCGACCCTGAAAAATGTGCTTTAGAAGTAAGCGAGTTGGAGATGTTCGTGGCTATTGTAAATCAAGGTTTCTTTACACGAATCAAACTTGTGGAAGGTAAAAAAGCCACAGTACAACTATCGTAATAAACACAGTCGCGATGTTAAAGAGCTAGTGATTCATCCTGACTGGCTACATCTAAAAAAATAAAATGCACATACACTGCATAACTGCATAACTGCATAACTGCATAGCTTTCACTATGCAGTGATCAGATCCCTATTTACTATTTCATTAAACGTAAAAACTGAGGATTATTGACCTTCATTTGCAGGTTGTTTTTGTATTCTTCAATAGTGCCACGAGCACAGAAACGCTTCCCCACCATATTATCAATACGACCAAAACGTTCTTCAAACCATCGATAGTTATCATCCCACACTAAAAGAGTAAGCGTCTGATTAGGATATTTTTTATCCAAATTTAGATAGTGACGATTATCGAAATGCTTAACTTCTGCCAATTGACCACACGCCATTACACTTTTTCCAACATGGAATGGGGCTTTAATCGCTTCAATTTTTAACTCTTGTGCAAAATTATGAGCGCTTGCTAAAGATAATACTGACATCGCTAGGATTTTTTTAAACATCTCTTTCCCTCTTCAAAAATTAATTAATTGAGATCTGATTTTCCATCGAGTCTATAACTATTTGAGGAATTCCTTTATAGCGGTCAATTAATCCTGATACACAAATATTGCTACCTTCTGTAAAAGGTGTTGCTTGAATTGACCAAATCACTGCACTGAATTTATGTTTAGGAAAACTGCCACCAAAGTTTAGATATGTAGCTTGTGCAGTTTGTGAAATCTGACTTATTACTCCACATACAGTTCTATTCTCGCCAACATACAAACCCACGTTTTCTACACCAATTCGACTATATGGTGCTGTGGGTTGACTATCACCATTTTCATAAGTTGGCCTTACATCGAAATCATCAACCATAACCGGCTCTTCAATCGGCTCAAAGCTTGTAGCATGATTACTTTCCACCTGTACATCGTTGCTTATCACTGGTACATAGCGGTCTGGTAAATTCTGCTTTTGCTCACTGACCACCGACTCATCTAATGCAGATTCATTTATCTCTGGATCTATCAAAGATGCTCCATTATCTAATACAGTAGTTGGTTCGTTCTTGAAAAATAGAAGATAAAAAACTAGCAAAACCAAGAATGCTACCAAGCTGATCACTATCGCTTTGTATTTTTTGATCTTACGATCTTGCTCTTGGAAGTGTGGATCAAGTCCTGCTTGCTTTCTTAGCTCTAATTCCTGCTCAAGCTTCTTTCTCTGCGTTTCTAGAACCAACTCATCTTTCTTTTTCTGTTGCTCAAGATCGTACCTTTCTTTTTCTTTGACCTGTGCATAGGTTTCAGAAAAGAAGTTACAAATACTTAAAACAATTAGAATCCCCACGAAAATAGCAAGACCAATTACAAAATCAAGCATCGGATTTCTCTTTAAATTATTTGATCCATTGAACTTAAAACCATCTGAGGTTTACCTTTGTACTCTTCAATAACCCCATGAATACAAAGTGTCTTATTTTCTATATCTTGAAGCTGTTGGCTAATATGCGAATTATTTTGCCAAATCACAGCAGTAAATGTCGGATTCGGATAAGGACGGTCAAAGTTCAAATAGACCCCTTTTGAGAATTTTTTATATTGCACAACCTGCCCACATACCGTTTTGGTTTGACCAACGTACTGTGTACTATTTGATGATTGAATGTATGACTGACTACGTTCGTGATTGGGCTGTGCAGACTGCTCTGAATAGCTCGAAGCAGTTTTAAAAGCCATAGTTTCATTATTTGGGATCGTTCTATTTGACTGAAGATAAAAAATAGCCCCTAATGCAATGCTAGCAATCAAACCGACAGCGATATAGATATGCTTTTGCATTTCTTTTTTCACTGAGCCTAATTGCTCATCATGCCTGCCCTTAATATCTGTAAGCTCTTTTCGAAACTCTTTAATCTCTTGTGTATGGTTTTGCTTAAACATCTCTAAACCACTGCGAACTTGGCTTAGTCCATTATTTACGTTTGGAGATTGAGTCGTGTGTTCTTTAAGCTTTAATTTTTCGTATTCAGCAATCTTAGCTTCATACTCTTGTATCAGCTTTTGAATTTGCTTCTGTTTTGAATCTGCAGTGACTTGATGATTCGCCTGAACCTGCAATGCTCTACGAATCTCATCAATGACCACATTCTGTTCTTGAAAGGCTTTTTTATTTGTATAACGTAATACAATACCAAATTGCTGAATCAGATCGTTTTGACGCTCTAAGAAATCGTTAAATTTTTCATAGCCCTTGTTATTAATTTTTGCATAACCATCCAGCTCAATTGGCAGTTTATAACCCTTCGCATCATTCAGGATCATAAAATCGATATATCGATTTCCTGACTTGTTATCCTTAAAAGGGAATTGAGCAATAACATCATCAGGGGTAATTTCAGGAATTTGGCTGAGTATTTCGTCTACAAATTTTTCTTCATACCCCACGATATGTTGAATTTTATAGCGGTTTTCATATTTCCACTTTTGCCAATCTAACATCGCGCTTACCCCAAATTCTTATTAATTTAGCTAATCATGCAACTTTATTTTAAAACCATAGGTAAAATAAGCACTAAGAAAGTAAACTTATTTCTTTATTTACCTACTGATTTTCAATAGCATTTTACTTTGACAGAACATTAAGACAAGACAGCTTAAAGTTTTATAACATCAAGTGTTTAAAATAAAACCACTTACAACGTCTCTTAAAATTGTAATTTGAATATCAGGAAATGACACAATAGACCTTGTATCTTGGAGCTTGTAGTGATTAGCTTCCACTATATGCAAATTGTAGAGTTTGTAATAGACCTAAGACTTTTAGTCTGTGAAAGAGATAAAACCTACAATTTGCCCTAACCACTTGCACAACTCTGGACGGTAACTAAGCACTTTGATGCTGTATTCACAAGAAAAGACGGTGGTTATGCTAAAACAATAATTGGATAAATAAAGCAGGTAAAGATTATGTTTTATCTTGGTATTGATGTTGCTAAAGCTAAAATTGATTGCTGTTTAATTTTAGAAAATTCTGCAAGTAAAAAGAAAACCAAAACTTTTTCAAATACACCAAAAGGTTTTGAGCAACTTCAAACCTGGCTAAAGCAGCATGCTGCAACTTCTACGCAGACCATTATCTTAATGGAAGCCACATCTATTTATCATGAACTCTTGGCTAAATATTTATTTGATGCGGACTATCAAGTCTGTGTAACCAATCCTGCCAGAGCTCGATATTTTGCTCAGAGTATGTCTAAGCTAAATAAAACAGACAAGGTGGATAGTGAAGTTCTAGCTCGATTTGCGATGACTGCCGATCTACATTTTTGGCAACCTTTACCCCAACCTATTCAATTTCTGAATGCTTTGCTAGATAGAAGAGCTGTGCTTTGTGAAGATTTACAACGTGAAAAGAATCGTTTGGAAAAAGCAGAGTCTACCTTCACGATGGAACCTGTACTTCAGTCTATCCATAAGAGTATTAGGCAGTTAAACAAGCACATTCAGGGTATCGACCAGCAAATTGATGCTCATATCGATCAGAATCCTGATTTAAGAAATGATAAAGAACTGCTCAGCAGTATTCCAGCTATTGCAGATCGAACCAGTTTATTAATGCTCAGTTTCTTGCGCAGCCATACTTTTGAAAGCGCTAGTCAAGCGGCCGCCTTTGTTGGCTTGGTCCCCATTCAAAAGCAATCAGGTAGCTCCATTCATGGCAGAAGCCGTTTATCCAAAGCGGGCTCTTCCAAAATACGTGCCGGTTTATATATGGCAGCCATTGTCGCAACTCGGCATAATCCCCACATTAGAGGGATGAATGAAAGATTATTGGCCAATGGTAAAACCAAAATGATGGCGATTGGAGCTGCGATGAGGAAGTTGGTTCATCTTTGTTATGGTGTACTCAAACACCAACAACCTTATCAAGCGGATTATTGAGCATGAATTCTCAATAATTTGCTTGACGTTTCAGACGGTATCTCTTGCGAAAGTATTATTTTTGACTATTTTAGACTTTGATATTTATTTAAAAATCAAGAGATCACTACAAGCAGTCCGAAAGGTAGAACAGGACTTGGAATAAGAGAATGGGGGTGTGTGAACTGCGGTACAGTTCACGATAGAGATAAGAACTCTGCTCTAAACATTCTTGCGCTTGGGCATAAGCGTCTAGCAGTAGGAATCACCTCCGTTTAGGGAGGTGAGGATGTCAAACAATTAAGCCTGTTTTTTAATCACATGCTCGGCGGAAAAATCACGATAGCTACGGCGTGAGGCAGATTGTTCAGGCAATGGCTCAACCTCCTGCATACTATTCAGACAGCGCGCAGTCAGTTCAATATATTGCTGGGTGCCATGCCGTTTCCAGGCAATTTCCTTCTCTTCCAGTGGTCGTACCGCCTTGGCCGGACTGCCAAGTGCCAGCACATTGGCCGGAATCTGGGCTTTGGCTTTCACGGTACTGTTGGCGCCAATAATGGTATTTTCACCAATTTCCGCCTCATCCAGAATCACGCTGTTCATACCGACCAGGACATTTTTGCGAATAATGCAGCCATGCAAAATCGCACCATGACCAATATGACCATATTCTTCCACCAGCGTCACACTGTCCGGAAAACCATGCACCGTACAGGAATCCTGTACATTGGCATTCTGCTGGATATGAATCCGGCCGAAGTCGGCACGTAACGCAGCAAATGGCCCGATATAAGCTCCGGCTTCAATAATCACATCACCAATAAGTACAGCGGTTGGATGCACATAGGCCTGTGGATGCACCACAGGAATCACACCATCAATGGAGTAACACGGCATATTTTATTCCTTTAAAATAAGCGGACTGAACGCTTCTCCACCCCACTGGACAAGGAAGCAGCATGAATAAGCTCAAACCAATGAGCTGGGTTCTTCTATTTTAATACCGCCAAAACGCTTGAAGAATTGCGGATGTGCCGGTGGCATCGAACCTTCCGAAGTACGCGCCAGCTCCATAAAGAATTCTTCTCCAGCACTGACTACACGCTGATACAAGTTGCTACTTAAGTTACGCGCATTCAGCGATAACCAGTCCGATGGCAGCAATTCAAACGGCAGGTTCGGATCTTTCAGCAAAATCCGGCGATATTGATGAATCAGCAAAATCCGGATCTGAAAGGCCTGCACCGGATCCAGTTCTTGTTCAGCATCGATCAGATTCAGAAATTCGCGGAAATCGCCCATGAATTTTTCATAACGCTGATGCAGCTCAGGCACTGGCCAGTTGGTTGCCACCATGCGTTTAATGGTTGGATATGACTCCTGCCATAACTGCAAGGTTTCGGCTTTAAAAATCACCACCTGATCGGTCATTTGCAGATTGAGCAGCAGATTCTGCAGTTTTAGATGATCACAGCTCGGATAAGCCATAACATTGGTGGCAATATTGGCAAAACCAAGCCATTCCAGTTCTTTCTTTAAAATGGCCTTATTTTCCAGCTCGACAGAACTGAGCAATACCAGATCCCATTTTTGGTCCCATTCCTTGTGCTGAAAGCTATAAATTTTCTGGTCCGCCATAATAAAGCGCTGACTGCTGTTTTCGGTAATGCGGTAATAACTGGTCC
The DNA here is from genome assembly GCF_013420145.1 of Acinetobacter sp. YH12021. Taxonomy (NCBI): domain Bacteria; kingdom Pseudomonadati; phylum Pseudomonadota; class Gammaproteobacteria; order Moraxellales; family Moraxellaceae; genus Acinetobacter; species Acinetobacter sp. YH12021. The sequence continues at coordinate 18,292 of NZ_VOYT01000013.1, forward strand.
TGCCAATTTTTTCCGACACCAGCCAGCCATTTTGTACCAGACGAAACACCGCTGTACGTACTGAACGCTCATTCAGACCAAACACATCCATCAGCTGGATCAGGCTGGCCAGACTGATAATGCCACCACGATGAAAAATACAGTCACCAAATACCGTCATAATCAGCGAAGTTCCACTCAGGGCTTCTTTCTGAATAAAATCCTCAATACTTTGTTTTAATTTTGGATTCATTGCGATGAGTTCATACCTTATACATGTTTAAGGATGATTAACCAGAGTTAATCATCCACCGAAGCTATGCAGACTTTCGGATATCAAATACCCGCTGCGCCTTACCTTCTGAACGTGGCAGGCTGCCTTCCGGCAACACATCCACTGTCACGCTAATACCCACCATGGTTTTAATCTGGGCTTTTAACTGCCCGGCCAACTGGTGCGCCATGACATCATTGGTATCTTTACGCATTTCTGCCTGAATATGCAATGTGTCGAGGTGTCCCTGTTTACAAATATTAATCTGATAATTCGGAATCAGCTGAGGAATATGCAAAATCTGCTCTTCAATTTGTGACGGGAACACGTTCACACCGCGGATAATCATCATATCATCGCTGCGTCCAACGATTTTGTCCATACGACGCATGGTGCGTGCCGTGCCTGGCAACAGACGGGTCAGGTCACGGGTACGATAACGGATCACTGGCATACCTTCTTTGGTGATGGTGGTAAAGACCAGCTCGCCCAGTTCTCCATCTGGCAGCACTTCACCAGTTTCCGGGTTAATAATTTCCGGATAGAAATGATCTTCCCAGATGGTTGGGCCATCTTTACTTTCCAGACACTCCATGGCCACACCCGGTCCCATCACTTCGGACAGGCCATAAATATCCAGCGCATCAATGCCCAGACGCTCTTCAATTTCCTTGCGCATTTCATTGGTCCACGGCTCGGCACCAAAAATACCGGTTTTAATCGAGCAGTCTTTGGCTGTGCCAAATTTCTTTTCCAGTGCTTCAATAATATTCAGGCAGTAAGATGGTGTAACCATTAATGCTGTCGGTTTAAAATCATGAATGAGCTGTGCCTGACGCTCAGTCTGACCACCTGACATTGGAATAACAGTAGCACCCAAGCGTTCTACACCATAATGTGCGCCCAGACCACCGGTAAACAGACCATAACCATAAGACACCTGGATGGTATCTTTATTGCTCAAACCCGCAGCACGCAGTGAACGTGCCACCACATCCGACCAGGTCTGAATATCCTGCTGGGTATAACCGACCACGGTTGGCTGGCCGGTGGTGCCTGAAGAAGCATGCACACGAACAATCTGCTCCTGCGGTACAGCAAACATGCCAAATGGATAGTTGTCTCGTAAATCTTTCTTGGTGGTAAACGGGAACTTGGCCAAGTCTTCCAGAGATTTGAAATCATCAGGATGGACACCTGCTTCATCAAACTTCTTTTTATAGACCGGGCTGTTCTGGTAGGCATGCTGTAGCGTTTTTTTCATTCGCTCCAGCTGGACGCTACGGAGTTCATCAATTGAAACGGTTTCGATTTTTTCCATTGCATTGTTATTCATATTCTTACTCCTATTCAATCATCCTGATTGAGTATGTTTTTAATCGGACTACTTCCTATTCCACATTTTCGATAATCATGGCCACGCCCTGGCCTACCCCTACACACATGGTGCAGAGTGCATATTTTCCATTCCGACGTTTTAATTCTTTCATTGCAGTAAGCACTAAACGGGTACCGCTCATGCCCAAAGGATGACCTAGGGCAATCGCACCGCCATTCGGGTTCACGCGTGGATCATCATCTTGAAGACCAAGCTCACGTGTCACCGCCAGTGCCTGTGCAGCAAAAGCTTCATTCAGTTCAATCACATCCATCTGGTCCAGGGTCAGACCACTTAAGGCCAGTACCTTTCGTACCGCAGGAACCGGGCCAATGCCCATATATTTTGCTTCAACACCGGCACTGGCCGATGCCACAACTTTGGCCTGTGGTTTAAGCTGATGCTGCGTAACAAAAGTCTGATTGGCCAGCATGACACAGGCTGCACCATCATTGACACCAGAAGCATTGCCTGCAGTGACCGAACCGCCTTCCTTACGAAATGGGGTTTTTAAACTATTCAAGGCTTCCAGTGTGGTATCCGCACGAGGATGTTCATCGACCTGAATGCTGATGCTGTTCTTTTTACGGTCCTGGATTTCAACCGGCATGATTTCTTCAGCAAAAATCCCGTTTTGCTGAGCGACTGCGGTTTTTTGCTGGCTGCGATAGGCAAACAGATCCTGATCGGCACGGTTAATCTGGTACTTTTCCGCGACGTTTTCCGCAGTTTCCGGCATGCTGTCGACACCAAACTGCACTTTAAATTTTGGATTGATAAAACGCCAGCCAATGGTGGTATCAAAAATTTGCGGTGTGCGGCTAAAAGCAGTTTCAGGTTTGGACTGCACAAAAGGCGCGCGGCTCATGGATTCAACACCGCCGGCCAGAACAAACCTGGCTTCACCGGCTTTAATCGCACGTGCAGCTGTGGCAATGGCATCCAGTCCCGACGCACATAAACGGTTCAGTGTGATGGCTGAAACATTGTCAGGTAAGCCCGCCAGCAAGCTCGCCATACGTGCCACATTGCGGTTATCTTCACCGGCCTGATTGGCACAGCCTAAAATCACCTCGTCCAGTTCATGCCAAGGCAACTCCGGATGCTGGTTTTTTAAATACTGAATTGGTAAAGCAGCAAGGTCATCGGCACGGATGCTGCTGAGCACGCCGGCATAACGGCCAATTGGGGTGCGAATTCCATCGCAAATAAATACCTGTTCCATCGTCCTGTGGTTCCTTAGCCTGCTTGGCGAAATTCTAATTCTTGCTGTGGCTGCGCCTGTTCCTGGGCCGCCTTCTTGCTTAAATATACACTACAATGGTAGCGTTCTTCACCATAAATACGATACATATTTTTCAAAATTTGTAAAATAGTGTTATATCCAATTTTGTCTGCCCACTGAAATGGACCTTGCGGATAATTCACGCCATATTTCATCGCCAAATCAATATCTTGTTCTGTTGAAATATCATGCAGCACTGCTTCACAGGCTTCATTGACCAGCATTGAAATGGTGCGTAAAACATACAGACCTGGATGATCCTTCGTCCAGATTGGTATCATATCAATTGCGGCAAAAAATGCGGCAACCAGCGCGCGATCTGCTTCGCTACATGCGGGGGATGCCACCACAGGCAATGCCTTGGCCTGTGCCCAATCGGCATGCCAGTCCATTAACACCACTTTGTCTGTGACATAGTCCAGTTCAACCGACTCACCCAGGCTCATACAGACACGCACATCACCAATAATGATTGCGTTCGGTTCCTGAACATCATACTGCACAGTCAGCTTGGTACTGGCCTGAATACGCGTCAGTAAACCTGCCGAATGTGACCAGCGACCATTCACCTGAATTGCCAGTTCAGTACCTGAAACTGCGACATGCTCAGGCAACTGATAAGCCGGTTGACGCTCAGCCTGGCTATAGTCATAAAAACCCTGCCCGCTTTTACGGCCAAAACAGCCGGCATCGACCAGTTCTTTTTGAATCAGTGACGGACGATAACGCGGCTCATCAAAAAATTCCCGGTAAACACTTTGGGTCACAGAAAAGTTGATGTCCTGCCCAATCAGATCGGTGAGTTCACATGGTCCCATGGCAAAACGGCCACACTCACGCAGGATGAAATCCAGCTGTTCCGGTGAGGTGACATTTTCCTGCAGGGCACGAAAGGCTTCCGCATAATAAGGACGCGCCACACGGTTGACAATGAAACCCGGAGTTGACTTGGCTGTCACTGGCACTTTGTTCCAAGCCTTCATCAGACTGAATAAAGCCTGTGCAATTGTCGCCGATGTCTTCAGCCCCCGGATAATTTCAACCAGTTTCATCACCGGTGCCGGATTAAAAAAGTGCAGCCCCACCACCCGCTCTGGATGTGGAATTGCGGCGGCAATTGCGGTAATCGAAATAGAAGAGGTATTCGAGGCAAAAATGGTGTCTGGCGGGCACAGTTCTGCCAGTTGCTGGAACAGGGCCTGTTTGACTTCTTTTTTCTCCACAATAGCTTCGACCACCAATTGTGCAGAAGCCAATGCCTGAATATCTGTGGCAATGCTTAAATTGGCAAAGGTTTGCTCCAACAGTTGCCCGGTCATTTTGCCCGCAGCCACCCGTTTTTGCAGTTGTACTTTTAATTGATCTAAAGCCGCCTGTGACTTTTGCACATCCATATCAAACAGTTGAGTTGGATGGCCATGCATCGCTGCAAGCTGCGCGATGCCTATGCCCATGGTTCCGGCGCCAATCACCGCCACACGGGCTTGCTGTAAACAGAGTTGTTGCATACTTAGCATCCTGTATATTGCGGTGTACGTTTTTGCATAAAGGCCTGTACGCCTTCTTTATAGTCACTTGAACGGCCAGCCAGACGCTGTAAATCACGCTCTAATACCAGCTGCTCATCCAGATTGTTTTGCGCTGCGGCATGAATGGCTTTTTTAATCAGAGACAGACCATAGGTCGGTTGCTTAGCCAGATGTTCGGCCATTTTTTCGGCTTCGGCTTTCAGCTGATCATCTTCCACCACCTGCCAGATCATGCCCAGCTGTAAAGCCTGTTCAGCAGGAACTTTATCTCCCAGCATCGCCAGACCCATGGCCTGTGCACGGCCGACCAGACGTGGCAGAAACCAGGTACCGCCCGAATCGGGTACCAGGCCTAAACGGCAAAAGGCTTGAATAAAAGAGGCCGATTTTGCCGCGATCACCAGATCACAAGCCAGCGCAATATTGGCACCTGCTCCGGCCGCGACACCATTCACCGCACAAAGCACCGGTTTTGGCATTTCGGTGATCAGTTTAATTAAGGGGTTATAATATTTTTCAATCGATACACCCAAATCTGGTGCATCGGCATTCGGGTCTACCACGCGGTCATTTAAATCCTGCCCGGCGCAGAAACCACGGCCTTCTGCCGAAATGACGACGGCACGAATCTGGGCATCTTTGGCCCAGGCTTTCATGACGCTGGACACTTCCTGATGCATGGTTTCATTAAAACTGTTGAGCTGTTTTGGACGGTTAAAAGTCAAATAGCCCACTGCATTTTTTTCTTCAACAATAATTGTTTGGTAATCCATTACATACCTCTAAATTCCGGTTTTCTTTTATCTAAAAATGCCTGAATGCCTTCCTGACGGTCCTGAGTCGCTGCCAGCCAGACAAAATGCTGACGTTCCAGTTTCAACCCCTGACTGAGGGTCACTTCATGAATCGACTTTAAGGACTGTTTGATAGCACGAATGGCCAGCGGCGCCTGCGCGGCAATTATGCTTGCCAGTTCCAGTGCATATTGCACGGTTAAATCGGTTGGACAGGTCTGGCTGCTAATGCCGTGTTGCACCGCTTTGCTGGCAGAGATCATTTCACCGGTCATTGCCCAGCGCATGGTCAGTTGCTGACCGACCAAACGCGCCAGACGCTGAGTACCGCCTGCGCCCGGCAACATGCCCAGACCAATTTCAGGAAGGGCGAACTGGGCATTTTCACCAGTAATAATCATGTCGCCATGCAGCGCCAGCTCAAATCCGGCGCCAAGTGCATAACCGTTAACGGCCATAATCAGTGGCTTGGAAAATTCATCAATGCCTTTCCACAGCAATGGACGCTGATCCTGCTGGATACTGACAACATCCAGCTGAGCCAGTTCATTTAAATCTGCGCCGGCAGCAAAACACTGGCTATTTCCGGTAATCACCACAGCTTTCACTGCAGTATCGGCATCCAGCTGTTTCAAATGCCCGGCCAGCTCGTTTAAGGTGGCGTTATTGAGTGCATTACGTTTTTCCGGCCGGTTTAGCTCAATGAGGACCACGCCCGGTGCAGCGCTGCGACTTTTTAAATAATGCATTGCTGATGACTCCCTGATCCAGTTTTTTTATTCATCAAAACTTAAACGGACATTGTCACTGGTCGGACGCGCCTGACAGCTCAGTACATAACCTTGGGCAATTTCATCTTCTTCTAAGCTGTAGTTGATGGCCATTTCCACCTGACCTTCAAGCACCTTACATTTACAGGTCGCACACACCCCGCCTTTACAGGCATAAGGCAAGTCCGCACCTGCACGTAACGCGGCATCTAAAATACTGTCATCCTGTTTCGACACTTCAACAATCAGTTCACGGCCATCAAGAATAATATTGACCTTCTCTTCGCTGCGGCTGGCAATTTGTGCTGCACTGGCTTTTGGTGCAGAACCAGTATTAAAACGTTCAGTGTGAATTTTGCTGCGCTCGATGCCCAGTTCTGGCAACACAGTTTCTACCGCTTCCATCATTTCATCTGGACCGCAGGCAAAACAGTGATCAAACTGGCGATTAATCAGACCGCCCTGGAACAGTTGTTGCAGTTTGTCTGCATCAATCCGGCCATTGAATAACGGACTGTCATTAAACTCGCGCGAGAAAATATTCACCAGCTGCAAACGCTCTTTAAAACGGTCTTTTAAGTCCATGATCTGCTCAGCGAACATGGTCTGTTTCCAGGAACGGTTACCATAAACCAAGGTAAAACTTGCGCCAGATTGACGGTTCAATACCGACTTCACAATAGATAAAATTGGAGTAATCCCACTACCGGCAGCAAAGCCCAGATAGTTTTGACCACCTGTTTTGGCAGCTTTCTGGAAAAATACGCCTTGTGGTGGCATCACTTCCAGCACATCACCGGCTTTTAAATGATCGTTGGCCCAAGTTGAAAATTGTCCCTGATCAATTTTCTTGATGGCAATACTCATGTCCTCAGCTGTATCGCTGCAAATTGAATAACAACGGCGGATTTCACCCTGTTCGGTCAAATGACGAATGGTCAGATGCTGACCTGGCTGATACTGAAAAAGTGCTTCTTGTTCTGGCGCAAGCTCAAAGGCAATACAAATTGCCTGTTCAGTCTGTGGCTGGATTGATTTAATGGTTAAAGGTACAAATTGGCTCATGTGAAAATCCCTCTTGCATGCCGACGCTTCTTGTCATGCTTATATACATTTGAAATAGTCGAACGGTTCGAGACAGTCCTGACACTTGTATAAGGCTTTGCAGGCTGTGGAACTAAATTCGCTTAATAATTTGGTCTGTTGGCTTTGGCAATGCGGGCAACGAATCCCGTCGCTGAGTGCCACATGGGTACCACACTGGTGTGACTGTCCTTGTGGCGGTGCAATACCATATTGTTCAAGTTTCTGCTTGCCGCTTTCGCTCATCCAGTCGGTGGTCCAGGCTTCGGATAAATCCACCACCACCTGTACCGGCGTTAAACCTTTGGCAGCAAATGCAGTCGTAATTTCGTCTTTGAGTAAATCTGTTGCCGGACAGCCGCTATAGGTTGGGGTGAGACGCACCACAATTTCATCCTGCCGGTTCAACTCAACGCCGCGAATCATACCCAGATCCAGTACCGACAGCACTGGAATTTCCGGATCAGATACCTGCGCCAATACCTCCCAGCATTCATCTAGACAATGTCGAATTAAATTCATGCGACTCACTCCCTGTGATTAAGCTGAATTACCAAGCCATATTTGGATAAGAACGTTGCATATACTGCAATTCGGCTAAAATAAAGCCCAGGTGTTCCGTATGCAGTCCCTGTTTGGCACCACTACGATAAGCACCGGTTTCTGGCAGACTTAGACCAAAACGCTGTAACTCGGCCTGAACCTGTGTGCTCCACGCAGCTTTTAGAGGTTCAAATGCAGGCAGAATACCCTGCCCAACCAGTTGCTGTTCATCTGCGGTGAGTTCAAACAGCTCTTGGGTAAAACGCCATAACTGGTTCAAGCCCTGCTGGGTTTTCTCATGTGCTTCAGCAGTACCCAGACTCAGACGCTCCATCCAGGTGGTGGAAAAACGCAGGTGATATTTCACTTCTTTTAAAGATTTCACCGCAAAAGCCGTCACATCTTTATGCTGGCTGCGGGTTAATGCGCTGAATAATTCCAGGTGATATACATCCATCAACCATTGGCGGACGATAGTCTGGGCAAAATCGCCATTCGGCTGTTCACATAACAACAGGTTGCGATATTCACGCTCGGTGCGGAAATAGGCCAGTTTATCTTCATCACGACCAAGACCTTCAACTTCACCGGCCAGACTTAAAGCGGTACGCGCCTGACCCAACAGGTCCAGACCGATATTGGCCAAAGCAATATCCAGTTCCAGTTCCGGGGCATGGCCACACCATTCAGCCAAACGGTGCGATAAAATCAGCTGGCTGTCGCCCACATGCAAGAGAAATTGCGCTAATACAGATTGACTCATTGTACTGCTCCTTACATGTGCTCAATGCCATCTGGAATGTTGTAAAACGTCGGGTGACGGTAAACCTTGTCCAATGACGGGTCAAAAAATTCTGGCTTTTCATCGGGTTGAGATGAGGTAATCAATTCTGATTTCACCACCCAGATGCTGATGCCTTCATTACGACGGGTATATACATCGCGTGCATTTTGAAGTGCAACCTCATCATCAGAAGCGCGCAGGCTGCCGACATGACGGTGGCTTAAACCCTGTTTGCTACGTACAAATACTTCATATAAAGACCAGTGATTTTTATTGTCCATGAGCGTATTCCTTATTCATTTCCATATGGGGCGTGCTTAAGCAACTTTTTGTTGCTGTTGCTGAGTATTCTGTTTTTGGGCATAAACCGCGGCACTGTCGCGCACCCATTTGCCGCCTTCCCAGGCTTTACGGCGTGCTTCAATGCGTTCGTGGTTACATGGGCCTTTACCGGCAATCACATCAAAGAACTCAGTCCAGTTAATTTCACCAAATTCATAGTGACCGGTTTCCTGGTTAAAGCGTAAATCTGCATCTGGAACGGTCAGACCTAACTGCAAGACTTGCGGCACAGTGTTATCGACAAACTTCTGACGCAGTTCATCATTACTGAAACGTTTGATTTTCCAAGCCATGCTTTGCGCACTGTTCGGTGAATTATCATCACTTGGACCAAACATCATCAAGGCTGGCCACCAGAAACGGTTGACTGCATCCTGTGCCAACTGTTTTTGCTCTTCAGTACCGTTGGCCAGTTGCATCATCGCTTCAAAGCCCTGACGCTGATGGAAACTTTCTTCTTTACAGATCCGTACCATGGCACGTGCATAAGGACCATATGAGGTACGGCATAGCGCCACCTGATTGACAATGGCTGCACCATCTACCAACCAGCCAATTGCAGCAACATCTGCCCAGCTCAGGGTTGGATAGTTAAAGATAGATGAATATTTCATACGACCGGCAATCAGCTTATCCATCATGTCATCACGGTCAGCCCCAAGGGTTTCTGCCGCGCTGTACAAATACAGTGCATGACCGGCCTCATCCTGGACTTTGGCCAGGAGCACCGCTTTACGTTTTAAGCTGGGTGCGCGGGTAATCCAGTTGCCTTCCGGCAACATGCCCACCACTTCTGAGTGTGCATGCTGGCCAATCTGACGAATAAGAGTTTTACGGTAAGCCTCTGGCATCCAGTTTTTGGGTTCAATTGAAATGTCCTTTTCAATTGCCTGCTCAAAGCTGTCTAGTTGATTTGTCATTTTATCCTCACTTATCCCAAGTGTTCTGACACTCAAATTAAAACGATACACATTAAAAATCAATATTTTTTTTAAGTATCAAATAGAATATTCATTAAAAATAGAACAACCCACTGTTTTTCAATATTTTTATTTTTAAAAAATTTTTTTATTGCAAAATTTAATTGCAAATATGATTGACAAAACCGCCTTAAAATCAGAAATTATGAAACATCAAAATTAAAATATTACTCAAAACGTATCATAAAAGGAGTTTTATCATGCTTGAGTTAGACACCCAGACAGCGCAGACGGAATCGCAAGCGACTGATTATTCAACCTCTAGCCCGGCCTTAAAAACCTTAGGCTCTCTGATTTGTGGCCAGGAGTTTATTGCCCAGCAAGATTTTCGTACGGTCTATCATGCGATTTCTGGCAAGCCGATTTATCAGGTCAGTAGCTTTGGTATCGACACTCAAGCCGTATTGAACTATGCCAAACAGCAAGGTTCCGTGATTGCCTCATGGACTTTTCATCAGCGTGCCAATGCCTTAAAACAGGTGGCACAATATCTGCTGGAACGTAAAGAAGAATTTTATACCCTGGCCCAAGCCACAGGCTGTACCCGTAAAGATGCCTGGATTGATGTTGAAGGGGGTATTGGTACCCTGTTTGCCTATTCAAGTCTGGTGCGTCGTGAACTCAGTGATGAAACGGCCTGGGTCGAAGACAGCTGGATTCCACTATCCAAGCATGGCAGCTTTGGTGCCAAACACGTATTAAGCCCGAAAGCCGGTGTGGCTGTGCATATTAATGCATTTAACTTCCCGATCTGGGGCATGCTGGAAAAAATCGCGCCAACGTTGTTGGCCGGTGTGCCCTGTATTGTCAAACCCGCGACCGAAGGTGCCGAGCTAACGCATGCGGTGGTAAAAGCCATTCATGCCAGCGGTTATTTACCTGAAGGCGCCTTGCAGCTGATCTGTGGTCAAACTTATGATTTATTTGATCATTTAAACCCACAAGACACGGTAACCTTTACCGGTTCGGCCTCAACCGGTCAAAAGCTGCGTGCGCATCCACATCTGAATCAATACTCGATTCCATTCAGCATGGAAGCCGATTCGGTCAACAGTGCCATCCTCACCGAACAAGCCAGCGATACCGCAATTGACCTGTTCGTGCGTGAAGTTTTCCGTGAAATGACCACCAAGGCCGGACAGAAATGTACTGCAATTCGCCGCGCCTTTGTACCGCGCGAATTACTGGACACAGTTCAGGAACGTCTGATTGCCAAATTGCAAAAAGTGGTATTGGGTAATCCGGAGCTGGAAAATGTCACTATGGGTGCATTGGCCAGCGTCAAACAAAAACACGATGTTGCTGCCAAAGTAGAACAATTGAGTCAGGAAGCAAGCATTGTCTTTGGTAGCCATCTGCGTCAGGACTTTGCCATCCAGGCTGAACATCCTGAACAGGGAGCATTCTATCCACCGACAGTACTGCGCTGTGAACAGCCTGAACAGGCCAACAGTCTGCATCAGATTGAAGCCTTTGGTCCGGTTGTGACCTTAATGCCCTATGACAATTTACCGCAACTGGCGGGTCTGGTCGCACGTGGCGAAGGCAGCCTGGTGGCATCTGTGGTGCGTGACTGCAACCAGAACATTGAACAGCTGATTGCCAAAATTGCACCATGGCATGGCCGTGTTCATGTGCTGGATGAAGAAAGTGCCAAAGAAAGTACCGGTCATGGTTCCCCGCTGCCACATCTGGTACATGGTGGCCCGGGTCGTGCAGGTGGTGGTGAAGAACTGGGGGGCTTACGCGCAGTCAAACACTATATGCAACGTACTGCCATTCAGGGTTCTCCAAATGCCATGACCCAGATTGGACACAGCTGGACCGCTGGAGCACAGGTGTTTGAAGATCGGGTTCATCCATTTAAAAAATCGTTTGATGAATTACGTATCGGTGAGCGTCTGTTAACTGCACGCCGCACCGTAACAGAAGCGGATTTAGTGAATTTCGCCTGCCTGAGCGGTGACTATTTCTATGCCCACATGGACAAAATTGCCGCTGCTGAATCGCTGTTCGAAGAACGTGTCGCGCATGGCTATTTCATTGTCTCTGCGGCAGCTGGCCTGTTTGTTGATGCGGCGCCAGGACCGGTGATTGCCAACTATGGCATGGACAATTTACGTTTTGTCGAACCGGTTAAAATTGGTGACACCATTCAGGTAGAACTGACCTGCAAACAGAAAACGCCTAAACTGCAGCGTGATCCGAGCCAGAAGCCACACGGTGTTGTGGTTTGGGATATTAAGGTGAAAAATCAGCGTAATGAACTGGTCGCAACTTACGATATTCTGACCCTGGTAGAACGCGGCGAAGCTTAAAGATCAATCCGACTTAATTCTCAAAACTCAAAAGGAATCGCTTGTGATTCCTTTTTTATTAATAATAAAAAAATATGTATCTTTTTATTCAGAATAGATTGACCATCTTTCAAGAAAGGAATACATTGACGAAAGACGATACAAAATAAAAATAACACTAATTAATAAGTATCATATTATCTTATACGTTCAGCACAGGAAGTTGCATAATGAATGATAAAACACTAGAGATAGATGTGGTTGAAAGGAATATTCAACCGGAAACCAAACAGTTTGAAGCCCCTCATCCCGTAGAAACACCAGCCACGCCTCACGCAGATGACAATCGTAGTGCCTATCAATGGTACGTGGTCATCATTTGTATGGTGGCCTATATTCTGTCCTTCGTAGACCGGCAGATTCTGTCTTTAATGATTGAGCCGATTAAAGCTGACTTAATGCTCAGCGATACACAATTTAGTTTGCTTCAGGGGCTGGCCTTTTCCCTGTTCTATGCCTTTATGGGTGTACCTATTGCGGCACTGGCTGACAAAAAATCACGGATTAAAATTATTTCAGTGGGTATTGCCTTCTGGAGTCTGGCGACAGCAGCCTGTGGTTTAAGCAAGAACTTTATTCAAATGTTCCTGGCACGCTTAAGTGTGGGTGCAGGTGAAGCGGCGCTGTCACCAGCGTTCTATTCGATTGTGGCCGATCTGTTCCCTAAAGAGAAACTCGGTCGTGCTCTGGGCGTTTATGCTATTGGCGCCTTTATTGGTTCGGGTCTGGCCTTCTTAATTGGCGGCTACGTGATTGGCCTGCTTAAAGATGTCAGTTTTGTGGCTTTACCCGTTATTGGTGAAGTTAAAACCTGGCAGCTGACCTTTATGATTGTTGGCTTACCTGGCGTGTTACTGGCATTGCTGATGATTCTGACCGTACGTGAACCAGCACGTAAAGGTGTAAAAGTGGGGCAAGATGGTCAGGTTATCAAAGCTTCATTTAAAAACTCAATTGCCTTTATCCGGCTGCACAAGAAAACCTTCTTCTGTCATTTTATTGGTTTTTCCTTCTATACCATGATGCTGTATTCACTTTTAGGCTGGGCCCCAGCGTATTACATGCGCCATTTTGGTTTAGATGCCAGCCAGACAGGTTATGTGTTGGGAAGTATCATTCTGATAGCCAATACAGCAGGTGCATTATTCTGCGGCTGGCTCATCGACTTTTTCTCAAAACGCGGTTATAGCGATGCAGCAATTCGTGCTGGTGCTTTGGGCTGTGCAGCCTTAATTATCCCGAGTGTGTTATTTACCCAGGTAGATAATATGTATCTGTCCTTTGCGCTAATTTTTGTGGCAATGTTCTTTTCGACCTTCCCGATTCCAGCTTCTGCAGCAGCCACTCAAATGCTAACGCCAAATCAGTTACGTGCACAGGTTTCAGCAAAATTCCTGCTGATTTCCAACCTGATTGCCCTAGGTGTAGGAACCACGGCGGTGGCGTTAATTACCGACAACTATTTCGAGAATACCTTAATGGTCGGTAACTCTATTTCAATTGTCAATGCTGTAGCGGGTGTAATTGGCACCTTCCTGCTTTATAAAGGCTGTCAGTACTACCGTAATAGTATTCAACATGAGAAATTAAATTAAGCGCATCAAAGAATGGTGAAGAATGGGCACCGCCCCATTCTCCATTTCATCACACCTTTTCCTTTTATCTCTTTTTTTATCTGATTCTCTCCACATCTTCACGTCTTGTTTCAAACTGTCCGATTCACCTGCGCTTTCATCTTCATTGCCCCAACATACAGGATGATGCTGATGAGCCCTGTACAGTATCACTACTATCCGTCATCTTCTTGCTGCACTAAATGTGCTACATTAAAATCAGTTTCTGGCTTTATCTCATCTAAATCTAAATAGAAGTTTTGGGAGTGACTCATGGCAAAAATGAAAAAATCAACAATGAATATTGATATTGGTATTTCTGAAAAAAATCGGGCCAAAATTGTTGAGGGGCTTTCCCGACTACTGGCCGACAGTTATACCCTGTATTTAATGACCCATAACTTTCACTGGAACGTGACTGGCCCGCAGTTCAACAGTTTGCACATCATGTTTATGACGCAATATACCGAACAATGGAATGCTTTGGATGTCATTGCCGAGCGTATTCGGGCGTTGGGCTTCCCTGCGCCTGGCACCTATAAAGAATTTGTCAAACTGGCTTCAATTGAAGAAGTCGAAGGTGTACCAAAGGCCGATGAAATGGTGCAATTGCTCGTTCAGGCACATGAATCTGTGGCACGTACTGCGCGCAGTATTTTTGATGTGGTAGATGAAGCCAATGACCAACCTACAGCTGATGTACTGACGCAACGTCTGGAAGTCCATGAAAAAACTGCATGGATGTTAAGAAGTTTGCTAGAAGATTGATATCCTCACCTCCCTAAACGGAGGTGATTCCTACTGCTAGACGCTTATGCCCAAGCGCAAGAATGTTTAGAGCAGAGTTCTTATCTCTATCGTGAACTGTACCGCAGTTCACACACCCCCATTCTCTTATTCCAAGTCCTGTTCTACCTTTCGGACTGCTTGTAGTGATCTCACCACAGCACGAACAAATTTGGGTGGTATAGGCTTTATTAACTTCCTCAAACAATACCCCTGCGTTCTCGCATTTATACTTGAGTATTGTTTTTAATGCTGAGAATCCTGTATCTAAAACAGACTTAGCCATTTTAGTCTTTACAAGCTTTTTAGCACTTAGATCACCAACAACAATGAGTGCATTTTCCTTAACAAGTTTTGTGCTTGCTTTATGCAAATGGTCTTTACGACAGTTTGCAATCTTGGCGTGTAATGCACACGTACACGCTTTTTATTCTTGGGTGAAACTTGTTTTAACACAGCAACTCATTATCCCTGAATTTGAACTATCAACTTATATTTATATCATATCTGCTGCTTTTGCTGTTGGGTTAGGCTATGCCGCTTGGAATATAGGTATAGTACATGGCAATATTACACTACTAGTTGCTGGCTCTTATTTCACACCTATTATTTCATCTTTAATTGCAATATTTATTTTACAAACAGAACTTTCAATAAGTTTTTGGCAAGGTACGGCAATGGTTACATTAGGATCTTTTATTTGCTGGCTTTTAACCAACTTCAATAAAGTTTAGCCAACTTTCAAAGACACATTTTTAAAATATTAATAAATTTCATTCGTTATTTTTCTTATAGTTTTGGATAAAGCTAACAAGCATTTGGTATTTTTAAACTCAACGCTCCTCCTAAATAATTATTATTTTCAAATATTTACACATTACAAAAAATCATTAATAAATGAGTAAAAATAAATTGAGTATAAAATATGATTTATTTATGATTTATACAGTAAATAAAATAGTCAAGGAATTCGACATGAAAAGTTGGAATTATTCAAACGCACGCGCACAACTTTCCACACTTATGGATCAAGCGATTGCAGGATTTCCTGTAGAAATTACCCGACAAGGACGTGAGTCTGCAATTATGATCAGCAAATCATCTTATGAGGCTTATAAAAAAGCTCAATTTGATGTTTTATATCCTAAAAATCGAGATAATGAACAAGATAAATCAAATTGATTTAATATTTATCTATGAAACTATCAGGGTCAACTTTACAACTTGGTTCGCTTTTTGCCTTGGTTTCTGCTTCAACAAACTGGTCGATATAAACGCCTATATTGGGCAACCGTTATTCAATGAGGATGGTTCTATTTTCGGCACATTATGTGCTATTGATCCATCAGTACAGCCTCAAAGTATAGAACAATATAGTGATCTATTAGAGCTATTCAGTTTATTACTTAGTCGAATTTTACAAAATGAACTTAAAATTAATGAACAAAAAAGAGTTAGTGAAAAGCTTGAAATGGATTCATTAACCGATCATTTAACGGGTGTTTTTAATCGTCGTGCTTGGGATACATTTTTGGATTTAGAGGAAGATCGATGTAAAACGTACGGACATCCAACCACAGTGATTATGATAGATTTAAATGACTTAAAAGCTATAAACGATAAATTTGGTCATTCGACTGGAGACCAAATGATCCAAAAAACGGCCCAAATCTTAAAGAAAAATGTACGCTCCAATGATTTAGTCGCGCGTTTAGGAGGAGATGAGTTTGGCATTCTAAATATTGAAACGACTTTAGAAAATACTCAGAAATTGGTGAATCGGCTTTTAATGTCCTTACAAAGTGCTGGAATTAATGCTGCTGTAGGTGTTGCGGCACGTGAACCAAGTAAAAATTTACGAATGGCAGTAATTGAAGCAGATGAAAAAATGTATCGGCATAAACGTCAAATTAAAGTCATCATTTGATTGATCCAGGCTTTGTTGCATAAACATTCAAAAGCCGAATTTTCCCCAAGCCGTTCAAATTTAAGTGACAACTCGGGTATGCGGTCTACCTAATTCCGTGAATTTATTTAATACTGCTACACGTGCATGTATTTCATTGACCTGACTTTGAAAATGTCTTGCAGTCAGTCTATCCCCCAATAATTTGATGCAATGCATCTTGGTTTCCACCAAACTGCGACAATGATAGCTCGACCATTTTTTCCATCGTGTCCTGCCTAAATGTTTAACCGTTTGAAGTAATTCATTGCGCTCTAGTGAGTGAGGCTTAGTATCTTTCCAGGGTTTAGCATTTTTTCTGGGTGGAATCACCGCATGGGCATGCCGATCGGAAATTACCTGCCGGCAGTGTTTCGTGTCATAAGCCCCATTCGTATAGACCGAATCAATTTGCTCATCTTCAGGGATCTGATCAAGTAAATCCCCCAGCACTTGTGAATCGCTAACATTATTTGTCGTCAGCTGAACCGCACGTATTTGCAGGGTTTCAGCATCAATCCCAATATGTAATTTACGCCATTGGCGACGATATTCTGACTGATGTTTCTTACGCTTCCATTCGCCTTCACCTAAAAATTTTAACCCCGTAGAGTCGATGAGTAGATGAAGTCCATCACTGCTTTTTTGATAACGAATTGAAATATCGATATGCTTTTGTCGTTTACAGAGCGTGGAATAATCGGGTGCGGTCCAATTCAAGCCACAGAGCTTAATAAGGCTTTGGACAAAGCCTGTCACCATGCGCAAAGAGAGCCGAAATAGAGATTTCATGATGAGGCAGCATTGAATTGCTGAATCGGAATAGGTTTGATTTCGTCCTGGTTTGCCTGTTGATTGTGCATACCATTGAGTCGCAGGGTCAAACCAGATCGAGATATTTCCTCGATTGATTAAAGCTTGATTGTAGGAGGACCAATTGGTTGTACGATAAATTTTAGGTGCGGGCTTATTCATCTAGCAATTATATTGCTGAATAAGCTTTTAGCAGAGGTTTATGCAACAAAGCCCTTTATTATTATTGAATTCGGTGACCGCCTAAGCAATCACCTTTAATTTATGAAAAAATTACTCGCTCTGGCAATCTATTTCAGATCAAGACACTTTATATGAAATCTTCAATTTAAAATCATAATTATATGAGTGTGCAGCTATGTCTTTACAATATGCTGCTATTGCTAGATCGATATAATCTCCATTTTTTTGAATTGCTTTCGAAATTTCACGTAATTTTTCAGCTGACAAATTGAATTCGTGACTTAAAAATCCATCTTTATTCATACTTTTCTCAATTTAAAAAAAATAAATGTTAGCAGAAAACAAAAATCCATGTCAACAACTCATATCATTGATTTTATTAAATATTTTACACCAAACTTGTAAATATTATAATAAATATTTTAAAAAATTAATTTATAATATTTAATTAGTGCTTAAGTTAATGTTTTATATTTATTCAATATTTACCAATTATTTAAATAAAAAAATTTTAATAATATTTGGTAAAATCCATATAAATATTATTACAATTTTTATAGAATATTCAGTTTATTACTTATTCCTAAGAAATTCCAATAAAAAACTAAAATTTAAAATAGTGGTTAAGCTGCTATAAGGGGAGGATTTCCTTTTATTTTCTTATTGAGGTCTTTCATGATTGTAATGTCACAGCTAAATATAATGGATAGTTCTATTTAGCGTTGAATGCATGCATTCTGTTGTTGTTTGCCTAGTTGAATATATTCAACGCAAATATCGTGTTCAGTTGCCCAACGTACAAATTCATGACTAACGAACTCTAGACCATTGTCACATTGATTCTCTAAAAGCTTTTCTCGATATTAAAATAACTAATCGAATGCACTAATCACCAGGATTTCAGATAATGAAAAACTCGCTTCTATCGCTAAACCTTTTCGGCGGTAATCATCAATTAAGTTTAATAATATGAACTTTTAACTATCAGAAAGTTGATTTTGCATAAAATCTAGTTACCAGACCTGATTTGTACGGATTGACTCTTCCTGGGGCTAGTGCATGCTGTTTTAGTCGTCTTCTCGGCTTAATACCCAAATTTAGTGCCAATTCAAAGTCAATACGGTAAACACGCATATGGTTCCAATGAAGGCTTTCAAAATGAAGTAGCTAATAAAAACATAGACCAAAGCCCCAATCAGTATTCTCTTCGGTCAGTTCAATCAACTGTTCTATAATGGAAGTATTATCATCACTAAATTTAGCCTGATACCATTATGGGTAGATTTGTGCAACAAAGCCCTTTCACACAATTTTAATATTCAAAACTTAGATTATTTAATCCAGAGTTCATCTTCCTGCATAATTTTTAACATTAGATTAAATAAAATCAGAACAGTCACATTTTTATTAGAACCTTTTCTTTGAAAACTGAGTTGAACAGTTCGCTCAGGTGCATTCATATTAACTGGGTAGTTTTTTTTACCTAAATTTAGCTCTTCTCCTAATATTGGGTCTATTCCAGCAATAAAATTTCTAATTCGTTGTTTATCATCTTTATCCCGACATACAAAATGCAAAAAATTCTTACGTAACTTACCAAAGTCTAATAATATTTTTAGAGGATTAACCATGTTGTTTTTTTGATATATTTTAGCCCCCTTCTCTTCTTGATCGTACAAATCAAGGAAGATATTCTGTTCTTCTGAATGAGCCAATTTCATTGCTCTCCGGTGAAGATCCTCAAAGCAAACTTCACATTCAGCCTCTCTCTCAATATTTTCAACTTTTAAATTATATTTTTTGGGGTTCATCCATTTAGTGCACATCAATTGACATCGCTGCATCCATACGTGAGCTTGGGGATCTTTGCTTAAACGGCCATCTCTAAAACTTATCAAACGTTGATAAGGTGTCAGAGTACTATTCTCGATACTAAACTTCTTTTCTTGTAGGCCTGCTATCATGGCTGGTTGTGTTTGCTGATGATAAAAATCAAACCATTTTTGCTGTTGGATATAACGACTTAAGTCAATATCCTCTGTTTTTAAATTCACTTGAGCGAAACACCGCTCTAGAACATTTTTTGAAATATTACACGGCGAATTATAAATTCGATCGACTGCTAATAAATCCAAAACATGAAGGTAATTTGAAGCCGTCTGTTCAATACTACTATGCCCGATCCATGCAGCAAGCACCTGCCATTTATGTTGAATGATTTCTTCATTAGCTCTTGCTTTTACACCGAACAATAAATCCCGCATCTTTTTTGCTTTTCCCCAACTGCAATCAGTATACGTATGTACCATTTCTTTTGACCCGAGCAGCGTTATTGCTAGATAGTTTGCTGCACTATGACGCAGTGTGTGAAAACTAAATCCATGTTGTGTACCCAAAATTCGATTAAATAAATCCACTGTAATTTTACTAATACAATGATCAGTCAATACACGATGATTCACACTAAAAAGTAGGTCATCTTGATGATCAGTCATATATTGCTTATATCGATGCTGGATGTAATGTTGTACCACTAAAAATTCATGATCTGACAACGCAATTTTCAATGGTATTTGACGATTTGCACTTTTCGACTTCAAGCGGCGATATGAATTGTCTCGGATATGGAGCGTGATATTATTAAAAATTGAACTCTTACCATCTTTAAAGAGTAATTCTGGACAGATAACATCTTGTATTTTAAGACAACGGACTTCATTTAATCGAAGTCCAGTTCTATAGCTCAATAAATACATTAACTTTAAACAATTTAGATGATCACCCCATTCTGATGCCGTTGGTTCCTGGCTTAATCTTTCCAATTGTTCCAACAGCTTGCCAAATAACGAAGGACTCACTAAGCGTGCATTACAAATTTGTAAATGTTTAAAATTTGAATTCTGTAACACCAATACCTCTGGCGCATCATAGTGCTCTTGGCAAAATTTATGAAAATCTTTCAGACGTCCAAAACGGTATTGTGCGGTTTGATGCATCTTCTGAGAGATTTTTCCTTTGACTAATTCACGTTGAGTTGCTTTTTCATCACGCTCACTACTATAGATCAACAACTGTCTATATAAATCTTCATAATCATCCGTAGATTGTTGGTTTAAATCCAATTTATTGAGCCAAATTTCAAATATAAATTCTTTACCAAAAGATCCTAAATAGCTTTCAATCGTTGATAATTGAAGTCCTTTATTTTTCAAATGTAATAACCATTGAATTAAACGTAGTTGCGCCTCGATTAAAAGTCTTTCCTCAGTATTAGCATCATGCTTATGCTGCTCTAGAGCGCTTTGGGTTTCTTTCCAATGACGAATCGTACGCTCTTCTCTGTTCTTCTTTTTATCTAAACGTTCAATTTTTTTAGCTCTACTCTTTTTTTGATCAAACAACATCAACTCGTACGGAATCGTTTGTAATTTATTATGAACTGTAGGAACTTCACTATGTAACTGCTCTTGCTCAAATTGAATAGTTTGATTGACTGGTTCAACGACTTGATCACGCTTGTAACTCCACAGCAATCTTGATTCAGATGGTCTTAAAGAAACAGTATTAATCTCTTGTTGTAGAACATTACTCAAAAAAACATCCAAACTAAGTTTTGGATTAAATTCGAGTACCATCTGCACATCATTAAATGCACGAAATCCACGGCGTTTAATTTGATATTTTAGATCGCTCAAACTTTTTTTCGAACCAATTTTGCTTAGACTTTCCAAAATACAGGCTTGTATAGATATTTGCAGACGATATTCTTTATCAGTCTCTTTCAATCTTTTCAAATATTGCAAGATTAACTGAGCATATGGATTTAAAAAGACATGCCTCCACTGGTATAACTTTCGCTGTTCTACATCATTACCGTATTGAGAGTTTTCAACACGATAATGCAGTAACAATGGATTCGTGATCTTTTTGTAGCGAGAATGATATAATCGTGAACAATTCAAATCTGTTTCAAGTTCAATAGCTTCCTGCAATTGCATCTGTATAGCAATCAGATGCTGTTCGTCCGAACAGCCAGAAATATAGATCAAACTTAAGCATAAATTTCCCCATAAACTTTTAGAATCATCCCAATATTCAAGTGAATCTTTCCAATATCGTTTCAGCTCACTGAGAACCTGAGCATGCAACTGCCCCTGTTTTAACCGTGACTCCGTACTTTCAATTTTCCGTGGAAGCACAATACGCTTTGTATTTGGAATTAGCTTTATTTTGTATAATTTTGCATTTATATTCTGGTTATATTCCGTCCTTCTTTTCTTAAATTCAGTTTCTGCAAATTGCATCAATTTAAATTGTTCAGCTCGACTCAAAGATTGACTCAAATAGTCAACCCCATCTTTAAAGTCGTGCCATTTTTCTTTAATCTGTTGATCAAGTTCTTTTTGTACAACTTGTGGTAGGACTTCAGGCGAGGAAAGCTGTTTATCAATAGCTTGCTTAATGAGTTTCTGAATCTCAATAAATAAGATATCTAGTTGTTTCTGAGTTAATTCTTCGATTTGTTGCATACAACTATTTTCGCTCTAAATGTTGAACCGATAAAGATTTGACATTATCTTGCAGGTGCTGACGGGCTTGCTTTACATACATATTTGGAATAAGTGATGAATGAGGATGAAAGGCCTCACGGTCACGTTGATCATGACCGTAGAGGGCCTGAATTAGATGAAAGGCTAAAGCTGTTTTTCCTTCTTGTTCGTGCATCAATAAGTTCATATCAAAATGACGTAGCCAGTTCGAATACATATTTTTTGGCAAGATCCCTTGCATATAGGCATTCACCCAGTTTCTAGATAAAGGGAGCAATTTAATTTTCCTGCTCTGCCACTGTCTAGCAGACATCGGCAAGATATCTTTACTATCAATAACCTTTCCAAATAAATCATTGATAGTAATTTTTTTCTTAGCAAATACATGTTTTAAAAATGAACCGTAGGCAGAGGTTATTTGTTTTAAAAATGCAGTGTAATTTTGTAATGCTTTAATGAAAAAATCAGATAAAGGGATAAAGCGACCATCCTTTCTTGCCTTGCTATTCTTCTTATCATTCACATATAAAAGCTTTAACTCAAAACAGTAATCCTCCAATTGGCCCAACAAACTTTCTCTAGGTCTATTTGCCAAACTCAACAAACTAACATGCCACATCCAGCAGGCATATGCATTCAGTTGATTAATGATATGTTTATTTTTTTGAATATTTTCTTCGCAGTGCTTATGTAAGTAATTAAATTGTTCTTGTACGAAATTTGGTGCAAGTGCCAGTTGGCTCCCGATCCGTCCCATAGATAAAGTAGATCTAGTTTTGAATTGTTGTTGCAATATATTAAGTTCTGCTGTGTCTTCTACAAATTGAGTAGAATGTGGTGTAAGAGCTGTTTCTAAATAGCATAGATATGTAGTATCGAGTTGAGCTTTAGGAAGCCCACCATAAAAGATACCAGGCATATGATGTTGACTATCCCGGCCCGCGATCACATGTGCTAGATATTCATTAAATGTTTCGTAACATATATGAAAATATAATTGTGCTTGAATCTTTTCAACGGTGATCGAGCCGACAAACTGATTATCAAGCCATTTCTTAAGTTTTGTATTAATAGAAGCTGAAGATATAGATGGATTATATCCTTGCTCGATGTAGTCAAACCACGCTGCAGGTAGATGTAGTTGATGCGACATCTCTTCATTCCATCGTGCATATTTTAAACTCTGAATTTTCTGCTCTGAAATATTAAGACTCAAATTCAGTAAATATTCTCGACGCTTTCTTGAACCCCTTTGAATTAGTATTCCATCTTGAATAAGTTTTTCAAAATCCATCAAAGCTACTGGTGATAGTCCCGTCAACAGAGACAATAAACATGCAGCAGCTATTGCAGCATCGTTCAGATTTCCAGATAGTTCCGCTCTTAATACATATACAATTTGCTTAAGTACATCAGGCGCTAAATAATGTGGATTTATAATAAATGGAGCATGCCGGCGTTGACGATGACGCGTGTAATGCGCAACATAATCACTTATTATGTGATTAAATTTACTAGTCTTTTCATCTTCTGAATATAACTCCACTTCAGCGTCTGCAAGCTCAATTTCACCATCCTCATCTTTAAGCAAAGATGCGTCATAAAAACTGATTTTTGCGTTATATCCAATATCTTCTTGCTTACGTGATTTTATTTCACGAAAATTTCTGACTTCGTTTTGAGTCGGCCATACTAAAGTATTTCGTTTTTTTGACTTACGTTGACGAAGAACAACACTACCGTCATCTAATCGTTTAAATATGATCAATAGTTCCGATATATATTCTATTACTTTTGTTTCTCGAAAATCTTTTATATTAAAAAGTTGTTTACGATCCTCCTTTTTCAAGCTACATTCGTACAAAGCATAACTATTTAATAACCGACTACATTCTTTAAATAATTCATCATTATTAGATTCTTTAAATAATTCATCATTATTAGATTCTTTAAATAATTCATCATTATTAGAATGCAGCACATATCGTGATACATAGCGCAAGAGATCACAGACATGTTTTTTCTTATTCTCAGCCTTAGGAATTTTTGAAAATTCTTGATAATGTCGATAAGTTAAAAAACTTGCTTGCAGAATCAGATAACGTTGAAATGTTAAATTTTGCGTATTACTAGTATCAGGAGATGCAAAATAACTTAAACAAGCTAGCAAATAGTAATTACCAATTTGCCTGGTACCAGAGATATAGCCGTATATCTGTTGAGCTATCTCATATAGCGCATGAACCTTTTTATGTAAATCACTTTGTATATCAGCAAATTGTGTATTTACAACTTCATCACGTAGCAGACAATATTCTTGTTGAAATTTTTCTGCTAATTCTAAAAATTGCTTCTCTTGTTCAATCATTTGCATATTCATTCACAATTAGATTTTTATCATGTTGTATGTGTAAAATTCATTTGAGTTGGTACAATTTGGTATGAGTTGATCTTTTATTGAGTTCTTTGTCAGCTTGAAATATCGAGCAAAAAATTTAGTGTCCAACTCTTTCTGAGCTTTTCTCTCAAAGCATAAATGTTGCTGCGATTTTTCTATAAAATAATCAAGATTTTGTATCAACTGTAAGATTGCAATATAATTAGAATGCACACGTAAACTTGACTCGATTTGCATCAATAACAAGATTTTCTGCCAAATACTCACATAAGTTATTTTGAACTTTGCTTGTACGGCCACTTTCTGACTCTGTTTAATCTTTTTGATTTTCAGTAATTCTGAGTTTATTTTTGCTATCTCAAGTTGAATATGGGATCGATCATAGCAAAATGGCACAATAAATTGCCCCATAAAGATCTCTATATTTTTTACTAAAAAATCAAATTTCAACATTTTTATCGATATAAAAATAGGTATATCTTTATATATGAAAATTCATTTAACTTATCAATAAAATTTTATAAAAGTTACAATTATCAACAAATACATAAAGTTTATTGAATATTACCAATCTAAATTTTATAAATTCTTCCACTTTTTTTTGATTTTTCGTTATTTGTACTACCCCTCCTGATAGGCATCCCATTCAATCATGATCGTTTTAGCGTTATCAAACAGGATTTCCTGAGGTACGCCCCCAAAGAACCGAAATGCATTTTCCAGACCATAGATCCATGCATCCGTCCGTTCATGATCATAAAATTTCACGAAGGTTGCTCTGGAATAAACTAATGTGGCCACAAAGGCTTTCAAAGTCGTGTGGTGACGTCGAATCGTGGTGAAATCAACCTGCATTTGTTGACCAGGTTAGGTTTCAAAACGAATGACGGGTTCTGATTTGGCAACGGGTTTTAATGTTGCAATATATTCCCTCAATATCCTGATCTTTCCTGGATATCCAAACCCTAAAATCTCCTTATAGAGCACAACGGCAGGAATCCATTCAGGATGAGTTGCATTTACACGTTCAAGCAAATAGGGTTTATATGGATCAAGAATACTTATTCTAGGTTGTGTACGCCGATACTGAGGTGTGGTGTTTTGCCGTAAATATTTACGTACGGTATTCCTGGATACCCCAAGTTCACGACTAATGGCTTTAATGGAGTTGTTCCCGCAAACACTTTAGACCACCAATTTAATCCAACTTATCCCAATCAACTGTGGGTGACAGATATTACCTATATCCGTACTCATGAAGGATGGTTGTATCTTGCAGTTGTGATTGACCTGTTTTCACGTCTTGTGGTTGACTGGTCTATGAAATCCAGAATCGCGACTGATCTGTTTTTAGATGCATTATTAATGACTTTGTGGCGAAGAATCCCAAAGAATAAAGTCCTTTTTCATTTTGACCAAGGTAACCAATACACCAGTCATGAATGGCAGACATTTTTGAAGCATCATAATCTTGAAAGTAGTATGAGTTGTAGAAGCAATTGCCATGACAATGCTGTTGTAGAAAGTTTTTTCCAGCTATTTTCAACATTTTTATCGATATAAAAAATAATTATATCTTTATATATAAAAATTCATTTAACTTATCAAGAAATATTCATAAAAATCAAAATTACTAATAAACACAAATAGTTTATTGAATAATAATAATCTAAATTTTATAAATTCTTCCATTTTTTTTTGGTTTTATGTTATTAGATGCCAAAGTTCAGCAACTTGAAGTCACAACTCAACATCTTTCTATCCTCAATCAAAAACATGAGCACGAACTTGCGTAGTTTAAACGGAATAAATTCGCCCAGAAAAATGAACACTTAACTGCCAAACAAATCCATCTATGGGATGAGGCGGTCGAAGAAGATATCGCAGCAGTTGATCTAGAGCTAGAACGGCTAAATGCAGATAAAACAGATGCAGCTGCACAGAAAGCCACAATAAATAAACCTAAACGTCGACTAATCCCAGATCATTTAGCAACCGTACGTATTGAGCATGAATTTGCATCAACGCAATGCAGCTGTGGCTGCACACTGCGTCGTATCGGCGAAGATATCAGTGAAAAATTGAATTTCAGACCAACGCAGTTCTATAAAGAACGGCATGTGCGTGGTAAATGGGTTTTTGATCAATGTGACACACTGACTCAGCAAACGATGCCTGCCTATGTTATCGATAAAGGTATTGCGACACCTGAGTTACTTAGCCATGTGCTGGTATCCAAATATGCTGATCACTTACCGCTGTATCGTAAGCGCCAGATCTTTCTACGCGCAGGTGTAGATATATCTAGATCCACCCTGTCAGATTGGATTGGTCGCTGTGGTGTAGACACTTGAACCTCTGGTCAATGCTTTAAAACAGGTGGTGCTGCAGCAAGGGGGGATCCATGCAGATGAAACGCCAGTCACGGTGATGCAGATTGGGGGAAAAACCGAAGAAAGGTTATGTCTGGGCCTATGCCACCACACAGTACAATCCAGTTCAGGCGGTGATCTATGACTTTCAAGAAACCGTTCAGGTCTGCATGAAAAAGAATTCCTGAATGGCTGGCAGGGACATCTGGTCTGTGATGATTACAGTGGTTATAAAGCACGTTTCAAATCAGGTCAGATCATTGAAGTAGGTTGCATGGCACATGCATGTCGTAAATTCCATGAACTGCATATCACTGGGAAAAGTCAGATTGCTGAACAGGCACTGGTGCTGATTCAGAAATTGTATGCGATAGAAGCAGAGTTAAGGCACAAGACCGACGGTACAGCGCAACAACGCTGCGAATACCGGCAACGGCATAGTCAACCATTGATGCAACAACTATATGAATGGCTCAACCAACATCATCTGACGGTGCCATCAAGTTCTACCACCGCCAAGGGAATCAATTACACTCTAAAGCGCTGGCAAGCCTTAAGCCGCTATTCAGATGATAGTAATCTATCTATTTACAATAATCTGGTGCAGAACCAAATGCACCCTTGGGCTTTGAGTCGTAAGAACTGGTTGTTTGCTGGATCAATGCGCAGTTCTCAGCGAGCTGCGAACATCATGACATTGATCCAGTCAGCAAAGTTGAATGGTCTAGATCTGTATGCCTATTTAAATGGTGTACTGCAAAAGCTGCCGACATACAAAGTGATCCAAATTAAAAGATTGGCATGGAGTTTAGAAGACACTTACAAATCAATGGTATCGCCAAGTAGGTCGTCATCATCTTTAGCTAAAACGGTCTTTAGCTTATCATTTGTGGCTATACGCAACAGCATCAAATATCTAGATTAAGAAGCATCTCAGAGTAAATTTTTACAACAAAGCTAATAAGCTTAGGCTATTTTAATATTATTCATGATCCGCCGCTTTATATAAAGGCTATAAAAGTATTTAGTAATTTTTTATCTAAATTCACCTATATACTTAAAACTTGGTTGATCTTTACCCTTTAACTACACCATTTTTTGAGCACTGAAAAACTTTTTTCTCCAAAAATATATGAGGAACAACCAAAATGTAAAATCTAAAAAATAATCTATTCGTTTAACTATTTTTCATTCAGCTATACACCATAGATATTTTGTATCCAATTTTGCTTAGATCTTGAATTCTCCAGTGATACATTAAAAAAAGTGTAGCAAGTTGCTACACTTTTCCTTAGACAAGCTCTTTACCAAAAATATCATTCAGCCTATCACGAATACTTTGTACAAATTCCGGATTATTTTTAAGTTTATGCTTCATATTACGTTTAAAGTCATTCAACCCCATACCAACTTCAGCAAAATCCATTTGAAATAAAGTGTCATTAATAACTATATTTGCTTGAGAGTCTGTGAGACAACCAACTTTTTTAAACCACTTCTTGAACTGCGAATACTTTTCATCATTATTAAAAATGTACCAGGAACGTACATTCGTATCGAATTTTGCCCCCAATTCTTTTACTAATGCATTATCTTCAAATGGAACATCAAGATAAATTTTTTCAATTACAGCAGTTTCATTTAGTGTTTTATCAGTAATACGCTGATGCAGTTTAAAATTTACACCCACAATTGGGCGCCCTTTTTTTATGGTTTCATACTCCAGTTGTAGATCTGTATTTTCGTTAATTTCTGCAACTATTTTATCTAATACATAGCGTCTAAAATCTACCCAGCGATCATATTTAGTTTCATTAATATCAATCAGAGCTTTCAAGTTTTCTAAAAGCATTGGGACTTCATAACTCTTTTGGCTTGCGTACTTGAATTCATTTTTAATGAAATACGTATAAAGACTCATACTAGCAACAGAATCCAAGGCAAACAGATGTTTCAATTGATAGGTGGTGAAATTCCCCCCAGCCAACTGCGTGAAATACGGTAACACCTCACTGGTAAAACGAATCTGAATGGCATTTTTAGAATCATCTTCCCATCTTAACTCACGGATAATAGGAACGACAGAATGTACTTTTTTAGTCTTTCTCTTACCATCATCAGTAGGTTCCTCAATAATAAAATGAGCCACCCTAGATGAAAGTTCTTTATAAATCCGGTCTATTGCAACATTAATCGAATTGCGTTTATTCAATCCTAGTAAATCTGCCAAATCATCCTTATACAGATAAATATAGGTTTGTTCTGTGATTTCACCATTTACCCTATTTTTCTCACTATAATTTGCAACAGCCATTGCATATAGGAGCGCCTTATATTCATTGGCTGATAACTCAATTGGGCGAATTAAGCGGTTACTAGTGCTAACAACGCCATTATGACGAATATTGCCTATACAGTAAGGAATATGATTCAATTCTTCTTGCAATGATTCTGATTCTGTCATAACCGTGATATTTATATATTTAATTCTATTTTTATATACAAAAGTGGAAAAACTTTCAAGACTTTCACCACAAGAATCTAAGAGTGGAAGGCTTGTCATCAGAATTATGCATTTTTGACGATTTATTACCCTTAAAGTGGAATAAAATATATTATTTCCACCAGATAGTGACAGACCTTCCACCTTTAGCCCTAAACTAACAGTTCAAAATACCTATTTTCACTTATTTCTTCCAAATTTAGGTATGCTATGTCAGATAGAAACCTAGATGTGACAAGGCTTCCACCTTTCATTAGATTTGAAAGGTATAAATGAATAGATAATCATCAGGAAATATCCAATAACAAAAAATTATCCACAGGGTGGTAACACATAGTGACAAACCTTCCACCTTTAAAGATTGTTTATCCAACTTTATCAACAAATTAAGTATTTATTTTTACAGGATTTTTTGTAAAAATATAACCTTTTCTAAAATAGTAGTGACAAACCTTCCACTCTTGTGACAGACCTTCCACTTTACGGTGACAGACCTTCCACCTTTGAGTGACAGACCTTCCACCTTTGAGTGACAGACCTTCCACCTTTGAGTGACAAACCTTCCACTTTACGGTGACAAGCTCTCCACTTTTAAACTTATAAGCATTTGTTTTATATAGTAAAAAAACAGTCTTAATTATTAATTAGCTAAATAAATAATTATACTAATTATTAATTAAGCTAGCTTGTTTAAAAATTAGTTTTTTAGATTGTTTTAGACCTAAACAAATAAGATTTATAAATTTAAAAACTATAGTATGATGAGTGAAAGTTATTTATATTATTAAACATTCAAATACGGAAGCATCTGACACGTATGTCTGCAAAAATTATTACGGTTGCTAACCACAAAGGTGGATGTGGCAAAACAACGACCGTTGTACATCTAGCCTCTGAACTTGCCAATCTTGGCAATAAAGTTTTAGTCATTGATTTAGATCCTCAAGCAAACGCAAGTTTACACATTGGGATCCAACATCCAAGCGAAATTGTTGTTACTTCAGCAGAATTACTTGTTGGTGATATTTCATTATTAGCTGATGCATTACAAGAAGAAACAAATTTTGAAAAAGTATCATTAATTTATGGCTCATTAAATTTAGGAAAAACTGAAGACCAGCTTAAAGAAGAAGCTCCTCGTCCTTCAGAAGAATTAAGCATCAAGCTAGAACTGTTAAAAGATCTTTACGACTTCATATTAATTGATTGCCCACCTAGTCTTAAACTATTAACCAGTAATGCCTTAGCATCATCAACACATGTCATTATCCCTATCGAATCTGGATCACAATATGGACTGTATGGGGTAACAGATCTTTTAAACCATCTTGAAAAGATAAAACGTATTAATCCAAATTTAGAGCTTTTAGGCGCTTTACTGATTAAACATGATGAACGTCAGAATGTTTGTAAATTGATTCGGGATGAAGCTTTAAAACAGGTAGGCAAAATTTTAGAAACTACCATTCCTCAAAGTACTAAAGTTAATCAAGCAGCGATTCTGCAACAGCCACTTTTGAAAGTTGAGAAAAATTCGAAAGTACGTAAGGCTTTTGAAAGCCTTGCTTATGAAATTGTAGCGAAAGTATAAACCTGAGAGTATTATGGCGAGCACTAAAGAGCTTTTAGCTCAAAAATTGAAACAAAATACAGAAAAACATCAGCTAGCACAGAAAGACAATATTAAAGAGCTAAAAGAATTTAGACGTAATGTTCCTATTGAGGATATTAGTCGCAGTCCCAACCAACCGCGTAAAGTATTTGAAGATTCTCAATTAAAAGAACTGGCGGATTCTATTAATGAAATCGGCCTTTTACAGCCCATTACAGTGCGTAAACTTGATAATCTGAAATATGAACTGATTGCAGGCGAGCGACGCTTACGGGCGCATCAATTACTCGGCAAGTCGGTGATTGAAGCCATTATCATTGATGCTAATGATGAAGAAGCATCTTTGTTAACCCTAGCTGAAAATTTAAAGCGTCAAGATCTGACAGATTATGAAATTTTTATTGGTTTGAACTCACTTGATGAAAAGTTGAAGAAGAACAAGCAACGTTTAGCTAATTCATTGGGTTTAAATCGCGAAGATATGTACAAATATCTATCGTATGAAAAGCTGCCTAAAGCAATGTTGAATGACCTGGATTTGGAGCCAGGTCTAGTCGGCCGTACTGCTGCAACAGCGTTCAAGAAATTTTTATCGGATCATATAGAGCAACTTTCGGAGGCGGAAACAGCTTTACTCGGTGCTTGGGAGAAATTAAAAGAAAAAAAACTGGAGCAAAGCAAAGTTACTTCTTATGCTGAAAAACTATTGAGTCAAGATCCAGAAAAAGTAACCACGACATCAGTGGTAAGAAAAATCGAATATGATGGTAAGGTTGCTGGAAATATCAAACTGAATCAAAAACAGCTCAAGATCTCTCTTAAAATTTCAGAAATTGATGAAGCTAGTCTTTTACAACTAGAAGATTTTTTAAAACAGCTTATTCAGAAAAGTGAAAAAGTGTAGCAACTTGCTACAATTTTCATTTTGCTCATAAAATTGTCACACTTACGTGAGACTTTTTTATAATTATCACATGCGAAAAATTATACCCAAACTGAAATTGATATGGTTACGCTAGAAGAGATTATTCCTAAAAATCATCTTATACGTAAAATAGACAAAGCGATTGATCTCAATATCATTCATGAACGTGTCGCGCATCTATATTGTCCCGATAAGGAGACTGTGAAAGAATTTTGCCGTTGCAAAATAATTACACGGTCACTGTTATGCAAGTAACGCAGCAATGTTTACTGTCAATTACAGCACAAAACTTGAAGAAAATCATCTTGCACTTATCGAAGTTAATTTTTATTGTATTTTTTAGCCAACAATATGCTTAAAAGTAAATAACAATGAATTAGTGATGTAAGTCTAGAAAATACCCCCACTTTAACGATCGCTAAAGTGGGTTTTGTGATTAGTCTGAAAAGTGTAGCAACTTGCTACACTTTTTTAATACTTAAATTGTACGACAAGAAACGACGTATCAATACTTACACACGAGCGTATTATTGGGTATTATTGGCTTAACTAAAATTAGATAAGTTATTCATTAAAGGGTAATTCCATGGCTCGTACTCCAAAGCAAACCAAACAAGAACCTATAGATGTCATTCTTTGGAAAGCAGCAGACAAAATTCGTAAGAACATTGATGCTGCAGAGTGCAAGCATGTTGTCCTTGGTTTAATCTTCCTCAAGTACATCTCTGATTCATTTGAAGCTCATTACAACCTGTTGGTTGAAGGTGAGGGTGATTTTTGCAGGAGCTGATCCTGAAGATCGTGATGAATACACTGCATACAACGTATTCTTCGTTACTGAGATTGCACGTTAGTCATACCTCTTAAACCAAGCAAAGCAAGTCACCATTGGTAAGATCGTAGATGATGCAATGGAAGCCATTGAGAATCAGAACCCTCAACTGAAAGGGGTACTTCCTAAGGTCTATGCACGTCAGAATCTCGATCCAACGAGCTTAGGTGAGCTGATAGACCTTATTGGTAACATTACATTAGGTGATGCCAAATCTCGCTCTGCTGACGTTCTAGGACACGTGTTTGAATACTTCCTTGGTGAGTTCGCCTTAGCTGAAGGTAAACAAGGTGGACAGTTCTATACGCCTAAATCTATCGTGAGTTTATTGGTAGAAATGCTTGAGCCATACAAAGGACGTGTATTCGATCCTTGCTGTGGTTCAGGTGGCATGTTCGTACAGTCTGAGAAGTTTGTAGAGTCGCATCAAGGCTTAGTCGATGACATCTCGATCTATGGTCAAGAGAGCAATCAAACAACATGGCGACTCGCTAAGATGAACCTTGCCATTCGTGGCATTAACTTAGAGCATGTGAAATGGAACTCCGAGGGTTCATTCCTCAATGATGCACACAAAGACCTTAAAGCGGATTACATCATTGCTAATCCACCATTCAACGTCTCTGATTGGAGTGGTGAGCTGAACCGTACCAGGTTTGTCGGAGAGTCAATATTCTGAGAGACTATCCCGATAACAAAATTAAAATATACCCCAGAAATCAGAGATAGAGCGGTTCAATTATTGATTGAGTCTGAAAAAGATTATCCATCTACTTGGGCTGCAATCACAGCAATTGCGCCTAAGATTGGTTGTACTCCTGAAACACTTCGTGCCTGGCATCAAAAGCATTTAGATCAGCAAAATCCTATTAAAGTACAACAGATATTTGATCAAGAAAAAATGAAGCAAATGGAACGTGAAATTAAAGAATTAAAGCGTGCCAATGAAATTCTACGTAAAGCAGCCGCTTTTTCGCCCAGGCGGAGCTCGACCGCCCACACAAATAATGGTGGATTTTATCCATAACAATAAAGATCGATATGGTGTTGATGCGATTTGTAGGATTTTACCGATCGCAGCTTCAACCTATTACCGAACTTTAGATCTCGCTGAGAATCCAGAACATCGAGCGAAACGTGCTCTGCATGATTTACATCATGCAGAGCAAATCAAACGTATTTGGAAAGAAAGTTCAGGTCGATACGGTGTGCGTAAGGTCTGGCAACAATTGAAACGTGAAGGTTATGTTATCGCACGTTGTACAGTTGCTCGATTGATGCAGAAGCTAGCTATACAAGGTGTTTGGCGTGGTAAGAATAAACAAACCACCCGTAACCGAGATGACCAAAAACGAGCAGATGATTTAGTGAAACGTAATTTTAATGCTGATCGAACTGACCAACTGTGGGTAAGTGACTTTAGTGTGCCGCAGCAAGCGGCGTAAGAGATGAGGGTATGGCCCCTCGCTATCGGCTTGCAGGAGCAGGTAGCAAACCACCATAAGCGGCTTGGATCAAAAGTCCCGGTCGTGAGCGTTATGGAAAAGGCATCGTAGAGATGTCAGGTAAGAATTAGGAAGGCGAACAACAGTGAACTGCCGTTCAAGTGTCGAAAGTACTCAAATGACATCAAAACCGGGGATGGAAGTTACCCCGCGATTAGTTTGGCCGTTACCTGCTTACGGGCCATTCGGTGTCCGGCGTAGAGGCAGCGCGATCCTAATTCAGGCTCTTACGTTGAACTGCGGGAACCTTCGGTGGCGATGTCAAGCGAAAGGCACAAGCTCAAAAGGCAAGGCTGATAATAGCAATGCGTCACCAAGGGGCGGAGCAACTCGTAGTAGTGTTGAAGTTACTGTAATGGTAATGGAGCGAAGGGGTTGCATTATCCAGGTCTACGGATTTGTCAACTGTGCAAGCAGGAGGAGCAAAACTTTATGACCAAACCATTTAACATTCCTAAAGCGTTAATCTGGGAGGCATTTAAAAAAGTCAAAGAGAATGGTGGCGCTCCAGGCGTTGATCATGAATCTATTGAGCAATTCGAAAAGCATTTAAAGAACAACCTATACAAACTATGGAATCGACTTTGTTCTGGCAGTTATTTTCCACCGCCAGTTAAGGCTGTTCCGATTCCAAAGAAGTCAGGTGGCGTGCGTATACTAGGTATTCCAACAGTTGCAGATCGAGTCGCGCAAACAGCAGTTAAGCTCTTATTAGAGCCGAAAATTGATCCATTATTTCATCCAAACTCATATGGATATCGTCCGGGGCGTTCTGCCCATGATGCAATTGCGATAGTGAGGAGACGAAGTTGGGATTATGACTGGGTTGTGGAATTTGATATCAAAGGTCTCTTTGATAACATCGACCATGATTTACTAATGCGTGCACTCAAGAAACACTGTGAAATTCCATGGATTCTTTTATATGTGCAACGTTGGTTAAAAGCACCAATGCAACACATAAATGGCCATCTTTTAGAAAGGAATCGCGGCACACCACAAGGTGGTGTTGTGAGTCCTTTATTGGCGAATTTATTTATGCATTATGCTTTTGATATGTGGATTACGAAACATCTTCAAAGTGTACGGTTCTGCCGTTATGCAGATGATGGCGTAATTCATTGCCGAAGTTTATCTCAAGCCAAACTTGTTTTACAAAAGATTGGTGCACGATTTCGTGAATGTGGACTCGAATTGCATCCAGATAAGACAAAGATTGTTTATTGCCAAGATGTGAATCGTCGCCAAGCATATCCAGATGTTCAATTTACTTTTCTCGGGTACACGTTTAGGCCCCGTAAGGCTGTGGACAAGTATAAAAGAGTTTATGTAAATTTCTCTCCTGCAGTCAGTCGTGATGCACTTAAAGCAATGCGACAGACTATTCGGAAATGGCATCTACATCTGATGTGTAATCGCGAATTA
Organism: Acinetobacter sp. YH12021; assembly: GCF_013420145.1. Lineage (NCBI taxonomy): Bacteria > Pseudomonadati > Pseudomonadota > Gammaproteobacteria > Moraxellales > Moraxellaceae > Acinetobacter > Acinetobacter sp. YH12021. The sequence goes on from NZ_VOYT01000013.1 coordinate 53,852, forward strand.
AGTGATTTATCTGCAATATTTAATCCAATTCTTCAAGGCTGGCAGCAATACTATGGTCGATTCCATGGTTCAGCAATGTCAGCGATCTGGCAACACATGAATGCTTATCTTATACGCTGGATGAGGCGTAAGTATAAAAACTTGGCCCGTCATAAAAGACGGGCTAGATATGCCTTAGGGCGACTTGCGCGTGATTTTCCAAATGCCTTTGTGCACTGGAAAATGGGATGTTTACCATCGGTTGGATAATGGGAGCCGGATGAGCTGAGAGGTTCATGTCCGGTTCTGCGAGGGGCTAAGGGTGAAATTCCCTTGGTCTACTCACCCGTATATTCAAACAAATTCAGGCTGGATCTATATCGCATTTATTATTGATGTGTTTTCACGAGCAATTGTTGGGTGGAAAGTATCAACACGTATGAATACAGATATGGTGCTTGATGCATTAGAGCAAGCATTGCACGATCGAGGCATGCCAAAGAATGTGATTCATCATTCCGACAGAGGTGTGCAATATTTTTCCATTCGCTATACCAATCGTTTAGAAGCAGCAAATTTACGAGCATCAGTCGGTACGACTGGTAATTCATACGATAATGCTCTGGCTGAAACGGTGAATGGCTTATACAAAACAGAGGTGATTGAATATCTAAAAGCAGATTGGCAAGGTTTAGCAGATGTACAACTTGCGACACTAAACTGGGTAGGTTGATTCAATAAAGAGCATGTACACAGTGCACTAGGTTATGTATCGCCTTTTGAGTTTGAAGCAATGTACTATGATAAAATTAATCCGTTAGGTCAGGTAGCCTAACTTAAATAAAAAGTCTCCGACAAACCCGGTACGGTTCACCCCGTAAAACTGTAGAGTTAACTAGAAAATCATAACGATTTAAATCTGTGTTGGAAAATCGCTATTTGATTCATTTAGACCCAAAGGTAGACAAACGTGACATAGCCTGAAAAATATATGTAAGTTATGACTATCATACTAACTTTTCAGAATATATCATTTCATTAACAGCAGTTTCTATGAAGAGATCAATAAGTATTTTGTTAAGTGAAGTTAAATTTTCAATATGATTGGCTTTGTTGCACAAAGATTTAAAAGACAGCACCTTCTTATCTGAACAGAACTCAAGTGACAACTTGGGTATGAGGACGACCTAATTCTGTGAGGGTGTAAATAATTCTGTGTAAATGTTGTTTTAAAAATACTTGGTTACACGTTCTTCAAACATGATACTAAAACGATTCATGGCAGCTTTCCAATTCTGAATGGGCATCGTCCATTTTTTGCTTGCTGCCATAATCGCTAAATATACCACTTTTTTCACAGAATCATCGGTTGGGAAGATTTTTCTTTTCTTGGTGGCATGGCGAATGACACTGTTCAAGGATTCAATTGCATTGGTGGTATAAATCGCCTTGCGAATGTCCATTAGATAGGCAAAGAACGTGTTGAGATTCGACCAGTTGACAAGCCATGATTTACTGATTTGAGGATATTTATCGTCCCACTTTTGACCAATTTTATCCAGGGCTTACAGGACTGCATCTTCGGTAACAGATTGATAAACTTTCTTTAAATCGGCAGTAACAGCTTTGTAGTCTTTCCAGCTCACATATTTCAAGCTATTGCGTACCATGTGGATAATACACAACTGGATATGAGTGTCAGGGTAAACTGTATTGATTGCATCAGGGATGCCTTTTAAGCCATCTACACACGCAATTAGAATGTCTTTCACACCACGATTCTTGAGTTCGGTTAAAACCGATAACCAGAATTTAGCCCCCTCGTTTTCTGCCATCCATAACCCCAATAGTTCTTTATGCCCCTCTGTATTGACACCCAATGCAAGGAATACAGCCTTATTGATGATAGTATTATCCTGACGTACCTTGACCACGATGCAGTCTAAATACACGATAGGATACAAGGCATCCAAAGGGCGACTTTGCCATTCTTTGACTTGTTCTATAACTGCATCTGTCACCTTGGAAATCAGGGTGGGTGACACATCTGCATCATACATTTCCTTGAATGTAGCAACAATGTCCCGAGTCGTCATACCTTTGGCATAGAGGGATAAAATCTGGCTATCCATTTGCGTGATACGGGTCTGATTTTTCTTGATAGCTGTGGCTCAAATGTACCCTCACGATCTCTAGGGGTATCTAGTTCAAACTCACCATCATCAGTCAGTAGACGCTTCGTTGTGTAACCATTGCGAGCATTTTTGCCTGTTCGTGGGCTATTCTTTTCGTAACCTAAATGGTCGGTGAGTTCCGCATTAAGGGCAGTTTCAACAGTCAATTTCTTTAAAGCCCGACTAAAATCATTGAGATCGGCTTCGGTTTTTAGGTTCTTGGCTAACTCTTTAGCGAGTCCCAACATTGCTTCATCTTTCATGGTAAACACCTTTTGTTTGACCCCAACAACGTTGGGGGGAGTTTAAGCGTTTACACAGTTTTATTTACAGTCTCTCGTATAAGGTGTATTATGTTAATTTAGTTTTTCTAATTTAATCGACTTTTTGATCCATCTTTAATTTTTCAAGACCCGCCATACAACCAATATATGTTTTTTGTTGATTTTCATAGAATTTATTAAAATCATCCAAATTAGCATCATCATCAAGATTGTTTTTTTTCACCCATTCTTTATAAGAAGAAAAATTCTGAATCACAAAATCTAATAAATTTATTCTAGTTTTGGTTAAGTCACACCACTTACTTTTAGATTCTATTTTTTCTGACAATGGGATTTTTTTATCATCATAGTCTTTCGAATAGATCATATTATTAATTACGGCTTTATTGTGTTCACCATTTAAATTTTGATACTGTTTATCAAATTCTTCACTAGATAAAGCAAAACAACTGCAACTAACAAATAACAGTATAAAGCTTAGTAATTTCATTATCTTAAATGCCATAAGTTTTCATTTATTATAAAAGAAAATTTCAACAAAGTCTTAGTCTATTTAACATAATCACTATTATACGAAGTACAACTGTAACTCCAAAATAGAAATGTCCGGTTTCTCCAAAGTAAAGAATACTCGCTTTTGCGATTATCGAAGCGTACGGTTTGATATGTTGGTGTTTATGTCGGATAAAGAACTTAAACGATTGTCGGTCTTGCAAGAAATCTGTGATCAACGCATCACCCAATCTCAGGCTGCTCAGCTACTTCACATTTCAGAACGCCAGATCAGACGCTTACTGAAAAAATATAAAGCTCAAGGTCCATCTGCATCAGCTCCTACTGCACATGGTCAAACCTGTAATTCCAAGCTCCTTTTAGACTCAAGTGGCTGAATCTAGTGCATGAAAAGCTGACCAGCATTCATGGATTCAATATTTTAACGAAAACACCGCATTCTTGGATGATTGCAGCTGACTTATTAACGGCTCATATCATGATTAATTTGAAGGACATGCTGATAAATGTAGTCTGCTAATGTTTATTGACGATGTTGCCTCAAACTATAGCAGCCGGTGAGATCAACTCACATGACTTGTTATTCCCATGTAGAAATATACTGGCTAACAAGCAAATAGAAAGATAATTAATATTATTTTATTAAAATAGGTATATAATAAGAATATTTAATATATTTTACTATTTTAATAAAGTTATGAGTAAATATTGTACCATTCAAATTTATCAGGATGACCAGTGGCTTGACTGTGCAATTGTTGAGTTGATGGGTGAAAATGAGCATGGTTGGCAAACACCAACTCGTACTTCATATTTATTTGAATATGCAATTTCTTATATGGACTTACATGATGGCCATGCACTCGCCTATCATTTTCCTGTGAATGTACAAAATAAAATTAATGAAACTTGGCCTGCTTTCTTAATGGATTTACTTCCACAGGGCTATGGTCGTAAAGAATTATTAAGACAACTAAATTACAGTGAAAATGCACAAGAACAAGCAGATTGGGCACTTTTAAAAGCTGGAGCTGGCAACCCGATTGGACATTTACGTATTAAAGAAGCTCATGAGTGGCTGCAAAGGAGCTTTCCGACTGATCAAAATATAGGCTTTAGCCTAAGTGAGATTATAGAACGAAAAGAGCACTTCATTGAATCGCTCGCCTCTTATGGCTTATTCATTGCCGGCTCTTCAGGTGTTCAAGGTGAATGGCCAAAGCTACTCCTCTCCCAAGGACATGATGACCTATTTTATTTAGATCACACACTTGCAGATCATCAGGTAAAAAAACATTGGTTAGTGAAGTTCAGTCGTGGTAGTGACGAAAGCCTGAATAAAATTTTAACTAATGAAGCACACTATATGAAAATTGCTCATTATTTGGGTTTACGCGTACATGAGGAATTACAATTACATGGTAAAACCCTGTTTATTCCAAGATTTGATCGCTACGTACAGGATGGAAAAGTCCAGCGTATTGCACAGGAAAGTCTTGCATCTCTAAGTGGAAAAGCTGGTTTTGGTATTAGGATGACTCATAATCAAATCTGTGAATTACTCACACAGTGTTGTAGTCATCCGAAAGAGGAGATCTTCGAATATCTTAAACGTGATTTGGCCAATGTTGCCTTAGGCAATAAAGATAATCATAGCCGCAATACAGCGATACAACGCTTGAATAATGGCATTATACAACTGACTCCACTCTACGATTTTGCACCGATGTGGTTACATCCTGATGGTATCGCACGAACGACTCGTTGGGAAAAAGATGATCATGGTGGTATGCCAATTTGGCGTTCAGTGATTGAACAAGTCACAGCGAAAACTGGTATTTCACATCATGAAATTCAGGCAGAGTTAGTCAAGCAATTACCCCTCTATCGAGGATTGATGGCCGAAATGAACAAATTGCAGATCTCTCAGGAGATTTTGCAAAATAGTCAGTACCGGATTGAAAATATATGCCAGCAGATTCAGGAGTTAGCACGTGGATAAGCGCTATAAACCTATGACGGCAATTGAGCAGTTAAGAAAGCGCCAAGAAATATTGGAGACGATTAATCAAAATCCTGACTGGCCATTTTACAAGGTTGCTCGTTATATCCGAACTGAGCTTCATTTGACTTTAAATGAAATGGCTAAAATCACAAAAATAGCACCCCAAACTTTGCAAAAAATGGAACAGCCCAATAGTAATCCGACTTTGGAATCTATGATGAAACTCCTAAGCACCTTTGGTTTAAAGATTGTTATTAGATATTGAGTTAAAAGTTATTAATTCAAAGGTAAGCATCCGGCTAACACAGCCTTACCAAGCGATCCTATAAGCCTTAATTTAGTTCCCACCTAAAAACAAGTGGGGACTTAATCCATGAACATGGATATATATTCAGCAACACCTCCTGTTGCTAAAAAACGGTAAGCGTCCGCTGAACACACCTTCTGAATTCATCCTATAAGCCTTAATTTAGTCCCCACTTAGAAACAAGTGGGGACTTAAATTTATGACTACAAATAATCAGACATCCATCGCATCTCTTGCGAAAAAACGAAGAACATACAGTGCTGAATTTAAACAGCAGATCGTTCAGGCTTGTAAAGCGTAAGCGTCCGCTGAACCCCATGCCTATTTTTTAATTTGAGTTGGATTTCCAGCGATGTGGCAGTAATTCTTCTATTTGGGTCGCTTTATGCGTCGGCAGCCTTTTCAGCACATCACTTAAATAGGCATACGGATCCAAGCCATTCAGCTTTGCTGACTGGATTAAAGTCATGATGTTTGCCGCTCGCTGACCACTGCGCAGCGAACCTGCAAACAGCCAGTTCTTGCGCCCTAAGGCCCAAGGTCGCATAAACCCTATTTACTCCAACGTGTAAACGCAGCTCATCCTGAATGGATTCCTGCTGTTGTACTCTACCAGGAAATTTTAGGGTTGGGATATCCAGGAAAGATCAGGATCTTGAGGGAATATCTTGCAACATTAAAACCAGTTGCCAAACCGGAACCGATCATTCGTTTTGAAACCCAACCTGGCCAACAAATGCAGGTGGATTTCACTACGATTCGACGCAACAACACGACTTTAAAAGCCTTTGTCGCAACATTAGGGTATTCCAGAGCGACTTTCGTGAAATTTTATGATCATGAACGTACGGATGCATGGATCGATGGTCTAGAAAATGCATTTCAGTTCTTTGCAGGAGTACCTCAGGAAATCCTGTTTGATAACGCTAAAACGATCATGATTGAACGGGATGCCTATCAGGAGGGGCAGCATAAATGGAATCCCAAACTGCTCGACT